>CAMBVX010000422.1 GCA_945871085.1 Opitutus sp. GAS368 | reverse complement strand
GGTCGACGATGCCACGCTCGGAGCGCTGCGCCTGAGCGCGGCGTTTCGTTCGGACAACGTCGAGGGTTTCGTGCGCCTGATGGAGTCGGATTTCGGGATGCGCGCGGAGTGGCGGAGCGAGCGCGAAATCGTGCTGCGGCGGGCGAAGTGACGGGCGCAAGGTCGGCAATAATCTTTTTAGCGGAAACCGCCGCGTCACGGTTTGTAGTCATGGATCCTCTTTTTCACACTATGACCCGCTTTCTCCGTTCATCTCTCGGCTTGCATCGAAAGTTCCGTGTTTTCCTTTGGGTGCCGTTGCTTGTGCTCACCGTGATCGCGGCCGAGACCAAACGGGCGTTCGATTTGCCGGCCGGTCAAGCCGCTCAGACGCTCAAACAATTCGCCGCTCAATCCGGCCGGGAAATTGTGTTTATCGCAAGCGAGGTCGCCGGCACAGAGACCACCGCGGTCCAGGGCCATTTTATCCCGCGCGAGGCGCTTGGCCTCATGCTGAGCAAGACCGGCTTCGTCGTTTCAGTCGATCCCGAGACTGGCGCTTTTGCGGTGAGAAAGCCTGGTGAATTCCCAAAAGAAGAAGGGGCGGGGTTGCCGACCGTGACCCGCCCCGAACGGGCCGGAACGATTGAGGGGCGGGTCCTCAACACCAATCAGGAATTCTTGGAACGTGCGCTGGTGGCGGTCGCGGGCACGGCGCAGCAAACTTTGACCGACAGCTTGGGCTTCTTTCGCCTGAGTGGGGTCCCGCCGGGGCCCGCGGAGATCCGGGTGTTCCACACTGGCATGCCGCAGCAGCAGCGGACAGTGGTGGTGATCCCCGAGGAGACGGTGCATGCCGATTTCACCTTGGCCAACTCCGCGGTCGCCAAGAAGCCCGCCGGGGATACCGTTGTCCTTGAGGCGATGGAAGTTTCCGTGTCCCGGGAAATGGCCGGTTCGGCGATTGCCATCAATCAGAGGCGCTTCGCTCCGAACCAGATCAATGTCGTCTCGACAGATGAGTATGGCACGATCCCGGATGGGAGCGTGGGGGAGTTCCTGAAATACGTTCCAGGAGTAAATATTGATTACACGGGCGGTGTCGCGAACACGATATCACTTGATGGTGCACCAGCGGCCAACGTTCCAGTCACGTTCAACGGCTTCAATCTGGCCACGACGGCGTCGGGCGATCCAAGTGTCCGTCAAAACGAACTGCTCCAGGTTTCCATCAACAACATCTCCCGCGTTGAAATCCTGCTGTCACCCACGCCGGAGTCTCCGGGTTCGGCTTTGGCCGGTTCGGTTAATTTCGTGCCGCGGAGTGCATTCGAGCGGGTGCGTCCACAGCTGACGTACAACGTTTACGCGTCCATGCGCGACAAAGAGCGCGAGCTGCGCAAGACGCCTGGTCCGCGCAAGAACGACTCTTTCAAAATCCAGCCGGGATTCGACCTGGCCTACATCCGGCCGGTGAATGAACGCTTCGGCTTCACCGTCTCGGCGGGCTATGGAAACCAATATACTGCGGAGGAGCGAGCCACCGCCCAATGGCGGGGCGTGAGCGCCGCCACCAACCCCACCGGCGGATTGCCGGACACCACGCCCGACCGGCCGTATCTAACAGGCTATCAGATGAACGACCAGATCAAGTTCAATGGTCGTTCGTCCGCCGGGTTGTCCTTCGACTACCGGTTCGGAGCCTATGACCGGGTGTCGCTCGGCATCACTTACGGATCCTTCAGCAGCGAGTGGACGTTCAACTCCCTCGCTTTCCAGCTCAATCAGGTGAACGACGGCTTCACCCTCAGCAGCGTGCAGTCCCGGCCCGGGCAGAGCGAGGTGAGCCAAAGCCAGACCGTCCGGGAGCGCGAGGGCTACACCTACACCCCGACCTTGACGTACCGCCACAACGGCCCCACCTGGCAGGCCGAATCGGGCCTCGCGGTGTCGTCTTCGCACAACACGTTCTACGAGTCTGACCGAGGCGTTTTTGGCGGCATAACCCTGCGGCGCACCAATGTGACCACCGCCTTCAAAGATATCTTTTATCTCCGGCCGGGCGTGATCACGGTGACCGACGCGACAACGGGCGCGGCGGTCGATCCTTACGCTCTTTCTAGTTATGTGATAACCTCGGCGGCTTCGAGGCCGGTCTCAACAGCCATCGACCTGCAGCGGACGGCCTATACAAATCTGGCGCGGACGTTCTCCCTGTTGAACGTGCCGTTCATGGTGAAGGCCGGCCTCGACGTGCGGGACCAGGTGCGCGATGCCAGTGGAGGCCAAAACACCTACTCCTTCGTGGGGGCGGACGGGCGTGGCTCCACCACGCCGACTGCGGCGGGCAGCGATGATGGCGCAAGCGTGATCTTGGATCCCGTGCTTTCGCAAAGAACCCAGCCCTTCGGGTTTCCCAAAGTACAATGGCCCAGCGCCGACGGGCTTTGGTCGCTTTATCAAAAGAATCCCGGGTACCTGACGGCGAACCCGAACGCCTCCTATCGCAGCGAGGTCGCCAATTCCCGCCGCGCGAATGAAACGATCAGCTCCGGCTTCGTGCGAGTCGACGCGTCCGGCTGGGGAAATCGATTGCGGCTGGTGGGGGGCGTCCGCGCCGAGCAAACCAACCTCCGGGCAGAGGGCGCGCTGGCTGATCCGACGCTGAATTACCTGCGGGACAGCGCCGGAAATTTCGTCCCGCGCCGTGACGCCAGTGGCAAGATAGTGACGGATGCCAGCGGCCAGCCCCTTCCCTCCCTGATTGTTCCCACCACCGATGCGCTTGGCGTCTCAAAGCTGACCTACCTCTCGCGCGGTTACCGCGTCCGAAAAGAGTATCTGCGTTTCTTCCCGAGCCTGAACGCCACGTTCGCCGTCCGGGAAAACGTCCTGATCAAGGCGGCTTTTTATGAGTCCATCGGCCGGCCTGCGTTCAGTCAGTACTCCGGCGGACTCACCCTTCCGGATACGGAAGTTGCGCCCAGTTCGTCGAACCGCGTGGTGGTGAACAACGCGAACATCAAGCCGTGGACGGCGCGCACCTTCAAGGCCCGGGTGGAATATTATTTTCAAAACGGCGCGAGCGAGGTCTCCGCGGGATTGTTTCACCGCGAGTACAAAAACTTCTTCGGTGGCATTGTCTTTCCCGCCACCAAAGCGTTCCTGCAGACCTATGGCATCGAATCCAGCGAGTACCTGGATTATGATGTCCAAACCAACTACAACCTCGACGGTCAGGTGCGCTCGGAAGGGGCCGAGGTGGGGGGGCGACAGAGCCTGACGTTTCTGCCGCCGTGGTTCGGCACCGTGCAGGTGCGCGGCAATGTCAGCGTGCTGCGGTTCTCCGGGCCGGCCGCCGCCAATTTCGCCAATTTTGTGCCCAAGACGATCAACGCGATGATCTACGTGAAGAAGCCGTCGTATGGGGCGCGGGTCGGCTGGAACTATACCTCGCGCCGGCGCGCGGCCGCGGTCACGGGGCGGGGCATCGAGGCCGGGACCTTCAACTGGACGGCCCCGCGCCTCTACTGCGACGTCGAGCTGCAGTATTTCCTCACCCGGAATCTGACGTTGTATGCGACGTTTCGCAACATACAGGACAAGCCGCAGGACGGTGAAACATTCGGTCCCAACACTCCGGAGGTGGCACGCTTCCGCACTCGCTCCGGGTTCGGTTCGACTTGGGCTTTTGGTGTTCAAGGTCGCTTCTGAAAGATTTTTATGACCATCCATAAACCAACTCCCACGGGCGTAATCCGCACGGCCAGTTGCAGCGCATGGCTCCTGTTCTTGGTCTGTGCTTGCAGCGCGTTTGCGGCGCCCGCGTCGCCGGCTTCGGACGCGATCGCCCGAATCCAAAATCTACTTTGCTTCTGGGATTTCCAGGAAGGCCCGAACGGACACTTGCAGAGTCGCGGGAAGTACGCCTACACGCTGCAGGAAAAGAACGGCGCCATCGAACAGGTCGGCGGGGGAATCTTCGGCCCCTCCAGCTTGCAGGTGAAGAAGGGCCAGTGGCTGATGATCCCTCGGCGCGACTGCCCGGGATTGGACCTCCGCGGCAGGCAATCCGTTACGATCATTGCTTGGGTTCAGCGGCAGAACGACGGTATCTGGCAATACATAGCCGGGATGTGGAACGAACGCGATGCGAAGCGGCAGTACGCCTTGTTCACGTGCGGCCACATGCAGAGTGATTACACGACGCTGCAGCGGACCCCCGTTCGCTATCGCGCTCATGGCTACGTATCGGACGTCGGCGGTGCGACGGCGGACCGTCCCTACTGCTTTTCCTATGGGACGGGCAAAACCACGCTCGAGAAGAATCGATGGTACATGCTTGCGTTCACTTTCGATCAGGAGGCGATCCGCGTTTACTGCGACGGTGTGCTGGACGAGAACGCGAACTCGAATCCGTTTCGATGGTCCAAGCCGATCTTCGACGGTGGCAGCGACGGCTCCGATTTTACCGTCGCTCAACGTGCCCTCCCGAAGTGGCCGGGGTATCCTGCGGTCGAAGCTCCGACCCATGGCGAGGGTTTTGGCGGACTCCTCGGCGGCCTCGCCGTGTTTGATCGCAGCCTCACGGCCGAAGAGATGATGAATATTTATCGGCTGACCATGCCCGCCCGCTGACGCGGTAGTAAAAAGGAACAAGGTAATCGTCACGGCGACGACATCGATCTCCTCACCGATGTCCCCGCCCTCTCGTTTTGCGCTATGCTATAGCTCTCAAGATCAACATTCATTCTCGGTAGCGCGGCGGCCACCGGAGTCACTGGCATTGCCGTTGCCGAACCTGTTGGCAGGCTCGCCCTCCGTTACCTGAGCAACTCGCGTGGGAGGACATCGAGATGTTTGGCCATCTGGGGGTCGCCACGTGGGAAGATATCCAGCACAGTAAACTTACGGCGCCGCTTTCGGCGCTGAATCCAAGGCATCTCGATACGGACCAGTGTGCTGAGGTCGCCGTCGCGACGGGCGCAAAGCAGATTGTCTTTGTCGCGAAACATGACGGCGGTTTCTCCTGGTGGCAGACAGACACGACGGACTACAACGTGAAAAACACACCCTCATGCACGATCCGTCCCTTGACCGAACCACGACCGGGAAGGGCAATGTCTCCGACTTCACGCTGGAAGAAATCCGAGGTTTTCGCCTGCGCGATGGGCTGGGGAGTCCCACGGCGTTTGCGGTTCCGACTCTACGCGAGGCTCTCGTCGTGGCCCGGGGTCGAATCCTCCTGAATCTCGACAAGGGGTATCGGTATTTCAGTGAGGTGATGCCGCTGCTGGAGAAAACAAACACCCTAGGCCTCGTGCTGTTAAAAGGTCCTCTGTCGGTCGCGGAGGTGATGGCCGAGCACGGGAATTTGCTCTCACGAGTGGCCTACATGCCGGTGATTAACTTTGGAAAACCCGGCGCGGTGGAACTGTTGCAAGCGTGGCTGGAAAAAGCGAAACCCTGCGCGGTCGAATTTGTCTTCGCCACCTGGAGCAGCGAACTGGCGGAAGCATTTGCCGAATGTCGCCGGCGAAGAGTGCGCATCTGGGTAAACGTGTTGTGGCCCCACTTGGCCGGCGGCCTATCGGATGATCTGGCTCTCCACAAACCTGACGAAGTGTATGGAGTGCTGCTCGATCGTGGGGTCAGCATGCTCCAAACGGATCGTCCGCGCGAGTTGCAGGCCTACCTCCGCCAGCGAGGGAGTCGCAGACCGTAGAATTTTTTGTCAGGCCTGCCGGATTATTTCGTGAAACGCCTCCGGGCTTCTCCTCGCAGAGCGTTCAAGCGAAGGTACCTCGCGGCAAAGACAACTGGCTCTCTTTGGTTGAAGGAGCTCTTCAACCGGGGGCTGACGATAAAACATCTTTAGGTTTAAGCGTCCTGCCGCTGAACCTTCGCTCGGCGCTTTTCTGTTGTGCTGTTAGCGACGACGTGGGGAGCCCGGACGCCGGAGCGGTGAGGCGCGAAAAGAGGAGCGCTTACGAGACGGGAGGATCCGCGAAAAGCTTCGTGGAATAGTCGCGTTCGGCGCGGTCGCAGAGGATGGTGACGATTTTGGCGGTGGGGGAAGTCGTCGGGAGCTTCCGAGCT
>CAMBVX010000421.1 GCA_945871085.1 Opitutus sp. GAS368 | reverse complement strand
CGACCGCTGACGAAGTGCGTCGCGCCCTTTCATCTCGGCGCCTGCGAGTGCCCTCAGACTCGCGGGAGCGTCAGTCGAAACGTGCTTCCGCCCCCCGGTGCCGGCGCATACTCCACGGTGCCACCGAGCAGTCGCAGGTAAGCTTTCGTCAGCGCCAAGCCGAGCCCGAATCCACCCCGGCCTCGATCACGCCCGCTGTCGGGTCGAAAGAATCTCGCCGTGAGCCGCGAGCGATGCTCCACACTGATGCCCGGCCCCTCGTCGGTAACCTCGATCACCCAGTGGTCGCCGGTCTCCCGCACCTTAACCTGAATCGTCGTGCCCGCGGGGCTGTATTTGATCGCGTTATCGACGAGATTTTGGACCGCCTGTCGCAGCAAAATCGGATCGGTGTGCGCCGTGCACTCCGGCGCCTCCACGAGGACGCGCTGGTTCTTGTTCTCCGCCAAAATGCCCAACTCGCCCACGCACCGGCGCACCAGCTCGTCGAGTCGCACCGGCGTGTGCTGCACCGCGGGCGCGCCACCCTCCGTGCTTGCGAGCTCCAGCAGGCGTTGCGTGAGCAACTGCAGCCGTTGCGCTTCCTCCAGCATCGAGCCGATGATCTCGCGGTATTCCTCCACCGTCCGGCTCCGGCGCAGGCCGACTTCGCCCACGCTGCGCAGCGTCGTCAGCGGAGTGCGCAACTCGTGCGACGCATCGGCCACAAATCGATCCAGCGCGACAAAGGATTCCTCCAGCCGGTCGAGCGTCACGTTAAACACCCCCGCGAGCCGCCCGAGTTCGTCATGCGGGTTCACCACGGGCAGCCGCCGGCCGAGATCGTCCATCGTGATCCGGTTCGCTTCCGCCACCATTAAATCGAGCGGTTTCAACCAACGTCGCGTGAGCGCGTATCCGCCCAACACGAGCAGCGCGACGACCACCGGCAGCGCCACGACGATGATCAGCCGCAGCGCCCCCAGCCCATCCGCCATCGGCCGGTGCACTGTCATCACGCGGATCATCCACGTTTCACCGCGGTCCGGCACCGCGTAGGGCACCGAGAGCACGCGCAGCCGCAGGTCCCGCGCGACGCTAAAAATTGAAATGCGCTCGCGCCCGGGCTCCGGCTTCAACGGCACCGACTCGATCCGTGTCTCGGTAAACGGCCAAAACCGCCGCACCAGTTCCCCCTGCTCATTCCACAATTCGAACCACGGGTTCTCCGAATTCCAGTGGGCCTCATCGGCCACGGCCGCCCGGTTCCACCGCAGCTCGCCTTCCGCAGTGATCGCGAGCCGTAACCGGATTTCTGCCAGATCTTGTTGCAACTCAGAATCGAGCGGACGCGCCATTGTCTCCGCGACATACGAATAGAGCGTCGCGGAAAACGCCGCCAGCAGCAGCGTGCCGCCCACGCCATACCACGCCGCGAGCCGAAAACGCAGCGTGCGCCGTCGCCACCACGTTTTCACGCCGGCTCCTTCCCGAGCCGGTAACCGAGCCCGCGCAATGTGTGGATCAGTTTCTCCGCCCCGTCGGCATCCACCTTTTTGCGCAGCCGCATGAGCTGCACGTCGATCACATTGTCCAACGACGTGAACCGGTGTGTCTGCTTCCACACGTCGCGCTCGAGCATCTCGCGCGTGACGATCTGCCCTTGGTAACGGAGCAGATATTCCAATACGTCGACTTCGCGCGGTGTCAGGGGGATTTCACCGCCTGCGCGCACGGCCACGCGTGCCCGCGTATCCAACTGGAGATCGCCGCAGCGGAGCACCGGGCCCGTGCCAAGCACCGGCCGCCGCAAGAGCGCCCGACATCGCGCCAGCAGCTCCACAAAGGCGAAGGGCTTGGCCAAGTAGTCGTCCGCGCCCGTCTCCAATCCGAGCACGCGGTCGTCCACCGCCCCCCGCGCCGTGAGCATCAGTACCGGTGTCTGCACTCCGCGCACTCGCGTCTCCCGCAGCACCGCCAAACCGTCGCGATCCGGCAGCATCCAATCGAGCACGATGAGATCGAATGCCTCCCGCTCGAGCACCCCGCTCGCCTCGCCGCCATCCGCCGCCGTCGTCACCGTCCACCCTTCCAACCGCAAGCCCTCCGCCACAGATTCGCGCGTCTTGGTTTCGTCCTCTACGAGGAGCAAGCGGGGGGAGGAGAGGATTTCGGATGCCACTTCGGTCATGCGGAAAAACCTTGCCGGCTCCACCGCACCCAAGACTTCGCTCCGCGTGCGGCCGGGCGCAAGCTGTCTCTGCCCGCTCGGCTCCGACCGCTCCGGTGCGCCCGCGAGCGCCGCCGCCACGCGACCAAGGCACCCGCGACCGCCATGAGGGCCGCCCCAGAGACGCCCGGCTCCGGCACCGGCGTCACCTGTTTGTCGAACGCCTGCCACGCCGTGTTGTTCCCGGAAAACCCCGTGAACACCACCTGGTTTTGCGGCGTCGCCCCGCGCACATCGGGCGTCGCCCCCGTGAAATTCACCGCAAAAAAATAGTCCGCCAGATTGGCCCAATGCTGAATCGAAAGTTGAAACCCCGAATTCTGAAACGCCACGTTGCCCACCGTCAGCACCGAGGCCGTGGTGTTGCCGAAATCGAGGAGCGAGCTCCCGGTGATGTTCAGCGTACCGAACGTCGCGGTCTGCCCGTTCAGCGCCAACGTGCCGCCCGCGAGCGTGATCTTGAGATTTGGCGCGTTGAAATTGGCGCCGAGTGTCAGCGTCGCACCCGCGCGGATCACCAGTTCGCCCGTCCCCGCAAACACCCCGTCGAACAGCCCGGCGCCTCCGCTCAGAATCAATTGCCCCGTGCCGCTCGTGCCAAAATCCACCGTGCCGCCTCCGCTCAGACTGCCCACCGTCTGCGTAAAATCATTCAGCGAGAGCAGCGTCCCGTTGCCTACGCTCATCGCCGCCGCGTTGTTAAACTGATTCGCCGCCGCCGTGACGATACTCCCCGCCGTGATCACCGTCGCCCCTGTGAAGGTGTTGCCGATTGGCGAAATCAGCCGCAGTTCGCCCGCACCTTCCTTCACGAGCCCGCCCGTGCCCGTGGCAATCTGCCCCGAGACCTTGATGCTGCCCTCGCCGGCCGCCGTCAGTATGCGCCCCGCACCGGAGACATCACCGCTTAGCACCAGCGTCCCGCCCGCGTCGGCCGCCACGCGCGCATCCGCCGCGAGCGACACCGTGCCGCTCACGATATTCGTCCCCGTGCTCGCGACATTCCGCAGCGCCCCCGCCGTGCCAACGCCGTCGCCCGCCAACGTGAGATTTTCGCCGAACGTCAATCCGCCCGTGCCCAGTTGCAGCGCCGCCCCGCTCGCCACCGTGGTCGTGCCCGCCCCGCCACCCAACGCGCTGCCGCTCGTGCGCGCTTCCACGAGGCCCTGATTGATTGTGAGGTTGCCCGTCCAGTTCGCGTTGTTGCCGTTCAACACCAGCGCCCCGCCCGTGCCTGTCTTCGTCAGGTTTCCGGCCCCATAAAATTGTCCGCTCGTCGCCGTCCCGTCGCCCATCGTCAACGCGCCCGCGCCCGACGTCGTAATCGTCGCCGCCGCACCCCAACTGATCCGGTTCATTGTCATCGTCTGGGCATTTGCCGACGCTTGCGAGATGCCTGCTCCCGTCCCGCCAAACGTCAGCGTCTCGGTATTTGTACCGTTTGACCCCACCAGGGAAAAAGCCGCTGCCCCCGCGGCAAACGTGATTGAGTTCACCGTGCGATTTCCGTTCATATCCGGCGCGGTCCGCACACTGCCGGCAAAGGTCAGGTCGGTCGTCGTCGTAAATCCCGGGGTGGTATTGGGGCTCCAATTCTTTCTCGTGCCCCAAAAACTGTCCGCTCCCCCGCCATCCCACGTCTGCGCCCGCAGGCCGGTCACGCCGCTCAGCAGCAGGACAAACAGGATTGGAACGTACCGTCTCATGCCCTCACTCTCTCACGGCCCGACCCAACTCACGAACTGCGTCTCCTGACATTTCCGACAGGGAAAGCTCCCTCCCGCCCCATGACCCTCCTGCGCTTCCTCCTCGCCTTGCCTGCACTGGTCCTCGCTGTCTCGGCCGCACCCCTACCCGCCGACCTCGCGCCCTATTTCCGCCCGCCCGCCACCGCCGCCGCCGTGCCCGATCCCCGCCGCTCCCCCCTCGTTCGCCCCGACGGCCAACTCATGACGACTACCGAGGAATGGACGCGCGAACGCGCCGCGATCCGCGCCCGCTGGTTTGCCCTCCTCGGCCCGTGGCCGGAACTCCTGGCCGCGCCCAAATTCGAAATCATCCGCACCGAGTCGCGTGAGAATTTTGCGCAGCACTTCATCCGACTCGAACTGGCCCCCGGCTACCTCCAACCCGCGATTCTCCTCGTCCCGTCCGGCCCCGGACCTTTCCCCGCCGTCGTCGTCCCCTTCTACGAACCGCACACGAGCGCCGGCCTTGCCACCACTCCCGCCGGCAAGGCGACCCTCCCGCTCCGCGACTTCGGCTATCAACTCGCGCGCCGCGGCTTCGTCGCCTTGTGCCTCGGCACTCCGGGCGGCGATGCGTATCACCCGGAGCAGGCCGGCGCGTTGTGTCAGCCGCTCGCGTTTCTCGCCTACCTCGCCGCCAACGCTCACACCGCGCTCACTCGCTGGCCCCACGTTGACGCCGCGCGCATCGGTATCGTCGGCCATTCCTATGGCGGCAAGTGGGCGCTGTTCGCGTCGTGTCTCTACGATAAATTCGCCTGCGCCGTGTGGTCTGACCCTGGCATCGTCTTCGACGAAACGCGCCCGAGCATCAACTATCAGGAGCCGTGGTATCTTGGCCTCGACCCGACCACGACCCGCCCGCGCGGCCTCGTCTCCGCCACCGCCCCACGCACCGGCGCCTACGCAAAACTCATCGCGCAAGGCCACGATCTCCACGAACTGCACGCGCTCATGGCGCCGCGTCCTTTCCTCGTCAGCGGCGGCGCCGAGGACACCGCCGCGCGCTGGCCTGCACTCACGCACGCCATTTCCGTGAATCAACTCCTCGGTTACGACGACCGTGTCGCGATGACCAATCGCCCCCAGCACGACCCGACGGCTGAATCCAACGCCGTCCTCTATCGTTTTCTCGAACATTTCCTCGGTTCGAAGTAGGGCAGGGTCTCTGACGCGCCCCCGCGTCGCGCCCCACCGCGCCGACCTCCGCCACGCGCCGTCGGCGACGCCACGTGTAACCTATTAGGTTACAAACCCGTTTTCCCAGGCGGCGCTCGTCGTGTAACCCAATAGGTTACAAGTCCCGCTGGGCGGGGTTTTCACCGGCCTTGCGCGTCCGTGCTTGGGCCGTAAACGTCCACTCAACGCGTCGTGGTTCCTTTGGCCTCGCTCGCGCCCGTTCACTGTCCTCACTCCGATCACCATGCTACACCACCGTTCCTTCGCCTGCCTCGTGTTTTCCCTCGGTCGCGTCTCGCTGGCTACGTCCATCGGCTTCGGTCTTCTTCTGGCCGCAACGCCGCCTTCGCTCTTCGCCCAAGCCACTGCCGGCACCATCACGGGCCGTATCTTCAATCCGGCGACCGGTGAATACGTGCGGAACGCCGAAGTCCGCCTCCAAGGCACGGAGCAGGTCGCATTCTCCGAAGACGGTGGCGTCTACCAACTCTCCAACGTGCCCGTCGGCCCCGCCACGTTGCAGGTCACCTTTTCGGGCTACCAGCTGACGACCGCGACGGTGGTCGTGTCCGCGGGCGCCGTCGCGACTCGTGATTTCGAAATTGTCAGCGCCCAAGCCCGTGGTGCCGCCGGCAAAGATGAACCGCTCAAGCTCCAAGCCTTCGTCGTTTCCCACGAGCGCGAGGGCAACGCCAAGGCCATCATGGAGCAGCGCCGCAACATGAACATCTCCACCTCCGTCGCCGCGGATACCTTCGGCGATGTCACCGAGGGCAACGTCGGTGAGTTTCTGAAATTCCTCACCGGCGTCGAAGTCGAATACGTCGATGGCATCAGCCGTGGCCCGCGCGTCGGCGGCCTCGACCAGCAATACGTCGGTGTCACCATGGACGGCGCCGCCGTCGCCAGCGCCGATGCCTTTGTCGCCTACGGCAGCACGCTCAACGGTGCC
>CAMBVX010000420.1 GCA_945871085.1 Opitutus sp. GAS368 | reverse complement strand
GCTCCATGTGCCAGTGCCACCGACGTGCCATTGGCCGGTGCACCGTGCGCCGGCACCTGTCGGCCAGCGTCACTGGGTGATCGCCGTTGCCGCCACGAAAAAATCACGACCGCCAGCGCCAACAATCCAACCCCAATCAGGAAAACTCGGAATGCACGCATGGGATAATTTTTCGGTGCGCCCGCCAAAGCCAAAGGACGACGATGAAATTGCTAGCCCATCCCACCGAGATGGCCAGCAAATCATTGCTCGCTGAGCCCGGGTAGCCCCCGCTCCCCGGAGCCGCAACAGCAGAGGAAAGGACATCAAGACATGAATACCTCGCTCTCAAGAAACCTTCGGCACCCATGCCCCATCTGTAATCCACCAAACCGGCACATGCCCGCACTTTGGTTGGACGGTCAGCCGCGGAGCCGAAGATTGGCCGGCAAACCTGCCCTGCTCGCCTGGCTCTCCCGCAGGACGATCACGAAAAAAATTCCGGCCGACCCTTGGCAGGGGCTCGATGGGCACTTGGGTGATTCGCTCCAGGGGATCGGCGTCACGGAATCGGACTTCCTCGTGCAAATCAGCCGGGCGGATGGCCTGGCAGCGCCCACGACTGGCACAGCCGGCGAGTGGCTGCGCTCCGCCAAGGGCCGCGTACGGCTGACCGCCGGACTTTCGACCGACGACGCGAGCTTGGATTTTTACGCGGCGAAATACGGGCTGGGCCACTGACGAGGGATGACCCTCTTCCTCGACCGCAAGAGCCTCGTGGATGTGCGGCTGAATCGCCCGGCCTTTGTGGCCGATCGCGAATCACTCATCCTCCGGGGCGAAGCGTTAGGGGCGGAGAGGGTGGTCGCAGGGCACGGCTTGGCGACCGCCTACTATTTGTTGAAACGCGGACGCACCGAGCCGCAAGCCATGGTCGAGGCGGATAAGATTTTGGCTTGGGCGCGCGTGGCTGATTGCCCCGATGCCAGTGCACGCCGGGCGCGGTCGCTGGGATTTCCTGACTTTAAAGACGCCCTGCAAGCCGCCGCTGCGGAAGCCAGCGCGGCCGATGGGCTCGTGACGCGCAACACGAGCGACTTCGCCCGGAGCCGTGTTCCCGTGCTCACTCCGTCGCAGTTCCGACAACGTTTTCCCCTGCCGCCGGTGTCGTAGTCGCAGCCCGGCCCCGACCGTTTTCGCGATGGCGTGCCTTCACCCGTTGCGCTGGTCGGCCGTTCCACCGCAGCGACCCATCAAGCCTCGGACTAGCCCCGCCCGCGCTTCGCCGATCGGGCGAAGCCCGCCCACTCCCCACCACCCCGCCCCCTCCGAAAAATCAGCGCAGATCAGCCGTTAACCCTTCCGCCTCCGCCCCCCGGCGTGGCCAACCCGCCGCCGTCACCTCATCCCTCCCGCACCTCATGGGTGCGCCCAAATTTCTCCTGCTGCCGCTCCGGCTCGCGCTCTTCCTCGCCGGCCTCCATCCGCCACCCCATCGGCCCTCATTTTTCCGGCAGCACTTCCTGCTTTAACAAGCTCCCCGGAATGGCGCCGAAATGCGGGTCCCGGTGAACCAGGGACGATCCAACGGGCTCAGGCGTTGGGTTTTGGGGCGCGATCAAGGACTCACCGATCGCCATTTTATGCAGGCGCAAAAGCCCGAACCAGTTCATCGCCGTTTGAAACGGAAACGCTCCTTCCCTCGGATTTCCCCGGTTGCATCGCGAGTGCCGAGAGCTACCGTGCCCGGCATGTCCACCGTGCGCGTAGAACTCCCCGCCGAATTGCTCGCGCTGGCCGGCGATGCCGACCTCCAGCCCTCGCGGGCCGCAGCGCAGTTGATCGCGCTGGAACTCTTCCGCGAAAACCGCGTTTCGCTAGGAAAGGCGGCGGAACTGGCGGGGATGGCGCTGGAGGAGTTCATGGGGTTCTCGGCGCGTCGCGGCGTGCCGCTGCCCTACACGGTCTCGGATTGGGAGACCGATCATGAGGCGGCCAGAATTCTCGCGCTGTGACCGTCGTCTGCGATGCCTCGCCGCTGATTTCGCTGGCCCGCATTGGCCACCTTCCGCTGCTCCCGGCACTCTTTGGCGAGGTGTAGATTGCGACGGAAGTGCACCATGAAGTCGCCGTTGTCGGGGCGGGCCGTCCTGCTGCGCAAGCGGTGCAGACTGCCCACTGGCTCCGCGTTCAACTCTGTCCCCATCCCCCCCTGCTCGATCAATGGTGCACGGGCCATCCTTCGCTCGGACGCGGCGAACTTGCCACCATTCTGCTCGCACACTCCATCGCCGCCGACTGGACGATCATTGATGAGCGTGCGGCCCGGCGCTTGGCCGCCACGCAGGGATTAAAAGTGATCGGCTGCATCGGAATCTTGGAAGCCGCCTTTCGGCGCGGTTTGGTTTCCGACCTCCGCGACCTTTACCTCGGCTTACTGGCACAGGGCATCCGGGTGCATCCCGAAATTTTGAACCGTTCGCTAGTTTCTTTCGGACTGTCGCCGCTGGACCAGCGATAATCTATAAAGCCCGGTTTGCTCGACCAACGTTTTATTCGCGTTCCGGCTGTCTTCCCTCGCAGCTGCACCCGCTCTGCCCCCGGGTTCGCCGAGAGAGTGCGCCAACAGGGCAGACGTGTCCAACAAGCGGGTCATCGCCTCTCGTCGGTCCGTTCAAGTCGGTCATCGGTCTCCCGCTCGCGAATCAGGTCGCTGATCGGGTCCGCTCCGGGTCTGAGCAAGTGTCGCCCTGCCCCCAAAAGTTGTCGCGCCAACTCTCCGCGTTTATGCCGTGGTTTGACCGAGATCACGCCCTCACCCGCCTTGGTCCAATCCAACTGCGTGCCCGGATGAATGCCGAACTCACGCGCGATCTCCGGGGGAATGCTCACGAGATTACTTTCGGTCACGGTGGTTGTCATGGGCATGGGCTACTTCATCCGCCCGCGCGCAACAAGCCTGCCAACCGCTCCAGCGCCCAACCCTTGACCACAGCGTCTTGCTCGCAACCAAAGACGCAAAATCAGCCACGGACTGCACCGACCAACAGGGCCAAAGGCGAAGGCCGTGATTACATCTGTGCCCATCCGCGAAATCCGTGGTTAACTTCCGCCCGCGCATCGCCGATCGGGCGAAGCCCGCCCACTCCCCCGCCGCCCCGCCCCTGCCGGAAAATCAGCGAAGCCTAGCCGTTAACCCGTCCGACTCCGCGCCCCGGCGTTGCAAACCCACCGCCGCCCGCTCATCCCTACCGCACCTCATGGGTGCGCCCGAATTTTTCCTGCTGCCGCTCCGGCTCGTGCTCCTCCTCGCCGGCCTGATCGCGCCCGGGTTCGCCCTCCTGCGCGCGCTGCGCCTGCCCTTCACGTTCGCCGGCAGCTTCCTCGCCTCCGCCGCGTGCCTCTCGACCCACGTCGTCCTCTTCGCCCTCCTCCGCCTGCCGATCACGCTGCTGACCCTCGCCACCGCCCTCACCGTCACCACCGCCGCCGCCTTCGCGGTCGCCGCGCGGCGGCCGAAGCGAACCGCGGCGCCCGCTCCGCCCGAAGACACCCCCTCCTTCGCCGCCTTCACCTCCCTCGGGGCGTGGACCCCCCTCTATGCCGCCTTCTGGCTCATCGTCCTCTGGCGGCTCGGCACCCAACCGCTCGCCGGTCCCGACACCCCCTTCCGCTGGGGCTGGCTCGCGGAACAAATCGTTCGCCACGGCTCGCTCGACTTCTATCCGCCGCGCACCGCCGCCGGCTACTCCGCCTATCCCTGGCCCGAAAGCATTCCGCCCGGCATCGCCAGCCTCCACGTCTGGTCCTACCTCTGCGGCGGCGCCGCGCGCGCTCTCTGGACTTCGCCCGTCGTACTGCTGCAACTGCTCGCCCTGCACGAATTCATCTGGCGCCTCGCCTTTTCGTGGGGTGGCGAACCCGCCGCCCGCCGCGCCGTCCTGCTCGCCGCCGCCACGCCGCTCCTCACCTGGGCCTCCGTGATCGGCCAGGAAACCGCCCTCACTTCCCTCTCGGTCTGCGGCCTCCTCTTCGCCCTCCTCCGCTGGCACAAGACCCGCGCCTCCGCCTGGCTCGCCTTCGCCGCCCTCGCCGCCGTCCTCGGCGCGAGCGCCCGCGAATACGGCCCCGCCTTCCCGCTCCTCGGTCTCGGCCTCCTCGCCCTCATGCGCGCCCCGCGCCCCGCCCTCCTTCGCTTCGCCGCGATCGCCCTCCCCCTCGCCGCCCTCTGGCCCCTCCGCACTTGGGTGCTCACCGGCAACCCCCTCTTCTCCCTCAACCTCGCCGGCCTCTTCCCCGTCAACGCCGTCTTCGCTACGTGGTCCGCCCACTTCCACACCCCGGCCCGCCACGCCCTGTTCTCCCTCGAAGCGTGGTCCCAGATCGCCCGCTACCTCGTCCTCTTCGCCCCCGCCGCACTCTTCGGCACGCTCGCGCTCATCCTCCACGCGCGCCGCGGACTCCGCGAAGCCCGCTGGAGCGCCCTCTGCGTCGCGACCGGCGCCGCGCTCTGGTTCGCCTCCGTCCCCTTCACCGCCGGCGGGCTCTTTTATTCGTTGCGCGTCCTCAGTCCCGCCCTCGCCGTCGCCACCGCTTTTGGCGGCTACGCCCTTCTGGCCGCCCCGACCCCGGCCCGCCGCGCCGCCGATTTCGCGCTCGCACTCGTCCTCCTGGCCACGCTCCCGTTCACGCTCACCCTCCCCGAAAACGCCTACCGCACGCCGCCGCGCGAATGGCCCGCTGCCGCCCGCGCCTTCGGCCACCTCGGCACGCAAACCTCCGCCCAGCTCACCGCCGCCCTGCTCGCTCTCCCCGGCAACCACCGCATTCTCTCCGACTATGCCGGGCTCCCGCACGCGCTCGCCGGCACCAGCCTCACCGTCGTGCCCGTCTGGAGCCCCGAGGTCGCCTGGCTGTTCGACGAGAAAACCCCGCCCGACGCCGTCGCCCACCACTGGCGGCAATCCCGCCTGCGTTACATCGTCACTTCGCCCTCCCGACCCTTCCTCGACTTCCTCAACCGCCACGCCCGCGGAAGCGCCCCGCTCTTCGCGTCCACGGTCGTCTGGCAATCCGACGCCTACCTCATCGTCGAGGTCATCACCGAACCCGCCCCGGCGCGCTGAACCCACCGCCGCGCCGCGCTCGGCTCACGCCGCGCCCGCCCCCGTCCCGTCTCTGCGACGCAAAACACCAGCCTTTACACATATCATCAATTACCTATCCGTTGATACGTCATGTCGCACGACCGTCCCATTTCCGAACTCTTCGCGCTGAACCGACCGCTCCGCTCGCTGGAGTTTTTCCCGCCCAAGGACGACACCGGCGTCGAAGCCCTCCGCGCCACCGCGACTGCGCTCAAGCGCATGAACCCCGACTTCGTGTCCGTCACCTACGGCGCCGGCGGCACCACCCGCGACCGCACCGCCCAAGTCTGTGACTTCCTCAAGCGCGATTTTGGCTTCACGGTCATGCCTCACCTCACGTGCGTCGGCCACACCCGCGCCGAACTTTCCGACGTCGCCGACCGCATTTACGCCGGCGGTTTCCGCAACATCATGACCCTCCGCGGCGATCCGCCCAAGGGAGAGACCACCTTTACTCCTTACAAGGATGGCCTCCGCTACGCCAGCGACCTCGTCGCGCTGCTGAAGTCTCGCCACCCCGATTTCTGCCTCGGCGTCGGTGGCTACCCCGAGAAACACCCCGAGGCCCCGTCCCTCGAAGCCGATCTCACCGCGCTCAAAATCAAAATCGACGCCGGCGCCGACTTCATCACGACACAGCTCTTTTTCGACAACACCGCCTACTATCGCTTCGTGGATAAATGCCGCGCCGCAGGTATCACGGTGCCGATCGTGCCCGGCATCATGCCGGTGCTCTCGTTGAAACAAATCCAACGCTTCACCGCGATGTGCGGCACCACGCTCCCGACTCGCCTCGTCACGCGCCTCGAAGTCGCCGCCGAAAACACCGATGTCGTCGAGACCATCGGCATCGACTGGGCTCTCACCCAAATCCGCGACCTCCTCGCGCAAGGTGCCCCCGGCTACCACCTCTACATCTTGAACCGCGCCAAAGGGGCCCTCGCCCTCACGGCCGGACTGGCAGC
>CAMBVX010000419.1 GCA_945871085.1 Opitutus sp. GAS368 | reverse complement strand
GTCGTTGTGAAGGTGATCTTGCGCGGATCGGGGTTCACGAAGCTGGTCAGGATTTGCTGGCGCGGATTGTTGGCAAACAGCTGGTTGGTCGTGAGTGTGGTGTAGGCGGAGGCGAAGTTGCCCACCGGACCGCTGCGGCCCCAGATCGGCTCCAGTTCATTCAGCAGGTTGGTGACGTTGAGTTGGAACCGGGTCTGATATTTCCCGATCTTCCGGGTGTAGCTGCTCCCAACCACGAGGGAGTTTTTCCAGGCCGGCGGTGTCCAAAGATAGTCGAAGGCCGCCTGCGTGGTCTGGAGCACCGTCGGGTTGGGTGCACTGTCCGGGATGTTGAACTTGAGCCGGGCATCGCGGCTGCCGTTCTTGCCGTGGCCGCGATATTGCATGCCGGCGTTGACGCGCAGGCCCTTCAACATGCCTTCCCGGAAACTATAGGCCGCGGTGGCGTTGATCCGGTGGCGCACCTGGTTGTTTTCCAGCGCGCCGGTGGTCAGTCCGTTGAGGCTGTTGTCGATATTGTTGAGCGCAGTTTGAATGAGCGTCGGATCGAGGATCGTCCGACCGTTCAGCACGGCGCCCTGCGCGGCTCGCGCGCCCGCTTCCCACTGGGTCCGGTTGGCGGCGACATAGGCTTTGCGGTCTTCGCTTTCCGTGACGATGTAGGAGACGGGATGCGAATAATTGAGGGACAGCGTGACGTTGCGCGTCGGATTCGCGACCAGCTCGGCCTCCCAACCTTCCAAGCGGCGGGAGTTGGGATCTGAATACGCGAACCCGGACCCGGCGGTCGTCGTCGTCAGCGCCGGATCGGTGTAGCCGAGGTTGATCCAGATATTCGTGATGTCGGCGCCGCTGCCGAAACCGGCGGGATTGTCCTGTTGGCTCGTCCGGTAATGCGAGAGGGTGAGGTAGGCCTTGCCGCCGGGAATCGCGTAACGCAGGCCATAATCCTTGGTTTCGGAATGGGTCAGGGGCGGGAGGATCCCATCGATGAGGGGATTTTGCACGCCGCTTGAGGGCGGCTGGTTGTTTTCCGCGATATTGACCACGACACCGAGGGGCGAGAGGAATTTTTTGATGAACCCTTGGCGCTCGGTTTGGAAGGGGTAAGCGACTACACCGTAGGCGAGGGAGCTCACGGTTTCCTTCCGTTCGTAGGCGTTGCCGGCGGTGTTGAAGCCGAGCAGATTCTTGAAACTGGGCGCGCCCGTGGAGCCGGTGATGGTGGCGTTCAGGCGGGGCAGATTGGCGACCTCGACCACGTCGCGACTGTAGCTGGCGGTGAAGGCGAGCTTCTCGTTGAAGAAGGCGCTTTGCGACGTGAGCGCCGCGCGCTGGACGCCGCGCTTCGTGATGTTGCCAGCCGTGTCGGCGTAAATCCATCGGCCCGGCACCTTGCCGTTGGGGTCGGTCAAAACGGGTCCGAGGTCTGGCCGCGGGTCGCCCCAATAGACGCGATAAAAAAATCGGTTCGCGTTGTTGAACGGATCGGCCGACGTGGGATTATCGGTCCGGCGCCAGGCGCTGGTGCGCGACTCGGACTGCGTTTTCCGGTCGCTCAAATTGAGGCTCAGCAGTTGTTTGTAGTCCCACCATTTTGGGGCGAAGAAACGGTAGGTCGCCTGCCCGGAATACTCCTGGATGGCGTCCTGACTGTAGAGGTTGTTTTGCTCGACATCGGTGAACGTCCGGAGAAACCGGGGGTTGATCGCCCCGTTCGGTAACAGCCGGTTGACGTCGATGATGGCCGCGTTGGGGCTGGCGTTGGACCAGATGGTATTATTATCGAAATCGTTCTTCGAAAAACCGACTCGCAAGAACAGATCGCCCACGCGGTGCTCCACGTTGAGCGAGGCGGTGCTGGCATCGCGGGCGGCGATGTTGTCCTTCGGTGAAACGCTGAACTTCTTGTCGATCCCCGGGATGGCGGCCCGTCGCGCCGGGACGGCCGTGAGGTATTGGTTGCCGACATAGGGAATGCGGGTGGCGGCACCGTTGAGGCCGCGGGTGCGGTATTGGTTGCCGCCGTAGTCCTGCATGTCGCCGGTCGCAAAGTTCCACACGAACATGTTCGCCGCGCTGCCGTTCTGCCCGACCGTCATCCGCTCAAGGCCCGCGTTGTTGAGGGTGACGTTGTTGTTGGCGAGCAGTGCGGAGTTGTCGTTGTTGACGGTGACGCTGTCCCAAAGGTTCTGCGCGTCTCCGTTGGTGATCGACCAGAGGTTGTTCCACTCGGTGCTCCGCTCGTATTCCGCGATGACCAGGGTGTTTTTCGTCGGCCGCGTGATGGCGTTGAGCGTATAGCCGTTCTTGAGTTTGTTCGCTGCATCCTGAAAGCCCGGGGCGTTCTGCGTCAGCGCGTTGAAGCGGAGCCCGAAGCGATCCCAACCCTTGCTGTAGTCCAGTGTGCCGCGGTAGCCGCCGTAGTTGTCGAACTGCGTGCCGAAGCTGGTCGCGGTGGTGTTGAAACGCGCGCGCTTGCTGGTGCTGCCTTGGCGCCCGCCGGGGCCGCCGTCGCCGAACATCGACGTATCGGGACCGCGTTGGAACTCGAAGCGCTCCGTGTTGTAGCTGTCCGCCGCGCCAAAATTGATCGAGCCGTTGCGCGTCGGGAAATTGTCGGTGGACGGCGCGCCGCGGACGATGTTTTGATAAACGCTGATCGACGACGGATCGGAGTTCGGCACCGAAGTACCCAAGTCGAAGCCGATGGTCCAACTGCCGGCCTCGTTCATGTTCGTGATGTTGAAGTCGTCCATGAACTCCTTCGTCATGACCGAAATCGAGCCGGGCGTGATTGCGAGCGGCGTGTCGACGCGGCCGCCCGAGAGTGTGTTGCCGGCGGCGTAGCCGCGATCCTGGTCCGTGCTCACTTCGAACGGCGTGAGCACGATGGCGCCGGATTTCGTCCCCTCGGCCTGCATTTGTGCAGACTCATCCGAATCGAGTTTACCGTTCTTGTTCTTGTCGTATTTGGCGAGCTGTTCCGGGGTGGGAGCTGACGCAGCCGTCTGCCCGGTGAGCCGGGCAGCGACGAAAATGGCCATTACGATTGCAAAGCAGCGGCACAGGCCGGCCGCCGCCGTGGTTTTTGTGATCATGGGTGGGGTGGAGCGAAAGACCCTTCTGCGCTACCGTTTTTATGTGGAAACTAAACTACGACAGCGGGAGCATTTGGGGTAGCGCCGCCGCGTAGCAATCTGTGCAGCAACCGGTCAGAAGGAGCACGGGAATTTAAAGTCGTCCACTTTGCCGCGATCAAACCGGCATTGGTGCTAGGTCCGGCTATGTCTTTAGTAATAGCTCTGCTCGGTTGTCCTGCCGAGGACGACGCCGACAGCGTGTCTCCCTGCGAAATCGAGCAGGAATTCCGCCGGGTGAATTGCACCAGGGGTAGAGGGAGCCCGGCTATTTGAAAATCTCTCTCGAAAAGAGCGGTGCCGACTGACTTAGTCCCTCGGCAATGGCGCGAACCCCATGCACCCCACGACCAGTCCGGCTCGTCATCGTGATCGGCCTCGTCTCGCTGTGTGCTGCAACCCCGAGTGTCGCCGGTGCCACCATTCGGGGACTCCCGTTTTCGCGATCCTACTCGCTGGAGGACATCGGTTACGTGCCGCGGGGCGCCCGGCTGAGTTTCGATTCCTTCGGGCGCATCGCCGTGATTCACGACGGGGTGTATGCGGTGTTAAATGACACCGCGTGGCAAAACGTCGCTGACGCCGAAGAAAGCGCGCGCACGCCGATGACCGATGTCGTGCACGCGGGGTATGGCCAAACCTTCTACGGTGGTCGTGCCTCGTGGGGCCTGGCGGAACTCGGCTCGGATGGAAAAATTCACGCCAAGTCGCTGGTCCCCAAAAACCCTCCGCCCTGGACGCGGACCACCACCTTCGAGGAATTAATCGTCACCGCCGATGGCGTATACTTTGCCAGCGGGAACGGAGTGGTCTTCTGGGATTTTCTGCGAAAAGAGTGTCAGCTTTTCGAACTGCCGCGGGTCTCGAAGATCTTCGCCGTTGGCAACAGGGTCTTCGCCGCCGCATCCGAGCAAGCGATACGCTACGTGGATGTGAAGGAACGTCGTGTCCAACCGTTGTCGGGAACCGGCTTGGATCCGATAACGATCACGGGAGCCACGGTGCTCGACGGAACACGCTCGCTGATTTCTTCGCTGGACGGGGGCCTGTTTGTTTTTGACGGGCTGAAGGTCATCCCGTGGTCTGCCCAAGGTTACGAAGCAGTGAGAGATCGAATCTCGGTGCTGCAACGCCTGGCTGACGGCAACGTCGCAATCGCTCTCACGGGCAAGGGCGTTTTTGTGTTTTCTTCCGAGGGGGCATTGCTGTCGGCGTTGACGACGCCGCAATATCATCGGATTTCGAGCATCGCGAGCCGCGAACCCGGCGTGTTGTGGGTGCTCACCGAGGAGGCGATCGAAAAGGTCTTGTATGCGGGTGGTCTCACGACGTTCGGCCAACGGCTGGGCCTTACGTTGGGCTGGCCGCAAGTCGCCGCCAGGGATGGCAGAGTATTCTTCGCTTCGGCTGGTGTCCTCTACGAGGCCGTGCCAGGCGCCACGGGCGGGCCGGCTCGCGTCGAACGCTACAAGGAGCAACCGCCCGGAGGGTCTTACACGCTGACCTCGGGCGGAGCCCACCTACTAACCGGCAGCGACGGGGGGGTTTATTCGATCGAGCGGGACGGCTCGCTGAAACGGATCGCCCGATTCAGGGAGCTCACCAGTCTCACGATGGTCGGCGAGAACCTTTGCTATGCCGTCGGCGCCGCGGAAATCGCCCTGTTTGAGTGGGACGGCGAGCGTTGGTTCGAGCCCGTCGCGC
Organism: Opitutus sp. GAS368; assembly: GCA_945871085.1. Taxonomy (GTDB): domain Bacteria; phylum Verrucomicrobiota; class Verrucomicrobiia; order Opitutales; family Opitutaceae; genus GAS368. The sequence continues at coordinate 1,282 of CAMBVX010000419.1, read as the reverse complement.
GCATCCCCGGGCTGCCGCATTCCTTTCACGCGCAGCGGACCGCCAAGTCCGTTTGGGTCGAGATGGGGGGCGACGGCGTCGCGCGCATCGCGCGAAAAGACGGTGAACTCAAAGTCACGCTGCTGCGGAACGAAACGTGGACCAAGGCGCTTTGGGTCAACATCGGGATCGTCGGCGATATCGCCGTCTTGAGCACGTTGCGCGACCAACGGCGATTCTTTGATGAAAAGAGCGAAACCTGGTGCGAGATGCCGGAGTTCGCACGGTTGCTCGAGCGATCGCCGCGCTGGATTGCCCGCGTGTGGATGGACGAGACGGGAGTATTGTGGGCCACCCACACGGAGGGCCTCGTAAAATTCACCCCCAAGGGAGACGGCTATGAGGTGGATCGCTCGACCTACGATCTCATCAACGACCGCTATCCCTTGGTGCACATTCTCCCCGGCAACGACATCTGGGTCTCGGCCAGTCGCTCCCTGCATCACGTGGAGCCAGTCGGGGAGCCCAGAGCCAGTTCGGCTTCGAAGCCGGTGCTGGTGGCCCTCATGGATACGCGACACAATGTCGATCTTCTGGCCGGGCGCCATGCCTCCGAGGGGCGGATCGAGCTGCCGTTTTCGCAGAACAGTCTGATGTTTCATTTTTTTTCGGGCAGTTACGCGTGGCGACGGGCGCCGGCTTACGAGTTCAGGCTAAAACGGAACGAACCATGGGCGGCGCTCGACAATGGCTCTCTGCTGCGCCTGCCCGGTCTTCGCGAAGGTTTGTATGACCTTGAAGTGAGGATTGCCGGCGACCGGATCGAACCGGGTGTTCCGATGATGTTTGCTTTCCGCATCCTTCCTCCCTGGCAGCGCACGTTGCCCGCCTACCTGCTCTACGCCTCGATTCTCATCATGGTAATCGTCGGTATCAATCGCTGGTCCGGCCGTCTCGCCCATCGCAGAAATCGTGCCCTCGAAGTGATCGTCCGGGAGCGAACCGGCGAACTGGAATCGACGATGAACCGGCTGAATGAAGAAACGCGCGTCACGGCCACCCTCGCGGAGCGAGATCGATTGGCTGGCGAGATCCACGATAGCGTTCAACAGGGCTTGAGCGGGGCAATCATCCAACTCGACACGACGTTGCGGCTTCCCTCGTTGGGCGGCGATCTCCTGGCGCGACTACAGGTGGTTAGAAACATGGTGGCCTACGCGCGGCAGGAGGTGCAGCACGCCGTGTGGGACATGGATTCTCCACTGCTCGAACACAACGACCTCGGCGAAGCGCTGCGCAAGCT
>CAMBVX010000418.1 GCA_945871085.1 Opitutus sp. GAS368 | reverse complement strand
CGCGGTTTGGCGGTTTTGTCCGAGGAGGAAACGCCTCGCAATCAAGGGAGCCAGGTGCTCCGTTTCTCGTGCGCATGAACAACCCCCTCTTGCCGTCAGCCCGATCGCCCGTCACGTCAGCCGCCCCGATGGGTCGGCGGAGTTTTATGTCCACCGCGACAGTTGGCGCTGCGGCGATGGGTCTGGCCGGCACGGTGCAGGCGGCGACCGGGGCCACTACGGCGACCCCCGCCGCCCGCCGTCCGATCCTGATGAAAGCAGGGCACCAGCACGACCACAGCGAGATGACGTTGCGGGCGCTCGCAGCGTTTGGCGTGAATAATATTTGCAGCGGAAACCTGGGGCGTGACGTGGAAAAAGCCTGGAGTGTCGAAGCGCTGGGTCGTCTGCGAAAACACGTCGAGTCGTTTGGCCTCAAACTCGATTGCGTGCCGCTGCCCATGGCGTCGTCGCCGATCGCGCGAGCGGAGATGCCGGAAATTCTCCTCGCCAAAGATCCGGAGCGCGACCGCGCGATCGAAGATATTTGCACGATGATCCGCCGCGCGGGGCAAGCGGGCATCCCGATGGTAAAATACAATCTCACGTTCATCGGCGTCGTGCGCACGGAGCGCACGACGGGGCGCGGCGGGGTGAGTTTGAGCACGTTTGACTATGCGAGCGGGAAACAGGAGCCGCCGCTCACCGAGGCCGGGCGCATCACCGAGCAGATCTATTGGGATCGGATCGAATATTTCCTGAAGCGCGTGGTGCCCGTCGCCGAGGAGTCGAAGGTGAAGATCGCGTTGCACCCGCAAGATCCCGGCATGCCCAAAGGCCAGGGTTGGCGCGGCGTCGAGACGGTGCTGGGCTCGGTGGACGGGCTAAAGCGTTTCGTGGAGACCTCAGCGAGTCCGTTTCACGGTTTGAATTTCTGCCAGGGCACGGTCTCCGAGATGCTCGCGAAACCGGGTGAAGAAATTTACGACGTGATCCGGTATTTCGGCAGCCGCGGGAAGATCTTCAACGTACACTTCCGCAATATCCGCGGCGGTTTTCTCAAGTTTCAGGAAGTACTGCCCGACGACGGTGACGTCGACATGCCGCGGGCCCTGCGGGCGTATCGCGAGATCGGCTACGACGGCATGATCATGCCCGACCACGTGCCGCAGATCGTCGGCGACGTCGGCGGCCAGAAAGCCTTCGCGTTTTGTTTCGGCTACATTCAGGCGCTGCTTCAGCAGTTGCGTGCTGAGGTTTAGATCGTCGGCAGAGGGACAGCATCGCCGAGGAGGGGTGGACTGTCCGTTGCCGGGGGATTTGCGGGTGAAGTGCTGGGGCACACAACGTTGGAGCGTTCGGTCTGGCTGTTCCCCTCGTTCCCCAAAACCAACCCATGAAATCACCCCTCAAATTCCTCGCGGCGTTTTTCGCCGCTTGTTTTATCACCGTCGCCGCGATCGCGGCCGACGCTTCACCCACCGGTACGTGGAAATGGACCCAGCCCGGCCGCGGTGACAATCCAGCCACTCAGCGCGCGATGAAAATCGAGCTGAAAGACGGCAAGCTGACGGGTACGCTCCTCGCCTGGCAGATGGGCGACAACACGATCCCTGCGACCGCGATCAGTGACGCGTCCTTCAAGGCCGGCGCGGTCACGTTTACCGTGACGACGGAGTTCAACGGCAACAAACGGGTCTCGAAATACGAGGCCAAGCTCGACGGTGACAAGCTCACGGGCACCATCGAAAGTCCTGGTCGTGACGGCGCAGTGCAGAAGCGCGAATGGGCGGCCATGCGCGCCAAGTAACGTCGCCGACTGCATCCGCGTTTACGTTTTTATATCCCGCGCCTTCGCTGGCGCGGGATTTCTATTTTATTCTTGGCCGTGGTGTCGGCTGCGCCCGAACTGTCAGGCACGGAACGCCGTTGCTCGGTTGAGTGACTGGCGCAGCTTCTCGGCTCAGCTGTGCGCAAGTGGCCATTGGACGCTTGCCCGTTGTGCCGGACTGATGTCCCTAATCCGTTTTTTTCCCTGAATATTTTGTCCTATCGTTCCATGTCTGCCGCCTCCCCATCGCATCCAGTCGCGCAGCTTTCCGTGCGTCGCCGCTATGCCATCGTGGGCCTCGGTTCCCGGCACGAATTATATCAGGACGGGATCGAAACAACGCACGCGGCGACCACCCAGTTGGTGGGCCTGTGTGATACAAATGCTGGTCGGGTCGAGATTGCTCGTCGGCGTTCCGCGAAGAATGGCGCGACGGTTCCTCCCGGATATTTGGCCGCCGATTTTGGGCGGATGTTGACCGAGGCGAAACCGGACACGGTGATCATCACAACGGTCGATGCGACGCACCATGACTACTTGATCCGGGCGATGGAGGCGGGATGCGATGTGATCACGGAAAAACCGATGACGACCGACGCGGAGAAGTGTCGTCGCGTGCTGGAAACGCAGCGCCGCACGGGCCGGAGCTGTCGTGTCACGTTTAACTACCGCTACTCTCCGCCGCGCTCGCAGGTGAAGGATTTGCTGATGAGCGGCGAGATCGGCGACGTGCTCTCGGTGGATTTTCACTGGCTGCTCAACACCCATCACGGCGCGGACTATTTCCGACGTTGGCACAGTAAGAAGGGGAACTCAGGCGGCTTGTTTGTGCATAAATCGACGCACCATTTCGATCTCGTGAATTGGTGGCTCGGGGCGATGCCGGTTTCCGTGATGGCGACGGGCAAGCGGGAATTCTACACCGCCGCGACGGCGCGGCGGATGGGGCTGACGGGACCGCACGAGCGATGCAGCACGTGTCCGGAGAAATCGAAGTGTGGCTTCGCGCTCGATCTCGCGGCGAGCCCCTCGTTAAAATTACTCTACCTCGATCAGGAGGGGCACGATGGGTATTTCCGTGACCGCTGCGTTTTTCGGGACGACAGCGATATCGAAGACACGATGAACGCGCTCGTGACCTACGACACCGGGGCGACGCTGAGCTATTCACTCAACGCGTTTAGCGCGTGGGAGGGCTACACGGTGGCGTTTAACGGCACCCAAGGACGGATTGAGCACTCGATCGTCGAGTCGGTTTATGTCAACGGCACGGAGACCGTGCAGGGTGGCATCGCCGCCGACGGCGTGACAATTCGGGTCATTCCGCTGCGCGGCGAGGCGCGCGACGTCGCGCCGTGGAGTGGCGAAGGGGATCACGGCGGCGGTGATCGCCTCATGTTGGAAGATATCTTTCTGCCGAAGCCACCCGCCGACAAATACCTCCGCGCGGCCGATGAACGCGCGGGTGCCTGTTCCATCGCCGTGGGGATTGCCGCAAACCGCAGTCTGCAAACCGGCGCAGGCGTCAAGGTCGCCGAGTTATTGCCTGATTTGGCGCGGCCCGACTACGCGCCGATGCCGTCGCGCACCGCCTCGTTGCCGATGCCCGGTCGATCAGGACTGATGTAGCGTGCGGCCTCGTGCCCGGCGGAAAGCCGCCCCAAAAACAGAGGGATGGACAGCGGGGCGGGGTTTTGTTCTCGTTCCCGGTTCCAAAACCCAATCTCTCGCGCCATGACTACGCCCGCCACTCCTTCTGCTCCTAAATCTGCCGGTGACGACCGCAAGCTCGTTGCCGTCGATGCCTCCTACATTGCGCCCAGTTTTGAGGACAAGCTGCATGTTTTTTGGGCCAAGAACGGCACCGCCGTCCTCGGTTTGTGCGGCCTCGTGGCCGTGGGTATTCTCGCCAAGGGCGGGTGGGATTATTTGCAGGGGCAGAAAGAACTCGATGTGCAGAAGGCCTATGCAGCCTCCGCGACGTCCGACCAACTGAAGACTTTTGCCGCGGCGCATGCCGACCATTCGCTCGCGGGAATCGCCCAACTCCGTCTGGCGGACGAGGCCTACACAGCCGGTAAATCTGCCGAGGCGCTCGCGGGCTACGACAAGGTTGTCGCGGTCCTCAAATCCGGCCCGCTCGTCGCGCGCGCGCAGCTGGGTCGTGCCCTAGCGAAGGTGCAGGCCGGCAAAACTGCCGAAGCGACCGCCGATTTGAAGCAGCTCGTGAGCGATGCCGCGCAACCCAAGGGCGCGCGCGCCGAAGCGGCCTACCACCTGACGAGCCTCGCGGCTGAAGCGGCCAACGCGACCGACGTGCAGAAATATTCCGATCAGCTCATGCAGCTCGATCCCGCGGGACCGTGGACGCAACGCGCCATGATGCTCCGCGCCAGCGTGCCCGCCGCACCCGCGGCTGTCACCACGCCCGCGAAAGCCGAGGTCCCCGCTGGTGAAGTGAAGATCACGTTGCCCGGGAAGTAAGAGGGCGCTGGCGGCGGCTCGTGCCGGGCTTTGATTGCGCGCGGGTCGCGTCGGGCGGGCGGCGCAAATAATGCATCGTCACGACCCGTGGGGCTCTCATCGTGACGATGCGCCACGATGCCTTCCGTCGAAAAAATCCCCGCTGATTTCGCGCCACCCATGACCCGAGGTCGGCGCATCGGGCGCTGGTTTTTTCGGCGCAAGGGGGCGCACGGACGATGGCGCCCGCGGTGGTCGCGCTGGTTGGTCGTGGTTGGGGCGCTGCTGGGCGTCGGCTATGTGGCGGGCGCCGTTGGGCTGTTTGGGTTCCTCCGTTACACTCGTGGGGTGGAGGCGGTGCGCCTCACCGATATGCTCTGGCCCGCGCGCTGGAAAAACATCCCGGTGGCGCTGGGTGAACGACAACTTGTCGAGGCCAGACATTATGCGGACCGGCAGATGTTTCGTGAAGCCTTCACCTTCGCGCGGGCGGGGTTGGCGCGGGCTCCGGGGAATCGCGCGGGCCGGCTGCTCTTGTTTGAACTTTTCCTCGCGTCGAAGCAGCCGGAGTCGGCGCGACAGACGTTACTCGACGGTTTGCGCGATCACGCCGCCGATCCCGGGTTCCTGAAAACGGTGTTGGCCTTCCTGCATCAACAGCAGGACGACGCGCGCATTATCGCGCTGGCGCGTCGTTATCTCCCGGAAGCGGCGCCGAGTTCAGACGCGGCTTGGGGGCTCGCACTGGGTGCGGCCACGGCCGGTTTTTTGCGCGGCAACTACGATCAAGCGGAGGATTTTCTCCGGGCGGTGCCGCGGCTCGCGGATTCCCGGGAGGGTCGATTGCTGGCGGCGCGGACCGAGTGGGAACGCGGCTACCGTGAGCTCGCGCTCGTGCAGTTGCGCCGGCTCGCGGCGGAGTGGCCGCAGGACGGCGAGGTGCATCGTGAACTCGTCCGCCACTTGCGCCAGCACGCCTTGGTGGACGAGGCGCGCCGCGCCAGTCTCGGATTTCAAATCGCCTTTCCGTCGCTGGCCGGACCGCGCATCGAATTGCTGTATGCGTATCGGCTGGACGGCGAGGCGGTGCGGGTGGCGCGTGAAGCCGAGGCGTTGTTGCGCGATTTCGCGACGGACCAACGCGCGCTGCTGGCGCTCGCGGATTTCGCGGCGAGCGGTGGCGAGGTGGCGCTGGTGAGACGAATCGCGGACCAAACGGGCGTGCGGGAGCCGACGCGATCGGCCTTCGCGATGCTCAGCGTCGAGGCCATGGTTGTCGCGCGGGATTATTCGGGTGCGCGGGAGGAAATCCGTCGCTATCGGGCAGAGTTTCCCGCGTTGCCGCCGGACCAGGCCGGCGTGTTCGACAGCCTGCAAGCCGCGGCGTTGTTCGGTGCCGGGGAAGGCGGGGCGGCCGCACTGTATTTCAAGAGCTTTCTTGGCCAGTCGAACCTCCGGGCCGCCAACCTGCTGGCGGTGGCCAATCGTTTTGCCGAGCTCGGGGCCGGTGAGCACGCCCGCCAGACCCTGACGCGGGCGATCGAGCTCGATCCGCTGAACCAGGCCGCCCTCACGCGCCTCGTGGAGCTCGATATTATCCATCATGCCGGCGAAGATCTGGCGGCGCACGTGCAGCGACTCGTGCACATGCGACAACCGTCACAAGACGTCCTGCGGGTCGCTCAACTCAAACTGGGGAGCGACTTGTTTCTGTTTTCGCCGGAGTGTCCGGTCGCGCTGGAGACGGTGCGTGTGGCGCTGGAGCGGATGAGGGCGAATCAACGGGCGGCCCGTTGACGCCGCCGATGCCACGCGGCGGCGGCGAGCGCGGCCGCCCCGAAAATCACGGCGTAGGTGGAGGGCTC
>CAMBVX010000417.1 GCA_945871085.1 Opitutus sp. GAS368 | reverse complement strand
CGGCCGCGCCCGCGCCCACGCGTGCGGCCGTGCCGACGATCGGCTCGCCCGCGGGCGCCATCCCTTTCCCCGGCCGCTCTCGCTAAAGACTGACGGCAGCAGACCGTGCTGCGCGTCTTGGGTCAGGATAGAGGGCCGGGGATCTGATTTATTACCCTGCCGGAGGCCAAGGTGCCTGCCGCTGAGAGAAGTGTGATCACGGAATCTCGCCTGCGACCCACCCCGGTGAAACCACCCATGCGAACTCTCCGCGCGGGGCGCTTGATCGTGCGCCGACCTCCCTCTGCGGACCGCGAAAGCGCCGGACGACCCGCCGCAAAAAATCTTTCTCCCTCTCAAAATTCCACTTGACCGCGCTTCCTCAGAGAAGCTTTGGGGTTTGGGGTCGAGGTGGAATGCCGAACGGGAGGGTCAGGCCGCTGATTTTTCAGCGGCAACAAAGGAACCGAGCGTGATCCGTTGCTGATCCGTTGGGATTTGTGACCGGGCCGAGGGGGATCAACCATGGAGTTAGGATTTCGATGTTTGATGTTGCGCCATGCCGAGAGCGCTGCTCCGGAAGAAGTGGGCGACACATTAAAACTGGACCTTTTTTGACGAGGTCTGCTTGGCCTCCCCTCCTGGCCCCACCTTGCGGCCATGACTTGGATACGCCCCGGAGATTGCGCCATCTGTCAAGAGTCAAGGGCCTGTTGCCCAAAGGGTGATTTCGCCTGAAGCAACCGGCGGTGCGTAAATTTTGGTTACGCGGCGCGCATGTTGCCCGGAAATTCCGAAAACGGCGGAAATCCGACGATGCGCGCGCCATTTTCGCCGGCTCTCAAAATAAATGCCGGCCGCGAGGCCGCCGCCGCACCTTGGCGGGGACGTTTAGGCTGTTTGGCGGCGACAGCTGCGCCCGTCGCTCCGCAGAGCCGCGCCACGTTTTGCACGGCCGCGATGATCCAGTCTTGGATTTTTTGCCGATGCAGCCGCCGCCAGCGCGCGCGCTTGAAGTGATAGTGATTCGCCGCGTGCGCGAAGCTGCCTTCCATCAGGGATCGCCGACGGCGCCGGTCCGCCTGTGCCTCGGGCAGCCGCGTGAAGGCGCGGGCGACCTCCAAATCTTTCTCCCGCCAATGCCGCGCGACTGATCGTCCGGTTTTGCTTTTGGTGCACTCGGCCCGCAGCGGACACTGCGCACAGATTTTCTTGTCCGCGACATAGTCGGTCATTTGTCGGCGCTCGTGGAAGCGGCGCGGTGTCATTGTCTGACCGGCCGGGCAAAAATACACATCGGCCGATTCATCATAGCGGAAATCATCTTTGGTGTAGAGGCCCTCGCTCTTATGTCCGGCTGGCTGCATCGGCGTCATGTGCGGGCGCACGCCCTGTGCGATGAGATCGCAGTAGGTCTCCACGGTGCCGTAGCCACGGTCGGCGACGAAGGCGGTGACTTCCTTCCGGGTGTTTTTCTCATGCTGGGCAAGCAGCGGTGCGACCTGTGCGGGCTCGGCGACATCGCCGGGGGTGGTGGCCACGGCGGTGATCACGCCGCAACGATCATCTACCATGCGGTGGTGCTTGTAACGCGGCCGGGCCGTGCCGCTTTGCGGACCCTTTGACACGCACGGCGCATCCGGATCGGTCTTGCTCACCAACTTCAAATTCGTTTTGCAGCGCGCGGACGGCGGTTTCGTTTCGTCGAGCTTGCGCTCTTGCGCGCCATACGCGGCGCGGATGCGGGCGATGGTCTCGGCATCCGCTTTGACCACGCTGTCGCGCGAGGCGTCGGCGTCGATCAGGCTGCCGTCGAGGTGCACCTTCGCACCATCGACCAACCCGGCCTCGACACACTGCCGCACGGTGCGCACGAACAGTTCTTCGAACAACTCACCGCCCCAGCGGGCCCGTGCTTTCGAGAGCACGCTGTGATTAGGTGCTTCATCGTCGAGGCTGTAGCCGAGAAACCACAGCCAATCGAGCCGCTCCGGCAGGCGTCGCACCAGCTCGCGTTCGCTGCGGACGTTCTCATGGAAGAGCAATAACATCAGCTTCAGCAGCACGACCGGATCGACCGAGACGTTGCCATTTTCGCCGTAAGTGTGGGCGACGGCGGCGCGCGCAAACGTGAAGTCGATCATCGCCTGGACCCGCCGCAGCGGGTGCTCGGCCCGCACGCGCCGGTCGAGGTCCACTCCGTAGCTGAACAACTCTTTTTGTCCTTCGTGTTGGCCCATCATATTGCCCACGTCAGACGCCCGGCGCGTCACAGATGTTCAATTACCCGGTGATTTGGGCAACAGGCCCTCAATACGTGATCCCTGCTATGGGGACGAATTATCGCAGGCCTGGGGTGGCCTCGCGACGCATAGGCCGCTTTTGGACTCCATCTTGCAATGGACGCCGCCCACTTCGCCGAAGTTGGATTCCGTGCTACCCGCAACAGTGCCGGCTGGCGCCAACCCCTGACGTTTTGCCCCAGGTGCCACCTGATGCCTCGCGCGGAACTTCGGCGTTCGGGTTCAATTCACTCCCGTTTTGTAGCGGGTATCAGGTCTGAGTCCGCCGGTATCAGGGTGCGGAGCTAGGGAGCGAACTCATTCCAGGCGGCGGACCCAGACGCGGTTGAGGCGCAATACTTCACCGGCAGGCGCAGCTGCGACCTCGGCCCGCAGCGTGGCAGGACCCGGGGGGAGCGTCAGGATGCCGGCGACCACACGCTTGAACACATTGGGCGTGCCGGTGCGGGCCGGCGTGAACTCCACACTCGCGGCCCCGATGCCGATCTTCAGGCGGCCCCCGACGTTCGCGCCGGCGCACCCATAGTCGAGCGCGAGCTCGTAGCGGCCGCCTTGCGCGACGACGATTTTCCACTCGGCCGCCTCCCCCGGTTTAAACCAACCCTCGATCGTGTCCCAATCGTAGGCCTCGAAAACATACTTCGTGTTCTCGCCGCTCGTTTTGGCCCAGCTCGGCTGGAGCTCGACGGGATTCTCGTCGGCGTGGCCCACGGGGATCGGCACCGGCGCATAGTTCATCCCGCGGGTGACGTCTCCATACCAGCGCAGGAATTCTCCCCGCAGCGCCTTCACCTTGGCCGGTTGCTCGGTCGCGAGATTTTTCTTTTCGCCCGGATCATTTTCGAGATCGAACAGGCCCCAGTTCGTCTCGCCTCCCTTCGTCCGCGCGCCACTGCCGGGCCCGACCAACTTGAAACGTTGATCGCTGATGCCCCAATTGGCATCCGGCGTGGGCAGCATTCGGTTCCACGAGTGATAGACATACTCGTGATGCCGGTCGCCTGTGCCAGCGCGCAGCAGCGGCACGAGGCTGCGACCGTCGATCTCGCGATCGCCCGGAACTTTCGCTCCGGCGAGTTCGCACAGCGTGGGCAACAGGTCCACGTGCGAGGCCTGGCCTCTTACGACTCCTCCGGCGGGAAATTTTTCCGGCCAGCGGACAAACAGCGGCGATCGCACCCCGCCTTCGTAGACCTGCGCCTTAAAGCCGCGCAAATCGCCCGTCCAGTGTTTGCTGACTCCGCCGTTGTCGCTCATGAAAAATACCACCGTGTTTTTGGCCAGTCCGCTTGTTTCGAGATGCGCAAGCAGGCGGCCGAGGTTCTGATCGATCCGCTCGACCATCGCGTAGATCCGCGCCTGCATCAGCGGGAGCCCTTTCTTGAGATATTTTTCGATCATCGCGTCGCCCTTCGGCTGGTGGGCGTGCGAGGTGTCCATCTGAAACGGCGAATGCGGCGCGCTATAGGCCAAGTAGCAGAAGAACGGCGCGGCGGGGGCGCGGCGTTTCGATTCGTCGATGAAGTCGATCGCCGCATCCGTGACGAGTTCGGTGACATAGCCGCGCGATTCGACCGGCCGCCCGTTGTGCACGAACTGGTCCGCGTATTCGTAGCGCTCGATGTGACCTTGGTAGTGACCGAGAAACTCGTCGAAACCGCGCTGCTGCGGCTGGTAGCCGTGGTAACGCCCGAGGTGCCATTTGCCGAAAAGCCCGGTGCGGTAGCCCGCTCCCTTGAGCAGTTGCGCGACCGTGATTTCGCCAAGCGCCAGCGAATCGCCGCCGAAGCGCGTGTTGTAGATTCCCGTGCGAAAGGCGTAGCGGCCCGTCATCATGCCCGCGCGCGTGGGCGAGCACACCGGCGCCGCGTAGTAGCGGGAAAAACGCACGCCGCTCTGAGCGAGCGCATCCATGTTCGGCGTCTCGATATGCGGGTTGCCCGTGCTGCCGAGATCCCAATCGCCTTGGTCGTCGGTCATGACGACGAGGAGATTGGGTTGGCTCGCTGCAGCGGGCGCCGGCCCATGCAGGAAACACCCGGTTGCCCAAACGAGCAGCGGCAGGCGAGCGATCGGACTCAGGGCAAGACGAAGCAGACGCGGTGTTTTCATGGGACTTCTTGGTTCGCGGCCCTGGTGCTCCAGTATCCGGGGAAAACCTGCAGCGGATCGGCCGACTTAGGATCGGTGCCCTTGGGCGCGCTGTTCCATTGCCAGAAATCCCTGAACAACGCCGCGGGGTCCGGGGCGGACCGCTCCTGCCACGCGGCACGGTCGATCGCCACGATTCGCGCCCGCGACTGCTTCCATTCGGCCTGCACTTCACCGAACCACGCGTCGTGTTTGCGGGCTAGGGCGGCGACAATCTCAGGATGCACTGAGGCCAAGTCGAGCTGTTCACCCGGGTCGGACGCGAGATCATAGAGACGCGGAGCGGGCTGCGGCGCGGACGTCGGAGCGGCGAGTTCGACGTCGAGTGGCATTTCCCAATGCGGGAGCAACAGGCCGCGCCAATACGAGGGGTTGTCGCGGCCGCTGTCCTTGACCAGCGTCGCCTTGTCGCCCGGCCAGTACAGTTTCCACCGACCCTCGCGGATGGCGGCGTTGGCGTGCCGCACGGGAGCGTAGCGGTTGCGTTGAAACAGCAGCGGGCGCTCGGCGAGCGCGGGCACGGGTTTTCCCTCCAGCAGCGGCATGAGATTCGAGCCATCGAACGGTTTGGCCCCGGCCGGCGCAGACTTTCCCGCGAGGCTGTAAAGGGTAGGCAGCCAGTCGCAGCCGTGCACCGGCGTGGTCACGACGCGACCACCCGGAATGTGTCCGGGCCAGGCGACAATACCAGGCACGCGGATGCCGCCTTCCAACGTCGACTCTTTTTCTCCGGAGAAAACGCCATTGAAACGCAGCTGCGAGCCGAGTTCCGGGTCGCGCCGCAACACCGGACCATTGTCGCTGGTGAAGACAATGGCCGTTTGTTCCCACAAGCCTTCGTCCTTGAGCGTCTGAAACACGCGCGCCAAGCCTGTATCCATCGCCTCGATCATCGCATAGGTAACGACCACGGCCTCCGCAGCGTCCGGGCCGAGGCGTTCGCGGTACTTTTTGACGAGCGCCGCCGGGGCCTGCAGCGGACTGTGCGGGGCGTGATGCGCGAGGAACAAGGCGAAGGGCCGCGCGGCGCGCCGCCGGATGAAGGCGATGGCTTCGTCATTCAACGCATCGGAAAGATAGCGGCCGTCATGCGGCGCCGCGTCGTCGTTGCGCAGAAGATTCCATTTCCAGTAATCCTGTCCGCCGTTGGGAAACCCATAAAACAAGTCGAACCCGCGTCGGTGCGGCAGATGGTCCCGATGGTAGAGTCCGTTGTGCCACTTGCCGATGAGCGCGGTGGTGTAGCCCGCGTGGCGGAAGTAATCGCCAAACGTCTTCTCCGAAGAATCGAGTCGGTCGAGTCCGCGATTGCTCGGGACGTCGACGGCGCCGGTGCGGTGATTGTAACGGCCGGTGAGATAGCTTGCGCGGGCCGGCGCGCAGAGCGGCGACGGCGTGTAATGGTCCGTTAAGCGAACGCCCCTCTGCGCCAGCGCGTCGAGCGCGGGCGTATCGACGTGAGGATTGCCGTAGCACCGCAGGTCGCCCCAGCCGAGGTCGTCGGCGAGGATGAAGAGGATGTTGGGCCGATTTGCGCCGGAGCCCGCGCCGCACGCGGCGAACGGTGACAGGAGCAAGCCAATAATGAGCGTGATGGCGGGTTTCATTACGTCGTTTTCTTTTTCAGCACTGTGCGTCGGGTCTGGCTGCGGCCGACCAATCGCTGGGGCTGCGCGGTAGCTAAGATATGCTGGCGGATCGTCAGCGGTAACGTGG
>CAMBVX010000416.1 GCA_945871085.1 Opitutus sp. GAS368 | reverse complement strand
AGACCACAGAAAAAAGCCGCACCGGACGCACGGCCACCAGCCGCGGACGCTACCACACGCGCAAAACCGGAAAATCAGGCCGCGCGAGCGATTTTTTCGACCCCGTTTTTCAGGCCATTTCAAAAAAGCCGGGTTTTGGGACAGGCTCTAAGTTAACGCTTACGGGCCAGAGACCCTGCCCTACTGCGGGCCACGTCGCGGCCCACCACCCTTCGAATGAAAATCCGCCCAGACTTTCGAACGGGCGCCCGTGAGCGGGAACTCCTTACCAGCCGGCGCCCGCGACGAGGTCACCGCTGGGCACAGGCCGGACAACCGCAAGCCCCTGCCGTTCATCAGGCAAATACGCGGGGCTCCGAATCACGGCATCGTGGACGAGCACGCCGCTGCCCATCACGCGAAAGCCGTGCGGCAGCGCGTTGGGGGGCGCCCGCCTCCCATTCGCTGCGGCGGACAAGCACTCACCCCTGCCCAAGGAAACCAATATCTAGCGCGCACGTCGCCCGCTGCCCGCTCTCGGCCACCAACTCCACGCCGGCCACGCCGCTCTTTCCGCCCGCGACCTTCAAGGCCCGGATCTCTTTCACCCGATCGAACCCCTGCGGCACCGTCGCAACCGCCATAATATAATTCACCGTCGTGGGTCGCTGCGGATTCAGCGCCACCGTAGTCGGAAATCCCGCACGACTCAGCGTATTCGGTTTCGCCGACTCCGCGAGCCCGAGGTGAAAACAACTCGTCACCTCCTCGATGCCCATCACCGCCGAGTGCCGACCGTTCCATGGGGCGTAGTGGCGACCGCTGTTCGACATCCACAGTATCGTGTGTCGCAACACGCGCGGATCGCGCAGCGCAAACCACACGTAGCCTTCTGCAGCCAGCACCACCGCCGACCAGGCAAATGGCAACGTCGCGTCTGCCGTGACCATCACGAGATCGTCGTAGCCCTTGCGCGCCGGATAACGCGTCAGGTCCGCCCGCCCGCCCGCCGCCAACGCCACGCTCGCGAGCGACCGGAATGACGCGCCCGGCTTCAGCGCCGAATAACCAAAATTCTCCGGCTGCTCAAAGGGCACCGGCAACACCTGCCCGCGCACAAACCGGCTCGTGCTCACCGCACCGCTCCCCGGCGCCTCGGGAAATTTCAACATCGCGTGGTGCCCCAAGCTCATCGGTCCGCTCATGCCCGACAACACGTGCCGCGAGTAAACCGCCGTGTGCCCCTCCACCAGCGAGAGAAATTTGTCCACGCGCCCTTTCCGCACCTTCGTCGTCAAACTCGCGTGGAGCGTCAGGCGCGTTCCGGATTTTTCAAACGCATCCAACGACCAGTTCGCATTCGCCGTCTCACCATGCGGCGGATGTTTTTCACCGCGCCACGGCGTGCCGTTGCCACCAAACGGCGCGCAGAAAAAATCCCCGCGCAAGGCATGCAAGAGCGGCGGCAGGCCCGGTCCGAGCGTCTCCTCGGCCCACGGCGCGACCGAATAGGGCGACACTGTTTTTTTCCCCAGCCGAAACGCCACCGGCGCGAGGTGCCCGCCCACCTGTGTAAGATGCGCGGAGACGTGACTCGACTCAAACAACCAAGACGGCTGACCCAGGACCCTATGCAGCGAAGGAGCACTCATGATTCCGCGAGCAAACCCCACCCCCTCGCCCCGAAGCAAGCCCGCAGCGCGCCGCACTCCGTCTCCCCATCACTTCACCGCTTCCACATACTCACACAGCGTCCGCAGGTTCGCGGCAAACGTCTCCATCCGAATCGCGTCCCCACCCTTGCCGCTCGCGATCCACCGTCCCTGCGGATCGAGGCCCGCGATCGCCGCCCGCACCCGCGGCTCCAGCGCCTTCGCCCGCGACGCGCGTTGTTTCTCGGTCGGTGCCGTCTCCGCTTTTCTCTTCGCCAAGATCGACTCCCGTCCCGCACGCACGACCTCGTCGTAAAACGCGATCACCGCCGGCACGCCGTAGCTTCCCTTCCACGAGTAACCCGTCTGCCGCTCCGGCGAGAGCTCCTCGACACGATAATAATATTTTCCGTCGCGGTCGCCGTAGATCGGTTGGTTCGTGCCGAGCTCATACATCCGCGCCCACGTGCCCGGCGCAATTTCCGAACGCCGATACCAAGCAATCGCCCGCGGCAACGGTGCCAGAAATTTCTTTTCACCCGTCTCCAAATACAGATCGATCAGCAATCGCATCGCGCCCCCGCCTTCATTGGAGCACACGCTCGGCGGCTCAAACGCCCGCGCCCACGCCGGCTCCATCTGCGGATTATATTGCTGCGCCCAGCCCGGCTGTGGCTCGGGCAACTGCGCCGCGATCAGAAAATCTCCCCCGCGCAGCGCCGCCGCCCGATACTCCGGTTTGCCCAGACGTTTCGCCGCCTCGAGCAGCGTCATCACACAGTCGCGGTGCGTATTGTCGTTCAGCGTATAGTAGCCGTTGTAATTTTCTTTCTGATGCGTGCGCGACCACGCGGCCGGAATACCCGCCGGCTTCACCGGATATTTCTTCGGGTCCACCGCGACGCCTTCCCACCGCTGCGGCCAGCCGCCGTTCGGCCGTTGCGCCGCGAGCAACTTCGTCAGCCCATAGTCGCGCGCCTCGCGGATCCGCACGTCCCGCGACTCACGGGAGCCCTTGCTCACATCCGCCACCGCGAGCAACAGCCGCAACGCGCTCTGCGTGTTGTCGTCGTCAAACGTCGAAATATTTCGCCGCTTCGCCGCGTCGGCCGCAGCGAGCTGGCCCACGTCCGAGCGCCGATACCACCGCACGCTCTGCGCCGGATCGAAATCCACGAGGTAATCCCACCCGCCCGACGCCAGCTGCCCCACTGCGAGCGCGTCCGCCGCCGCTTTCGCCGCCTCGAGATAGCGACCATCGTTCGTCGCTTCATACGCGCGCAAAAATGCCATGCCCATCGACGGCGTGCCCGGCGGTTGCACCCAGATTTGCGTCGCGGTCGCCTGGTTCTCTCCCGCCCGCTCCTGCAAATCCGTCGAGTAACGCCACAAGTAGCCGCCCTCTGTCGCGATCGACTGCATAAATACCGTCGCCTTTTCCATCGTCGCCCGCGCCTGGGCCGCGAGGGGCTCCGCCGCCCGCAACACACTGCCTGCTGTCACCGCGATTCCCAGACCCGCCGCCATCAGCGAAAATATTTTCATGTTCGCACCAGCCTTGTTTTGCATCGCCCGAAAGCAACCAATCGCCACGCTCCCTCGTCCTCCCCCCGTTCCTCCCTCCACCCACATGAAAAAACTCACGCTCCTCCTCACCGTGCTCTGTGTGTTCGTCCCCGCCGCCGCCGCCCAAGACTGGGCCAAGCCCCGCCTCGAAAAAACCACGCGCCATTACGAATACGTCAAGGTCATGAACGGCACCCGCGAAGTCACCGCCTTCATCACCTACCCCGAGGTCAAGACCAAGGCCACCGCGCTCGTCCTCCTCCACGACAACCAGGGCCTCACCGATTGGGCCCGCGGCATGACCGACCAAGGTGCGGAGGCCGGCTACATCACCATCGCCCCCGACCTCCTCTCGGGCATGGGTCCCAAGGGCGGCGGCACCGCCGACTTCGGCGGCGACCGCGACGCCGTGAGCAAGGGCTTCGCCGCCCTCGGCCAAAAGCCCGACCAGATCACCTCCGACCTCGATGCGATCGTCGCCTACGTCGCAAAACTTCCCGCCTGTAACGGCAAGGTCGTCGTCGGCGGCTTCTGCTGGGGTGGCACCCAAACCTTCCGGTTCGCCACCAACAACCAAAACATCAAGGCCGCCCTCGTGTTCTACGGCAGCCCGCCCAAAGACGAGGACATCGCCAAAATCACCAGCCCCGTCGTCGGCTTCTACGGCAGCAACGACGCCCGCATCAACACCACGATCCCAAAAACCATCGAACTCATGAAAACAGCGGGCAAGAAATTCGACCCCGTCACCTACGAAGGCGCCGGCCACGGCTTCATGAAATCCGGCGAAGATCCCGCCGGCAGTCCCGAAAACAAAAAAGCCCGCGCCGACGCGTGGGTCCGCCTCAAAACCATCCTCGCCAAACTCTGACTGAAGCAGGGCGGGTCTCAGACCCGCCCTTTTTTTGCGTCCGCTTCCGCCCCCTCCCTTGATTCACCGATCAGGTGAATCATCCGAGATCGAAAAATCAGCGAAGATTAGCGGTTCAACTTCGCCGCTTTCCGTTTCATCCGCGCCCTCTGTGGTAAAAAACTCCTCCCCCCATGCGCCTCCTTACTACCGCCCGCACTCTCACTCTCACTTTCACTTTCACGTTCACTTTCCTTTTCGCTCTCCCTTTCACTTCCCACGCCCAATCGCCAGCCACCGCGCCCGCCCCCGCACCCGTCCCGAAAAAAATCCCCGCCTCCGGCATCGCGCTCACCACCGCCGACCGCGCTGAGCTCATCGCCGGCACCGCCGCCCTCCGCTCGGAAATCGACGCTCTCGCGCGCGACACCACCGTCTCCGCGCTTCTCCCCGACGTCGAAATCTTCCACAAAGCCGTCGCCTGGTCCCTCGCCGACGACACGTTTTATTCCCCCAAAGAGATCGCCTTCGCGAAACACCTGCTCGCCGAAGGTCGCGAACGCGCCGCCCAACTCCGCGCTCGCAAATTCCCTTGGCTCGAAGCCCGCGGTCTCATCGTCCGCGGCTACCGCTCAAAACTCGACGGCTCCGTTCAGCCCTACGGCCTCGTCGTCCCCGCCGACGTCGATCTCTCAAAACCCACGCCCGTGATGGTCTGGCTCCTCGGTCGCGGCGAAAAACGCACCGAGCTCGCCTTCCTCTCCGAGCGCGAATCCGGCCCTCCCCAACTCACCCCCAAAGGCGTCATCACGCTCATTCCCTACGGTCGCTTCTGCAACGCGACCAAGTTCGCCGGCGAAGTCGACGTGATGGAAGCCCTCGCCGCCGTCCGCGCCCAATATTCCATCGACCCACTCCGCATCGCGGTCGCCGGTTTTTCCATGGGCGGCGGCAGCACGTGGCACCTCGCCACCCACTTCCCCGGCCTCTGGTGCGCTGCCTCCCCCGGTGCCGGTTTCGCCGAGACGCCCCTCTTCACCAAAGCCCATGCCCCCGGTCGGGAGCCGCGCCCCGCTTGGGAGCAACTCCTCTGGCGCCACTACGAGGCCACCGGCCTTTCCCAAAATCTCTTCAACGTCCCGACCCTCGCTTACACCGGTGAACTCGACGGCCAGAAAGAAGCCTCCGATCTCATGGACGCCGCGATGGCCACCGCCGGTCTGAAGCTCGAACGCTTCATCGGCCCGCAAACCGCCCACAAATACCACGACGCCACCAAAGCCGAACTCACCACTCGGTTCGAAACCCTCATCGCAAAAGGCCGCGATACCGTGCCCGGCGAAATCCGTTTCAGCACCTACACGCTACGTTACCCGGAATCTTCGTGGGTCCGCATCGAGGGTCTGGAAAAACACTGGGAGCGCGCCGATGTGCGCGCCAGCCGCACCGCCGGGCCCGGCATCACCCTCGCAACGAAGAACGTCAGCGAACTCCACATCTTGGCTTCCGGTCGCCGCATCGTCATCGACGGCCAGGAGCTGAGCGACACCGACCCCCGCCTCGGCCGTCGCCTCAAAAAAACGGACAGCAAATGGGCTTTCGCTTCCACCGCCACCCCCGGCCCGCGTAAATCCCCCGGCCTCACCGGTCCCGTCGCCGACGCTTTTTTCGAGCCCTTCGTCTTCGTCCGCCCCACCGGCAAACCGCTCAACCCCGAGCTCGGCACCTGGGTCGAAAACGAACTCACCGCCGCCCGCCACCTCTGGCGCGATGTCTTCCGCGGCGACACCCCCGTCATCGCCGACACCGCGCTCACCGACGCCGACCTCGCCACCAAAAATCTGATACTCTGGGGCGACCCCACCTCCAACAAAGTCCTCGCGAAGCTCCTCGCCACCGGCCAACTCCCCCTCACGTGGGACGCGAAGACGCTCACGTTCCGCGGCCAGACCTACGCGTCCGCCCACCACGCCCCGATTCTCATTTTCCCGAATCCCCTCAATCCCTCGCGCTACGTCGTCCTCAACAGCGGGATCGATTTTCGCACCGAAGGCTACGGCAACAATGCCCATCAAACCCCGAAACTCCCCGACTGGGCCGTCGTCGAT
>CAMBVX010000415.1 GCA_945871085.1 Opitutus sp. GAS368 | reverse complement strand
TTCGTAGTCGTTGGCGAACCCGCTGCTGTCGGCATAGCGCACGACGTCGAGCCAGTGCTGCGCCATGCGTTCGCCGTAGTGAGGACTCGCCAGGAGACGGTCGATCAGAGTGGCGATGGCTGATTGAGGATTGGCGATTGAGGCGGACGCAAAGGCCGAGACTTCCTCAGGTGTCGGCGGTAGGCCGGTGAGGTCGAAGGTCGCTCGGCGGATGAAGGTGCGAGCATCGGCTGCGGGCGCCGGTGCGAGGCCCGCGGGGAGCTTCGCGGCGATGAAGGCGTCGATGGGATTTGCGGAAGAGGGAGAGAGGGGGAGAGGGGGAGAGAGGGAGACGGCGGCGGTTTTTTTCTCCCTGTCTCTCTTTCGCTCCTTCTCTCCTTCTTGCGCCACAGGCGCGGCCGGCACAGCCGGCTTCCGCACCGGTTGATACGCCCACATGCCCTCGGGTTTGTAGCGGCGGTTGGTCCAATCGGCGGACAGGCCGCCGCTGGTCGGCATGATCACGCCATCCTCGGCGGACCATTTCTCGTGGTTGGTCGCGGCGATCTGTTTTTGTTTCGCGGCATCGGGCCATGGCGCACCTGCGGTGATCCACTCTTTTAACCAATCGATTTGTTGGGCCGAGAGCCGATCGGGCTCCTTTGGTGGCATTGCTTCAAAGTCTTCGCTCTGGCGCAGCACGGCGAGGATGAGCGGGCTCAGGTCGGGCTTGCCGGGTATGATCGCGGGTTTGTTGCTGTCACCGCCCAGCATGAGTTCGGTGCGCGTGCGGAGATCGAGGCCGCCCTTGATCTTGGCTTCGTCGTTACCGTGGCAGGCGAGGCACTTGTCCTGCAGCAGCGGGAGCACGCGACGAACGAAGAGTGCCTCGGCGTCCGGCGATGCGGCGGCGGCGATCGGTGCGAAGGCGAGGAGAAGCGCGGAAAGCAGGGGAGTTCGATTCATGCGCGGGTCGGAGAGTGGCGAAGGATGGGACGCAACGGAAGCGCGGAGAGAGCGGGGGGCGGGCGATGGGGCGTGTGAATCCATGGAGGGTGCTGGTGAGATGGCAGGATTTTTCCGCAGAACGAAGGGATACCGCCGATGGACGAATGCAAGGCCCTCAGAACGCCCGCGGCCGCTCGGGCAGGAAACCGCTGCGCGGGATGTCGGAGTTTGCGAGTTCGTCGTTTTGCGAATCGTCGAGGGCGAGGAGGTCGCGCAGCTCCGGTGAAAGGGCGGCCTGCACCGCGGGACGGAGGAGCTTTTTCTGGTATTGCTGCTGCGGCTTGTCGCGCCGGCAGTAGAACGCGTGGAGGGCAGTGCGGTGGCCCGAGGTGCGGTTGTCGAGACCGCCGTGCCAAGTGTGGGCGTTCATCACGACGACAGAGCCGGCGGGTGCGGTGACGGCGATCTCGGCCGGGTGGTTCGCGCGGAGGTCGGGCAGTTCGCTCGCGGGGAGGCGGTGCCAGCGGTGCGAGCCGGGGACGACGCGCACGGGGCCGTTGTCGGGCGTGTAGGCGTCGAGCATCCAGATGATGTTACAGACCCACGCGCCGCGCTCGTCGGCGACGCCGCCCATATCGGCGTGGAGGGGTTGCGGCGCGCAGCCGGGGAGCGCGGTGCGGCAGTTGAGGCTGCTGAGTTTGAAGTCCGGTCCAATGACGTGGCGCACGAGCGCGAGCAGCTCGGGTGCGGCGAAGACCCGTGAGAAGACCGCGTCTTTGTCGACGAGGTTGGCGAGCCGCAGGCACCCGGGCTCGAGGCGGAATTCGCTGCCGGCGTTTTCGCCTTCGAGTTCGTAGAGGCGCGCGATGGTGGCGCGGAGTTCGGTCAGGAGATCGGCGGGCGCCCAGGAGGGGAGGAGGGTGTAGCCGTGCTCGTCGAGTTCGGCGGTGTGGCGGGCGGGGAGCATAGCGGATGATGGGGAGAGGGAGAGACGTGGAGACTAGCGGAGCGAAGTCACGAAGGCGGCGTCGCGCGTGGTGACGCAGACGAGGCGTGAGGGCGCGGGGGCGAAGGCGATGGCGGTGGGTTTGGAGGGTAATTTTATGACACCGAGGTCGCGGCCGGTGGCGTCGAAAACATGCACGCCGTCGAGCGCGGCGCACCAGAGGTGGCCGGCAGGATCGAAGGCGAGTCCGTCGAGGCCCTTGACCTTGAGCGTGGCGAATACTTCGCGCGGGCCGAGGGCGTCGTCCGTGTTCACCGCGAAACGGAGAATGTCGAAGCCGGCGCTGTCCGTGACGAACAGGAATTTTTCGTCGGGAGAAAACTCGAGGCCGTTGGGTTTTTCTAAGCCACGCACGGCGGCGGTGAGCGCGCGCGTGCGGGGATCGTAGCGGTAGAGATTTTGCCCAGAAAGTTCCTTCACCTCGTCTTTGCGCTGGGCGAAAAGGAAATCGGGATCGGTGAACCACACGGTGCCGTCGGCGCGGACGATGCAATCGTTGGGGCGGTTGAGGCGTTTGCCCTCGAACTTGTCGGCGAGAACTTCGGTCATTTTTCCAGCAGCGTCCCAACGCGTGAGGCGTCGCGTGGTTTGCTCGACGACGTAGAGGCCGCCGCGGCCGTCGGGGCGAAACGACGTCGCCTCAGGCGAATCGTCGCGCCACACGGCGAGCCCGGCGCGCTCCGTCCAGGTGAACGCGAAGCGGTCGTGGTGCGCGGCGAAGTGCAATTTTTCGCCGATCCACTGGGCGCCTTCGCTGCCGGAGTAGCCGCCGCCAATGGTCGTCCAGCGCGCGCCGGGGGCGAACGGTGACGACACGAGCGTGGACTCGGCGGGCGGGCGGCTGCGGTGTTTGAGGTGGAGCGCGAAGAAGGCGTCGCAGGCGTTGACGGCGAGGTCGAACGCGCGCTGCTGACCGAGGAACGCGTGCGGCGCCTGCGGGATCACGGTGAGGCCGGTGGCGATGCCATGGCGCATGAGGTCGCGGCGCGTGTCTTCGGCACGCGTGCTCGCGTCGTCGAGTTCGCCGGTCACGAACGCCAGCGGCGGATCGGCGCGATCGAGGTGATGGCGTGGGGAGGCGAGCGCATACGTGCACGGGATGGCCGACTGCGGGGCGCCGACGAACGGCGCGTAGTGTGGATCGTCGGGGCGTTCGGAGAGGGCGCGGATGCGGTCGGTCTCGAAGTCGGTCTGCGCGCCCATCGCGACGGCGGCCTGCACCGCGGACGGCTGAGAGGCGTTGCCGCCGTCGCCCTCCAACTCGGCGACACCGCCGCTCGTGGCGAGCAGCGCGGCGAGGTGGCCCCCGGCGGAGAGCCCGGTGACACCGATGGCCGCGGCGTCGATGCCGTAGGTCGCGGCGTTGGCGCGCAGCCAGCGCACGGCGGCCTTGGTGTCCTGGATCGCAGCGGGGAATTTCGCCTCGCCCGAAAGCCGGTAGCTGATCGTGACGGCGACGAAGCCGCGCGCGGCGAGCGCCTGCGCGAGTTGGGTCAGGTTGCCGCGCTGCCCCTGAAACCAGCCGCCGCCATGCACGCACACGACCGCCGGCAGCGGTGCGCCGCGGACGGCCGGCCGATAAAGATCGAGCTGGAGTTCGCGCGCGCCGTAACGGGCGTAGGTGAGCGCGAGGTGGGGTTCGAGGCTGGCGAGGAGCGCAGGCGCGAGGGCGGTTTTTTGCACGGGCGCCTTCTTCGCCGGCGCGGGCTGGGCCCACAGCGCCGGCGCCAGCACCACCGCGGAGATCGCAAGGAGTCGGCTCATCGGCGTCAGAAAGAGCCCTTCACTCCAATCGTCCAGAGCGAGCCGTAGTTGATGCGCTGGCGGAATTGCGCGGTGGTCGGCGTGCTCGGGCCATAGATTTCGTTGTCGGAGGGCGCGTCGCCGATGTTGTTGAGGTTCGCGAAGAGGGCGATGCGCTTGTAGAAATAATACTCGCCGATCACGTCGACGAGCATGCGTTTCGAACCCCAGTTGTAGGTGCCGGGCTCGATACCGCGGGCGGCGGCCACCGGCGCCAGGCGGCGCGGACTGTTGTAGTTCCACTTCACCTGAAGGTTGTAGCGCGGACGCGAGAGGCTCACGCCCCACGCGACGGTGCGCGGCACGTAGCCCTGAAAGCTGTTCGAGTCGTCGCCTTTGGCGGTGAGCGCGGCGGCGTTGGCGTAGACCTGCACGCCCCTCGCCCAATGCGGCAGGAAGGTGAGCGCCTGTTTGTAGCTGAAATCGACGCCGGACATCCGGACGGGCGTGGCGAGGTTAAACTGAGTCTGGACATCGTAGTCGTCGTAGACGTTGGGATCGAGGCCGTAGAGGCCGAGGAAGTCGGCGGAGGGGCGGAAGCGCGTCGCCCCGAAGAAATTCTCGATATCGCGGCGGAACGCGGCGACGGAGAGCAGTCCAACCCGCTCAAAATAATACTCGAGGGAGAGCTTCATCGTGCGCGCGCTCCACGCCTTGATGGCGGCGTTGTTGACGGTGATGAAATTGTTCGGCCCCGGGAGCTGCTCGGTGTCGGGCAGCGTAAGGCTGCCGGCGTATTGCACGTAGTCGGGTCGGCCGACGGACCAGTAGTAGCCGGCGCGGGCGAGCAGATTCTCGCGGACGTTGTAGGTGGCGTTGAGGCTCGGGAATAGCCGCAGGTATTCCTTTTCCGCGCGCAGGCCGCGATCCACGTTGGTGAGCTGCGCGGCGGCGAGCGTGCCGGCGGGGTTGGTGAGTGCGGGCACGCGGCGGTTGGGATCGGCGGGCGTGGGACTCGCGACCGTGACAACGCGGCCGGAGGCGTCGCGCTGGTAGTTGCGCGTGAGGTCCACGAGCTGGCCCTCGCCTTTCACGTTGGTCTGCTCGGCGCGCAGGCCACCGACGAACTTGAGCCGGCCGGAGAAGAGCGCGAGGTCGCCACGCAGATAGGCAGAGGAGATGATCTCCTCGGCGTGCTTGGAAGCGGCGACGTTGCTGGTGTAACGGCTGACTTCGTTGAGGGCGAAATACTGCGGGCGGTCCTTCCATTGATCCCAGAGGCGTCCGTTGCTCACCCAGTCGATCTTGGGAAAGCCGAACGGCGCGGTGCGCTGCGAGAAGCTGTCGTCGCGGTAGGGCGCGGCGGCATCGTCGGCGTTGTTGGCCGTGCCGTTGGCGCCGATGAAGGTGTAGGTCGGCGTGTCGGTTCGGGTATCGCGGATGACTTGGCGCACATCGAAGCCGGCCTTGAGCGTGAGCGGGAGGCCCGGGATGTCGCGGCGGAGGTTGGCGTAGGCGCTGCGCTGGAGATCGGCGGCATTGAGGGCCTGGCCGTTCGCGGTGGTGAGCGTGTAGCTGCCGATGGCGTAGGGGTCGATGACGGCTCCGGTGGCGTTGTCGGTGACGGTGATGGTGCCGGGGCGCAGGTAGTTGATGTCGGCGTAGCTGATGTTGACGTTTTGACGGCGGGCCTGGGCGTTGTTGAAATGACCATGGTTGATGTTCTTGTTGTGGCGCGTGGAGTGCGAGTGGCCGGCGCCGGCCTCGATCCGCCAGACCGTCCCGGTGTGCACGTAGGTGAGCGTCGGCATGTAGACGCGCCCGCCGACGACGCCGATGTTGTTCGTGAGCCGGATCTCGCCGGCGCCGCCGGAGCCGCGCACGGCCGTCGGGGAGAAATCGCCGGGCGCGACGCGATTCACGAAGAAATTCAGCGCCCGGTTGTTGGAGTAGAAATCGATGAAGCCGCGCATGAACCCGAGCGAGAGGCGGTCGCGGGGTGTGACCTTGAAATCGAGCGTGATGCCGAACGAATTCCGCTTCGTGAGTTTCGGCTGATCGCCGATGGCGAAGTCGGTGAGGTAGGGGCGGTCGGGTGTGGTGTCGGGCAGGGTGCCGCCGTTGGTGGCGAGCGCGGTGCCGCGGAAACCGCGCTGGATGAAATCGGTGCCGGTGTAGACGGACGAGCGGCTGGCCGAGAGCGTGAAACCGAAGCGCGCGTTGACCGGGACGACGGCGGAGAAGTCGAGGCCGGGTCGAATCTTCGGCTGCGGCTCGCGCACGGGGCCGGGCGTGGAGTTGAAATGGCGTTCATGGTCGCGCAGCGCGACGTAACCGGTTAACGTGTAAACGGGTTTGCTGCGCTCGAAGGCGGAGCGCGGCACCATGTTGACCGTGCCGGCGAGGGCGGAGCCGGTGGTCTCGGGTGTAGGCGTGAACGCGACTTCGATGCGCGAGATGTTGTTCATCGAGAGCTGCTCGATGCCGACCTGC
>CAMBVX010000414.1 GCA_945871085.1 Opitutus sp. GAS368 | reverse complement strand
GAAGTGACTGCGCGATTATTTCATAGTAGAGTCGGTAGTTCCCGTGAGTGAGGCAACGAATCTCCCGGCCATCGATGCGACGGTAAAACGGACCAGACCGAGGGAATTGTTGGGTGATTTCCATTCTTTCCACGAGTTCGAGGCCCAGCAGCTGCGCGGCAGTGCGATTATCCTGAGCGATGCCCCGCACAATTTCGCCCAAGCTTTCGATCGCCTGGTCGGTCCAGATGACTTGGAAGTCCATTCCAAGACCAAGCGTTTGACCTCTTCGTGCGACTTCACGCGGCCCTCATCCGATGCGCGTAGGCCACGGCGGATCGCCTCCAGCGTCGCCAGCTGCTCGTTGATTTGCTGCATGCTGAGGTTTTCGGGCATTTGGCTCACGGCTTCGAGGACTGCTTGTTTGTCACTCATGAGAGAAGGCTGCGGGGTTGTTCCATCCGGGCAAATCGTTTCCTCGCTCACGCGTCCGTCATGGTGACGACGCGCAGCACTTCATCGAAGCTGGTGTAGCCGAGCTTGATCTTTTCCCAGCCGCTCTGGCCCAGGGTGCGCATGCCGTTTTTGCGGGCGCAGTCGGCGAGGCTACGGGTGCTCTCGCGCTTCAACACCAGCTCGTGCATCTCGTCGTTGAGTCGGAAAATTTCAAAGATACCGACGCGGCCGCGGTAGCCGGTGCCCCGGCAACGGTCGCAGCCGACCGGCGATTTCAACATTTCGATGAGCTCGGCTTCGGCGGGATCGGCCCCGAGGATCGCGAGGTTTTCGCGGAGCTTGATCTTGTTGAACGGGGCGGGGCGCGAGCACTCGACGCACAGGCGGCGGACGAGGCGCTGGGCGATCACGAGCTCGATGGCCGAGGCGACGAGGAAGGGCTCGATGCCCATGTCCACGAGGCGCGTGATCGCGCCGGGCGCGTCGTTGGTGTGCAGCGTCGAGAACACCAAGTGGCCGGTCAGTGAGGCGCGGATGGCGATTTCGGCCGTATCCTTGTCGCGGATTTCGCCGACCATGATGACGTCGGGGTCTTGGCGCAGGACGTGGCGCAGGGCATCGGCGAAGGTGAGCCCGATCTCGGGGCGGACCTGCATCTGGTTCACGCCGGGGACTTCGTATTCGATCGGGTCCTCGATGGTGATGATGCGGAGATCGGTGGAATTGATTTTGCGGAGAAACGCATTGAGCGAGGTGCTCTTGCCGGAGCCGGTCGGGCCGGTGACGAGGATAATGCCGTGGGGGTAATCGAGAATGCTGACAATCTGGGACTGTTCCTCGGGGCTCATGCCGAGGCGGTCCATGTTGTAGGCTTCCTTTTTTTGGTTCAGGAGGCGGAGTGAAATGGACTCGGCGTAGATGGTCGGGACCGTGGAGACGCGGATGTCGAGGACGACGCCGGCGGCCTTGAAATTGATTCGGCCGTCTTGCGGGAGACGTTTCTCGGAAATATTCATGCGCGCCATGATCTTGAGGCGCGAGATGATGGCGTCTTGGAAACGGAGGAGATTTTCCGGAAGCGGCACTGGCACGAGCAGGCCGTCGACGCGGTAACGGATGCGGAGCGCGCCTTCCTGCGGCTCAAAGTGAATGTCGGTCGCCTGGTCGGCGATGGCTTGCGAGATGACGTCGGTGACGAAACGCACGACGGCGGCTTCTTCGTCGACGGCTTCTTCCTCCTGTTTTTGGGCTTCGGGAGCGACGTAGCTTTCGTCGCCATCGTCGAGCGAGCCGGCGCCAACACCGAAGTTTTCGATGATGAGCTGGTGCACGCGTTCGGGGACGGCGAGGTGCCACACGAGCGGGCGCGGCGTAAACGTGCGGAGCCAGTCGGCCATCAAAGCATCGGGCAGCCAGGCGGTGGCGAGGTGAAGGGGAAGGAGTTGAGCGCTGAGCGCTGAGAGCTGAGCGTCGGAGCTTGGGGTCTCGGGTCCGGGGGCTGGGGTCTGGGGTTTGAAGAGGATCGGAATGATCTGATACTCGTGCACGAGCCGCGCGGGGAGGAGGCCGCGGGCGTCCGGATCAGTTTCAAGATTGCTGGCGAGGGTGAGGCCGGCGGCGGCCGCGAGTTTTTCGAGAACCTCGGGCTCGGGGCGGGCGAGGGCGGCGGCGAGGGTTTCGAGGCGTTTTTCGCGGGGTACTTCGGCGAGAGCCTGACGCTGTTCGGCGGTGAGGCGTTCGGCGAGCGACGCGGGAAGGATTTCCAGATCGGGCGCGGTCATAGTCGGAAAGGACGCGTGGCGCGCGGTTATTTGAGCACCTTTTCGAGGAGAGTCGGCGGCTTGGGGACGTAGTTCGGGTTGAGGCGCTGTTTGACGAGTTCGCGCTGATCGAGGGTTTCCACGCGGCGCATGGCCTCGGCGTTGTCGGCGGGGGTGTTGGTGATAATGACGGGGCGGAGGAAGATCACGAGTTCGACGCGATTCTTGTTGTTGGTGCGGGCGCCGAGGAGATCGCCGATGAAGGGGATGGGGCCGAGGCGGCTGGTGCCGCGGGAGTCCTTGTTTTTCTGGTAGCCGGCGAGCACGTAGATCTCGCCGCTGCGAGCGGTGATGTAGGAAGTGGTCTTCCGTTTGCCGATGATGTATTGGGTATTGTTGTCGATCTTAACTTCGCCGGTGACGTCGGAGATGTCCTGTTTGATGTCGAGCTGCACGCTGCCGTCGATGCCGATGAGGGGTTTGACGGTGATGGTTGTGCCGATTTCCTGCTGCTGGATGTTGGACTGGGTCGAAAAGCCGGTGGTGGTGCCGCCGGTGGTGGGAGTGGCGGTGGTGCCGCTGATGACGGGGCGCGTCTCGCCGAAGAAGAACACGGCTTCTTTATTGTGGGTGGTGGTGATGCTGGGGGAGGAGAGGATGTTGGTGTTGTTTTTCCGCGGGGTGGCGCTGATGGAGAGTTCGCCGGCGAGATCCCAGGGGCCGCTAATCAGGTTGGTGGCGGAGCGGCGGGTGACGGTGCCGCTGGCGACGGCGAGGCCAGCGCCGGTGGCGGAGCCGGAGAAAGCGATGAGTTTGTCGCCTTCGACTTTCAGACCGAGGGCGCCGATCCCGGTGGAGCTGTTGTCGTCGAGGGTGACTTCGGCGATCACGACTTCGAGGCGGACTTGGGCGAGAATCGTATCGAGCTTCTCGATGAGCGCGGTGATGAGACGGAGGTCGTCGACGGTGCCGGAGACGACGACGGCGTTGGAGCGTTCATCGGGGACGATGGTCACGAGGCCGCTAAATTCGTTGGAGCCGGAACCGAGCACGGAGTCGAGGCCGGGAGTATTGGCGAGCGTGACGGGTGCGACGGGGAGAGCGGGCACCGGGTTGACCGGCATGGTGGGCGTGACCGGACCCGTTTGGCCGGGTCGGACCGATTGGCCGTTGGCGCGTTGGGACGCGGCCGTCTGGCCCGAGATCAGTTGCGTGAGGAGGGTGGAAACCTTCGTGGCCTCGGCGTGCTTGAGGTAGATGACCTCGTTGCGGGTATTCGGATCTGATTTCCCGCCGAGCTTCGCGATGAGTTCGTCAAAAAACGGATACAGACGCGGGTCGGTGACGACGATGATTTGGTTGGTGCGGTCGTCGGCGGTGAAGGTGGTGGCGGTGCCGAGCTGCAATTGGAGCGGGCCCTGGATAATGCCTCGAATCTTGGTCACGAGGTCGCTCGCCTTCGCGGAGGTCAACGGGTAGAATTTCGGTTTCATGCCACCGGTGGGGCGGTCGAGTTCGCGCAGGAGGAGTTCGACGCGCTGCAAGTTGCTCACGCTGTCGGTGATGATGGCCGCGTTGGCGTTTTGCAGCTGGACGAGGCCCTGGAGGTTGGGGTTGAGCATCGTCTGCACCATTTGCGCAAATTCGGTGACGCGCATGAATTCGAGCTGGAAAATCTTGGTGGCCACTTTGCCGCTGGCGGCCTGGGCAAACGTCGAGCCGGTGATCATCTCGGGTGCTTCGGATTTAGTCATCGTGAGATTGACGACCTTGAGGGCGTTGTCACCGAGCGGGGTGACGCCGATCAAATTCAGCGACAGGATCGTTTGCAGGTAGATGATTGCTTCAGACTTGGGGATTTTTTTGTCGATCTTGAGGTTGTAAGTCGCGGTCGGGAGCGCGGCCGGGCGGAGGATGACCTTGCCGGTGTAGAGCTCGAGGGTGCTGAGGATGGTGTCGATGTCGGCGTCGGGGAGCTTGAGCGAGACGAGCTCGTCGTCGGGCTTGGCGGGGGCGGGGGCGAGGGCGGCGGCGGGGCCTGTGGGCAGCGGTGGCTGAGCCCACACGCTTGGGAGGAAAGAGGCCACCAGGGCGACGAACAACGGACGGGTGAGACGCGAGATCATTCAGGAAAGTTCGGGAAGGTTGGGCCGGACGAAGCGGCGGGAGCGGGATGAGAGGCCAAAGGTCGCGGCTTGTAAACGGTCTTATGGTTGGAAGGTTGAGACGGCGTTTTGCCATAAAGGTTGCCGGAGTTTCCGGGGTGGCGGTTCGGAATGCGGGTGAGTGGTCGGGGGCCGGCCTGCGACGGCGGACGCCGCTCACTTTCAGGCCACTGCGTTGTCGTGATCCGCGGTGGGGCGGGCTTTATCCCCGCGGGCTTGCGGGCCTAAAGCCGCCCCACACCTGCAAGAAACGCAGCTGCGTCTCGACCCTGTCGAAGCGGGGTATACGAAGCGGGATTTGCCGCTTGCCGGGTGGTCTGGCACCGCCAACGTTCTGCCGCCCGATGCCGAATTCCTTCGGAAAACTTTTCCAAATCACCACCTGGGGCGAAAGCCATGGGCCCGCCATCGGCGTCGTCGTGGACGGTTGCCCTCCCGGTCTGCCTCTCGCCGCGGAGGAAATTCAGGCGGAACTGGACCGGCGTCGGCCCGGCCAGAGCGACATTGTTACGCCGCGCAAGGAAGAGGATCGCGTGGAGATTTTGTCGGGCATTTTTGAGGGGCGCACGACTGGCACGCCGATCTCGATGCTGGTGCGCAATGCCGACCAACGGCCGGGCGCTTACGACGAGATGCGCGACAAGTTTCGTCCCTCCCATGCGGATTTCACCTATCAGGCCAAGTTCGGTCTCCGCGATCATCGGGGCGGTGGGCGCAGTTCGGCGCGAGAAACGGTCGGCCGTGTCGCCGCCGGGGCGATCGCCAAAAAGATTCTGGCGTTGGGCGGGAGCGTCGGCGGGCCGGGTGGGGCGACCGGGAGGGCCAGCGGGATCGAGATCCGGGCCTATCTCACCAACGTGCACGATATCGCGGTGCCGGCGGGTGCGCTCGAGGCATTTCCAACCTTGGCCGAGGTCGAGGCGACGGCGGTGCGTTGTCCGCATTTGCCGACAGCGGAAAAAATGATCGAGCGCATCAAGGCCGTGCGCAGCGAGGGCGATTCCGTGGGCGGGGTGATTGAATGTCGCGTGCGCGGTGTGCCGGTGGGATTGGGCGAACCGGTATTCGACCGTCTGGAGGCCGATCTCGCGAAGGCGATGCTCTCGCTGCCGGCCACGAAAGGTTTCGAGCTGGGCAGCGGTTTTGCCGGGGCCCGGATGCGCGGGAGTGAACACAATGATATTTTTGAGTCGCGCGCCGGCCGCGTGCGCACGGTCACGAATCGTAGCGGCGGCACGCAGGGCGGGATTAGCAATGGCGAAGAAATTGTATTCCGCGTGGCCTTCAAGCCGACGGCGACGATCTTGCAGCGGCAGCCGACGGTGGACGTGAGTGGCGCGGCGACAGAGCTGATCGGTCGCGGCCGGCACGACCCGTGTGTGGTGCCGCGCGCGGTGCCGATCGTCGAGGCCATGGCGGCGCTCGTGTTGCTGGATCACTGGATGCGTCACGCGGCGCAAAATCAGACCTTCACATTCTAAATGACCGCAGCGGAAAAACCTCTCGTTTACCTCATCCTCGGCGCGACTGGTTCGGGCCGGCGCCAAGTGATGATCGATCTGCTCGGCGATGGCTTGGTCGCGACCGACCGGCCGGCCGTGATGTTGGCGGCGAGTGAAATCGCGGACGAAGCGGACGCAAAATTACCCGCGCTCACGCGCTGGTCGTGGACGAACGGGATGATCGCGGGCGAACTGCCGAAGGAGGCGACGCACATTTTTTTTGTCAGCGAAGGCCGGGAAAACCCGGTCGAACAGATCGAGGTCTTTGTCGCTTGGCTCGAGGCGCAGGGTGGTCAGATCGCGCGCGTGATCACGATCGTCAATTGCCAGCTGGC
>CAMBVX010000413.1 GCA_945871085.1 Opitutus sp. GAS368 | reverse complement strand
ACAGGCGAAGGCGCTCAAAGATGACTGGAAAGTGAAACCTCCCCAGAGCTGCTCCGGCTGCCATCGCTGATGAAACGCATATTTGAACATCCCGCTCCGTCGGAACGTGAGCTGAACGGCCCGAAATACTGGCGCAGCCTCGATGAGCTGGCAGCGACGCCCGGGTTCGTGGACCAGCTGAAACGCGAATTTCCGCAGGGAGCTGCGGAGTTGGATGGCGTGGATCGCCGTCACTTCATGAAAATCATGGCGGCGTCTTTTGCCCTCGGAGGCGTCGGCCTCGCGGGTTGCCGTCGGCCCGAGGTCAATATTTTGCCTTTTGGAAAATCGGTTGAAGGTGTTATCCCGGGTCTGCCGCAGTATTACGCAACCGCGATGCCCCTGCGGAAATCGGCCATCCCGCTGCTCGCTGAGACGCATCAGGGTCGTCCGACGAAGCTCGAAGGTAACCCGAGCTACCTCCCCCACGGCAGTGCCAGTTCGCTGCTCGCCCAGGCTTCGATCCTCGACCTTTACGACCCGGACCGCGCGACGGCTCACAGCAAGGGCGGATCGGTGCTGAAGGCCGCGGACGTCAACGAGCTCCTGGCCAATGTTGGGAAGAATTTCGCCTCGTCTGAGGGCGCAGGCCTTGCTTTTTTGGCCGACCAGTCGTCTTCGCCGACCCGCGCGCGAATCCTCAAAAAGCTTCGTCGCAAGTTGCCGAAGGCGGTTTGGGCTGAATACGAGCCGGTCAATGACGAGCCGCCGATTGCGGCTGCGCAGGCTGCTTTCGGGGCCGAGGTAAAGCCGATTTATCGGTTCGCCCAAGCGAAACGTATTCTCGCGCTCGACGCCGATTTTTTCCACGCCGAGTCCGGCAGTTTGTATTACGCTCGTGAATTTGCGAAGGGCCGTCGGGTCACGAAAGCGACCGATCCGATGAACCGCCTTTATGTGGCGGAGAGCGCGTTTACGCTCACGGGCAGCATGGCCGATCACCGCCTGCGCCTCGCGACGAGCCACATGCTTGCCTTGGCCGCAGCGATCGGCGGCAAGGCCCTCGGTACCGACATTCTCAAGCCCCTCACGGAGGGACTCGAAGCCTTCGTCAGTCAGAAGTGGGTCGATGAATGCGCTCAAGATTTGGTCGACCATAAAGGGGAGTCTCTCGTCGTCGCGGGCGCCCACCTCCCGCCGCAGGTTCACGCCATCGCCTACGCGATCAACGCGCTCCTCGGCAATATAGGGAAGACCATTGATTTTGTGGCCGTCGAAGCATCGTCTGCCGCCTCCATTTCCGACCTCGCCGGTGCGATCAAAGCAGGCTCCGTCAAGACGCTGGTGATTCTCGGTGGCAACCCGGTTTACGACGCGCCGGTCGATCTCGATTGGGCAAAGTTGCAGACTTCAGTTGCAGACGTGATTCGCCTCGGCTACGCGGCTGACGAAACGTCCGCCCTCGCCGGCACCAGCTTGGCGTCCGCCCACTACCTTGAGTCTTGGGGCGACGCTCGCACGGCTGACGGCACGGTGGTTCCCGTGCAGCCGATGATTTTGCCGCTCTTCGGTGGTATCACTCAACTCGAAGTCCTCGCCCGCATCGCGGGTGAAGCCAACGCCGATGGTTACGCGCTGGTGAGCGAGACGATTGCGGCGCTGGCGGGCGGCGATGCCGAAAAGGCGATGCGCCGTTTCCTCCACGATGGACTCCTCGAAGGTTCGGCTTTCAAGAAAACATCCGTTTCGTTTGATCAGCGCGGTGCGCAAGTCCTGTTCCGTGATCCGCCAAAGAAGGTCGAAGCATTCTCGCTGAAGAACCTCGAGGTCCGCTTCGTGACCGACCACAAAATGGACGACGGCCGTTTCAATAACAACGGCTGGCTCCAGGAGTGCCCGGATCCGATTACGAAGATCTCGTGGGACAATGCCATTCTGGTGAGTCCGAAGCTCGGCAAGGAACTCGGAATCGCCCCGCAAGGCTCAGCACTCCAGATCGCGCGCGTTGAGGAAAACGAGTTTACGATCGGTAAGGAAAACGGTCGCGTCTACGAACTGACCGTGGGCGGTCGCAAGATCAAGGGCCCGCTGCACATCCAGCCAGGCCTCTCCAACTATACGGTGGTCGTGCCCTTGGGCTATGGTCGCAGCGCGACGGGTCACGTCGGCAAGGGCGCTGGTTTTAACGCCTATCCGATCCGCACGGTCGCAAATCAAGACGTCGCCACGGGCGGCATTCTCACCGACACCGGCACGAGACTCCTCCTCGCCAACACTCAGGAACACTGGTCGATGGAAGGCCGCGATATCGTGCGCGAAGCCAACTTCGACGAATATAAAAAGAACCCCGGCTACGTTGACGACATCGGGACGGAGTCGCACTCACCGGCGATTTACGGCGCACAAAATACCCCGACGAACGACAACAAGCTTTCCCGCGAAGACCGTGCCAAGCTGACGCAGAGTCGCGCCAAGGAAATCCCCCGCGGCGGTTCGATGTATACGACGCCGAAGTTCGACGGGCAGCATCAGTGGGGCATGTCCATCGATCTCAACACCTGCATCGGTTGCAACGCCTGTGTCGTGGCGTGTCAGGCGGAAAACAATATCCCGATCGTCGGGAAGGACCAAGTGATGCGGGGTCGAGAGATGCATTGGATCCGCCTTGATCGCTACTATTCCGACGGCAAGGCCGAGGGCGGCGCCTTCGGTGGTGAAGGCAATCGCGAGATCCCCGAGGATCCGCAGGTCTCCCTCCAGCCGGTCGCGTGTGCGCAGTGCGAACTCGCACCGTGTGAAGTCGTTTGCCCGGTCAACGCCACTGTGCACGACGAAGAAGGCCTCAATACGATGGCCTACAACCGATGTATCGGCACGCGTTACTGCGCGAACAATTGTCCTTATAAGGTCCGTCGCTTTAATTTCTTCGACTTCAACCTGCGCCAACTCGACAGCCTTTATCTCGGCCAACTGGGTCCGAAGGGTATGCCGGAGCTGGTCAAGATGGTGAAGAATCCCGAAGTCACCGTCCGCATGCGCGGCGTGATGGAAAAATGCACTTACTGCGTTCAACGCATCCAAAACGGGAAGATCCAGCACAAGGTCGCCATGGCCCAAGCTGGCCGGCCCGGTGACGTCGTCGTCCCTGACGGCACGATCAAGGTCGCCTGCCAACAGGTGTGTCCCGTCGAAGCCATCGAGTTCGGCAATATTGACGATCCGACCAGCAAGGTTTCCCGCGCCAAGGCCTTGGAGCAGGATTATTCACTGCTCGGCTATCTCAATATCCGCCCCCGCACCACGTATCTCGGCAAGCTCCGCAATCCGAATCCGAAGATGCCCGATTACCAAGCGCTGCCGCTCAGTCGCGTCGAATATAACAACAAGAATCATCCTCCCTCCGACCATGGCCACGGTGGACATGGCCACGACAGTCACGCTCCGGCGGCTCCTAAAACGGAGAAAAAACACAGCGTAATCGACGCCGGGAAAACGTTCGGAGGACTTAGCTAATGGCCCACGCCAATCACGCCACTACCGCTGCTCCCGCGATTTTGCTGGAGGTCAAACCTGCGCTGCTCCCCCGTGCGATCCTCGTTTCCAATAACCGGAGCTTTTCTTGGATTACGGAAAAGATCTGCGGCATTATTGAGGGTAAGACACCCACGTGGTGGTGGGTCTGCTTCGTCCTCGCGTGCTTCGTCGCGTCCTTCACCGTCGCGGGCATTGCCTACCTGATCGCCACGGGTGTCGGCGTCTGGGGCCACGCCAATCCCGTCAATTGGGCGTGGGACATTGTTAACTTCGTTTTCTGGATCGGTATCGGCCACGCGGGCACCTTGATTTCCGCGATCTTGTGCCTGTTGCGGCAGAAATGGCGCACGTCGATCAATCGCGCCGCCGAGGCCATGACGATCTTCGCCGTGGTTTGCGCCGCGATTTTCCCGGTCTTTCACGTCGGCCGCGTTTGGTATGCGTGGTATCTTTTCCCGATCCCGAACTCCAACGCCATCTGGCAAAACTTCCGTTCACCTCTCGAGTGGGACGTGTTTGCGGTCTCGACCTACGGGACGGTTTCAGTGTTGTTCTGGTATGTCGGCCTCTTGCCCGATCTCGCCGTGCTTCGCGACCGATTCTACTCTTCCGGCAACAAACTCCGCTCGGCCCTCTACGGCTTCTTCGCTCTCGGTTGGCGCGGATCTAACCGCCACTGGAGTAACTACGAGATGGCTTACTTGATCCTTGCCGGAATCTCGACCCCCCTCGTCCTCTCGGTGCACACGATCGTCTCGTTCGACTTCGCCGTGTCTTTGCTCCCCGGCTGGCACACCACAATTTTTCCACCCTATTTCGTCGCGGGCGCTATTTTCTCCGGCTTCGGGATGGTGCTCACGTTGATGCTCCCGCTGCGCGCCATTTACAAGCTGGAGGATCTCATCACGCAGTATCACATCGACTGCATGTGTAAGATTACTTTGGCGACCGGGACGATCGTCGGCTACGCCTATGCCATGGAGTTCTTCATCGCGTGGTATAGCGCTAATCCGTATGAGGGCTTCGCGTTCATCAATCGCGCGTTTGGCCACTATGCGTGGGCTTACTGGATCATGATTTCGTGCAACGTCATCACGCCGCAGTTCTTCTGGTTCAAGGCCGTGCGTCATAACACGTCCTTCGTCTGGATTCTTTCTATTTTCGTCAACGTTGGCATGTGGTTCGAGCGATTCGTGATCATCGTCACCTCCCTCGCCCGTGACTTCCTGCCTTCAAGCTGGGGCTACTATTCCCCGAGTATCGTGGAAATATTCACGTTCTTCGGCACCTTCGGAGTCTTCTCGGTGCTGTTCCTCCTCTTCATCCGCTTCCTGCCCATCATGCCGATGGCGGAACTCAAGGCGGTCACACCGCAGGCCGACGTGCATGGCGGCGGCGATCACCACTAAGTTTCACGCCCATGGCTGCACCCTCCTACGGCTTGATTGCCACCTTCGATACCACGCCTGATCTTTATCATGCGGCGGAAAAAGTGCGCGATGCCGGTTACCGTAACTGGGACTGCATTACGCCGTTCCCCGTGCATGGTCTCGACCAGGCGATGGGCCTCAAACGCTCGATCGTTCCGCGTATTTCCCTCGCGGGAGGCATTATTGGTTTTTGCACCGGCATGTCCATGATCTGGTGGACGGGTGCGGTGGACTACCAGCTGATCGTCGGCGGCAAACCTCTTTTCAGTCCGATGTTTGCTTTTCCGGTGAGTTACGAGCTCACGATTCTCTTCACCGCTTTTGCTACCATCGGCGGCATGTTTTTCGTCAACGGCCTGCCGATGCACTATCACCCGGTCCTGAAATACGAGCACATCCGCCGCGGCATGGATGATCAGTTCTTTATCGTCATTGAGACGCGCGATCCGCGCTTCAATCTCGCCAACACCAAGGCCCTGCTGGAAAAAGCCGGCGGGAAAAACATCTCGGAACTCGAGGCCTGAGCTATGCGCAACGTCTACCTCGTCACCGCATTCGTCGGCGTGCTGATTGTCTCCATTTTTGGATTCCGTGGCACGACGTTCACTTCGCCCCCGATCGAAGTATTTCCTGAATGGGCCTTTCCGGGCATGAAAATTCAGCCGAAACCCCGTGCGCAGGGTTCCTCGGAATTTTTTGCCGATGGACGCGCCGATCGTCCGCCTGTCGAGCGTGCGGTTATGCGCGGGATGCTGCGGGAAGACGAGCACCTCAATCGGGGTAAAGACGCGACTGGTGCCTTTGCCCGCGGATTCCCCGCCGCACTTTCAGTCGAGGTTGACCTTAAGTTCCTCCAACGAGGTAAGGATCGTTTCGAGATTTATTGTGCGCCTTGCCATAGTGCAGTGGGTGATGGTGGCGGCATCACGAAACAATATGGGATGGGTGCAACGCCCACCTTCCATGACGACCGGCTCCGGAAGATGCCCGAAGGTGAAATTTATAACACGATCACCGTTGGTTCACCCAACAAAAACATGCAGTCTTACGCCGACAAACTGGCCCCGGAGGATCGCTGGGCGGTCGTCGCCTACGTCCGTGCTCTGCAACGCGCGCAGCAGGGTGTCGTCGCCGACGTCACCGACGCCGCCGGTAAACAAACCCTCGGTCTCAAATGAGCAGCACGCACGCAGCCACGGCCTCCTCGGCCCTTCCGTCTGACACCTCGACCGCCGCCACAGCGACAAAGGCCCTCACGGTCGGTCTC
>CAMBVX010000412.1 GCA_945871085.1 Opitutus sp. GAS368 | reverse complement strand
CCCCCTTGTCGGTCATTGCGAGAGTCCGATCCCGGAGCGGCGCCTTGGGTGAGAAGGGCATTGAACCTTTCAGCCAAACTTTCCCCCCGCTGGTCATGGGGCGAGAGCTCAGAGCAAGCGAGCGTGCGTGTTTGAGGCAATGAACCGTTCGAGATTTGTCATTGCGAAGGAGGCTGGCCGACCGTGGTAATCCATCGGGCGGTGCGCCGTGGATTGCCGCCGTCGCTTCGGCTGCTGCGCAATGACGAACCCGATGGGTTCATTTGCAGAGCAGCGACGAAGCGATCCAGCCACGTGGCTCGCCGCGCCCTCGTTCCTCGGGCGCGCGATAATAAACAAGACTGTGAAATATTCGGACTAGTATTGCTCGGTTACTTTCCTTTCAAAAATACGTCCCAGAAAAGGGTCACGTATTACGTGACACTCCCTATGGAAATCCGAGCTTCTTTGGCGATGAACTCAACCGCGTAATACTAGGTCCGGCGTAGCGACGCGACGTAAAAGCCGTCCGTATTGTGCGCGGCGGGCAAGATCGCGAGGCCGACACTCCGAGGCGTGGCCTCAAAGGGCCGCGCGGCCGCCTCGCTTTTGAATTCGGCGCGCGCGGCGAGAAACGCGGTGACCACGTCTTCGTTCTCCAAGCGGCTCAGGGAGCATGTCGCGTAGATGAGGCGACCGCCGGGGCGCACGAGGTCGGAAAATTGAGTGAGGAGCGCAACCTGCTTTTCAGCGGCGGTGCTGACCTGGCCGGCGCTGGTCGTCCACTTGAGATGTGGCGCGCGGCGCCAAGTGCCCGTGCCACTGCACGGCGCGTCGACGAGCACGCCGTCGTAGTTGGCCGTGGCTGGCAGGGTAGGGAGGACCGTGATGGTCGTGGCACGGGCACGGGTGGCGCGGATTTCGAGTTCGCGGAGAGCGGACGCGCGGACGTCGTGCGCGTCGACGTGGCCCTTGGGGCCGAGGAGCGCAACGAGTTGGAGGGTCTTTCCGCCGGCGCCGGCACAGGCGTCGAGCCAGCGGCCACCGGGGGCGATGCCGGCGGACTCGAGGATAAGTTGCGAGCCGAGGTCTTGCACTTCGATCAGCCCTTGGGTCCAAGCGTCGGACTTGGTGACGTCGGCCTCGGCGAGGACTTCGAGTGCGCCGGGCAGGATCGCCGAGCGGCGCGTGGGCCACTGCTTCGCGGAAAATTCGGCGATGACCCGGGCGGCATCCTTCGTTTGGAGGCGCAGCCACAGCGGAGCGCGCGTGTGCAACGCGTCGAGATTCGGGACGACGGCGGATTCGGGGCAGTGGCGAGTGAGCCAAGCCGGGAGCAGCACATCCGGGCTCGCTCCGAGGTGGGAGGCTTTGGCGGATACAGCGGCGGGGCACACCGGCCAGTCGCCACAGAGGGCGGCACGGTAGGCCCGCGTGGCGGGCAAATCGGCGGCGAGCCACGCCACGGCTTTGGCGGCACGGTCAGGATCGGTGTCGAGCAGAGGTTCGATCCAGGGGAGAAACCGCAGGGTCGTGAAAATGAGCTCGCGGTAGAGCCGTCGGTCGCGCGAGCCGAAGGCGCGATTGGCCGCAAACAGTTCGGAGATGCCTGCGGGAAGATTCGTGTCGGTGTGCCAGTTGGGGCGCAGGGCGGCGAGAAGGCGGAGGAAGATTTTTTGCTGGCTGCCGGTGAGACTCATAGGTGGGCGGAAAATTTCACATATCCTGATTGTAGGCGACAGAGTTTTCAGCGCCATGAGGCGTTCGCGGTCTAGGACGCCGCCCGGCAGTTTCGATGCAACGCCCCAAACCCCACGGAGGGGAGGTCCCGTGCCAGGTTGGACGGGAATCGGTTCCGCCTTCGGTAGGAAAAAAACATCGTCCGGGAAAATATCACGAGCCATCAGGGGAGAAACAGGGCTATTTCGGCTGCTTTTGGAGGGCGTTGAGCAGGAAAGCCGAAGGGAAAGATGATTAAACCATTTCCATCGGCTGGTGCCAGCCGAGCCGATGACACTGCTGCAAGAAAATCCTCCGGTCCAAGCGTTCGGGCAAGCCGGCCAATGGATGATTGGCCGCGAGCCCTCGATCGTGGAACGACTCGCCGTCGATGGCGAAACCCTGCGCGGTAGCGGCCGCCTTGACGGCCAGGTCCGGCCGTTGCTCTCGGCGGTCAAGCGACGCGATCCCCGCGTACAAGCCGCCGGTGGAAACCATCCCGGCGCTCGCAGGCAGCATGATTGCCGCCGGATGCGATGCGATGCCAGCAAGCGGCGGCGCGCTACACGACCCAGGAGCGCGGCTCCGCCGACCTCTTCGGGCTCAAGGGTAATCAGGAAAGCGTCTTGGCCCGAGCCATCGTGCGACTTCCACAGGCGTGTTTTTTTGTGAAGTCGACTCCAGCCGGACCAAGCAACCCGGGCAGCTCGAGCGTTGTCGAGAGTAGCGCGGCGAGGTGACGGGCGGCGGGCCGAGCTGGCAGCGCCAGATGACCGGTAAGCAAACCTTGATGCTGCTCACGCGCGGCGGGCCGGGTTGAAGCGCAGTCGAGTGGTGGAATTGTTTCGCTCACTGTAAGAAGACGAGATCGCACCCCAAAACTTTCAGCCGGAAACGGGTGGCTGTGCCGATCGCCGCTTCCACCGGCGGCTGGAACGGATCGTCCGGCGCCGCGGCCCCAACCGGGCCCGGCGCGCCGGACTA
Source organism: Opitutus sp. GAS368 (assembly GCA_945871085.1). GTDB lineage: Bacteria > Verrucomicrobiota > Verrucomicrobiia > Opitutales > Opitutaceae > GAS368. The sequence continues at coordinate 3,579 of CAMBVX010000412.1, read as the reverse complement.
TCCCGCGACAGCTCCGCTCACACGCCTCGGCCGCGATTTGCATCCCCCACCTCAACAGACAAAATACCCCAGCGCCCCAGCCCATCATCGCGAACTTGTCCTCGACCCGCCGCTCAGACTTGGGTTTTCTAGCGAGATGGTCGAAACCCTCATGGTCAGCTTAGGAGAACGCAGCTATGCGATCCGCTTTGGGATGGATTTGGCCGGGGACGTGCGGGCCGAAGTCACGCGTTTGACGTCGGCCGGACGAAAGATTGCGGTGCTGACCGACACCACTTTCGCGCGAGTGCAAAGCGGAGCGCTCGCGGCGATGTTCGGCGACACCCCGGTGCTGGCGGTCGAGCCGGGCGAGGGGAGCAAGTCCCTCCGGGGCCTCGGGCGGGTGCTCGATTTTCTGGCCGAGCAAAAAATTGACCGCGGCGGCGTGCTGTTTGCCGTGGGCGGCGGCGTGGTGGGTGACCTGGGTGGATTTGCGGCGGCGGCGTGGTTGCGCGGGATCGATTTCTATCAGGTGCCGACGACGTTGCTGGCGATGGTCGACAGTTCGGTGGGCGGGAAAACTGGCATCAATCTTGCGGCGGGAAAGAATCTTGTGGGGGCGTTTCACCAGCCCCGGGGCGTGTTCGTTTCGACGGGGTTACTCGGCACACTGCCGACGCGCGAATTCGCTGCGGGCATGGCGGAGGTGATTAAGTATGGATTGCTCGGTGATCCAGAGCTGCTCGCGCAACTCGAGCGCGTGCCGCTCACGGTCGCGAGTGTCGACCTCGCCGGGGTCGTGCGCGGGTGTTGCGCGTTGAAGGCACGCATCGTGGAGGCAGACGAGCGCGAGACGGCGCAGGAGGGGGGGAGGGCGCTGTTGAACCTTGGCCACACCTTTGGACATGCCGTTGAGAATGCGGCGGGCTACGGGGAATATTTGCACGGCGAGGCGGTCGCGATCGGATTGTGCGCGGCGGCGCGGCTGTCGCAGAAGCTCGGTTACATGACGGCGGCGGACGTCGGGCGCGTCGAAGGCGTGGTGGCGGCCCATGCGCTGCCGGTGCGGTTGCGGGCCCCGTTGGCCTTCGGGGAACTGCACGCGGCGATGACCCGAGACAAGAAGGTGCGCGCGGGAGGGCTGCGCTTTGTCGTCTTGAAACGGTTGGGTGAAGCCGCAACACAGAGCGAGATCTCACCGGGTTTGATCGAGGAAAGCTTTCGCGCAGTCGGGGCCACGTAGTTTAGGATTTTAGATTTTCGAAATCCGAATTAGTCATTTCACCATGTCTGCTATCGATGAAGGAATTGTCCGCGAATATTTTGAGCAAAACGGATTTCTGGTCCGGCAAGCGCGCAAGTATCAAGTGTCGTCGCGCCGCAAGCTCGCGGACGAGGAAATTGATCTGGTCGTCTACAATCCGGCGTGGAAGCGCACGGAGCGGAAGCCGGATTTTTTTCTCTTCTCGAATGAGCTGCCGTTTGTCCAGAAGGCGGTGATCTCGGTGAAGGGATGGCACACGGGCGTCTTTACGCCGCAAATGCTCAAGAGCAGCCCGGAGATTTTTGGTTTTCTGAAACAGAGCGTGCTCAAAGAGGCCGCGCGGTTTTTTCCGGCAGAGACGGCGGACAACGCCGGGGATACGCTGACGAAGATTCTGGTGTTGCCGAGCCTGCCGACGGCGGAGCCGTTTCGCTCGCAGAGCGTCGAGTTGTTGAAAGCCAAGGGCGTCGATGCGATCATCTCGTTTCGCGCGATGTTGTTGGACTTGCTCGACAAGGTTGAGACGAACCAGAACTACACCAAGAGCGACACGTTGCAGGTCATGCGGATCTTGAAAAACTACGATCTGCTGAAGGACACGCAGCTGGACTTGCTGACCGAGCGCACGCCGCTGCGCCGCGCGAAAAATTAAGGCACCATGGCCACCACGATTCATGCGACGGCGATCGTAGAGGCGGGGGCGCAACTCGGCGCGGACTGCGAGATCCAAGCCTACGCGATCATCACGAGGCACGGCGTGCTCGGCGACGGAGTCGTCGTGCATCCCTTCGCGGTGGTCGGTGGCGACCCGCAGTATTTGAAATTCGACCGCGCCGTGGCGACGGGGGTGCGGATCGGCGCGGGCACGGTGATTCGCGAGCACGTGACGATCAACCGGTCGATCCACGCGGGAAAGTTTACGGAGGTGGGAGCGAATTGTTTTCTGATGGCCACGAGTCACGTGGCGCATGACTGCGAGGTGGGCAACCATGTCGTCTTCGCGAATGCCGCGCTGCTCGCGGGCCATGTCAGCATCGGGGACGGGACGTTCTTGGGCGGAGGTGCGGCGGTGCACCAGTTTTGTCGGATCGGCGAGGGCGTGATGGTGGCGGGCCATGCTTCGATCACTCGGGATGTGCCGCATTTCACGATGGTGGCGGAGCGGGATGATGTCATTGGGTTCAATCTCGTGGGGCTCAAGCGCCGAGGGGTGGCGCGGGCGACGATCGCGGAATTGAAGGGGGCGTTTGCCGCCGTCTATTTCACGGCGGGCAATATTCGTGAGGTGGCCGCGCAGTTGCTTGCGGGCGGAACCTTTCTCAGCGTTGAGGCGAGACGGTTCCTCGAATTTTTCACTGGCGGGAAGCGCAGCTTTGCGCGGGCACGCCGGGCGGCCGGCGCGGAGAACGACGATGTCGGGTAAACTCGCATTCACCTGTGGCGATCCGGCGGGCGTGGGCCCCGAGATCATCGCTGCTTGGCTGACAGCGCACGCTGACGCCGCGAGCGAAGTCGCGGTGCTGGGGCCGGCCACCTGGCTGGCGACCTTGACGACGCGGGCGGATAAAATCGCGGTCGGGCTCGCGGAGTTTTCGGCGACGCTGGGGGTGCCCTCGGGCGAGGGTGCGTTGGTGGCGTGGGCGGCGATGGAACGGGCGGCAGCGGGCTGTGCGTCCGGCGAATTTTGCGGCGTGGTAACGGGCCCCGTGAGCAAGGGAGAATTGGCGCGGATCGGCTACGAATTCCCGGGGCAAACGGAGTTTTTTGCGGCGCGGTGGGGCGGCCATCCGGTGATGGCGTTTTGTGGGGGGCGGTTACGGGTGGTCCTGGCGACGTGGCATGTGCCGCTCTGCGAAGTGCCGCAGCAGCTTGGCCCGCAGTTGTTGCGACGCACGGTCGCGGCGGCGGATTTGCTGATGAAGGCGGACGGGATCGTGTGTCCGCGGATCGGTGTGTGTGGGCTTAACCCCCATGCGGGTGAGGGCGGACTGCTCGGGGACGAAGAGCGGGATTTTCTCAATCCCGCATTGGAGAAACTGCGGCTCGACTACCCGGGGCTTTCGCGGTGCGAGCCCGGTGACACGTTGTTTGCGCGCGCGCTGCGGGGTGAATTTGACGTCGTCGTGGCGCTCTATCATGATCAGGGGCTCGCGCCGCTGAAGGTGATCGATTTTGACGAGGCGGTGAATGTCACGCTCGGTCTGCCCCACGTGAGGACCAGCCCGGATCACGGCACGGCCTTCGGGATTGCAGGCAAGGGTCTCGCGCGGGGCACGAGTTTTGCGAATGCCGTCCGGGTCGCGCGCCGACTCATCGCGTGGCGGAGATTGGTTTAG
>CAMBVX010000411.1 GCA_945871085.1 Opitutus sp. GAS368 | reverse complement strand
CACGTCAGCACGTTGTAGAGCGAGCCCGTATCGTTCAGTCTCAAGGCGGCGTCCGGAAACTTCCCCCAGCGCATATCGACATTCGGATTCGCCCGTGCGGTTAACACGGCCACGACCGGGGCAAACCGGGCGACCGCGCCGTCGGCCATTGCGACTTCGAGCTCGCCCGAGGGCGTGACGGTGAGCCGCGCGGCGGGGCCGATCACGGGCGGTTCGGCGGCGAAGGCGCGAAGTCCACCGACAAGACAGAGGAATGTGAACGACTGATACAGGGGTTTCATGGGAATTGATTCGCGGAGTTTGGCTTTGATGCGAGAGGGCGAGTGCGGCGCGTTTTTCAGCGAGCTGCAGTGATGCTGTAAATCTGGCCGGCGGAGGCGGTGAAGGTGAGCACATGCTCGGGACCGACGGCGCGGCTGCGGTCGGAACCGATTTGGAAGGGTGTGCGGGCGCGCACGGTGCAGGAGCCGCTGTGCCGCGGCTGCACGGTGGCGGTCGCGAGGGCGCCGCCTTGCCATTTGACGCCGACCAGAAAGCCGCCCCGCGCGCGCAGGCCGGCGACGGACCCTTGTTTCCATGCAGGCGGCAGTGCAGGCAGCAGATCAACTTCCCCGCCGTGGCTCTGGAGCAGCATTTCCGCGATGGCCGCGGTGGTGGCGAAGTTGCCATCGATTTGGAAACACTGCGTCGTGCCGCCAAGACGCGGGTGGGCACCCATGAGGTTGGGGAACGTGGTGCGCTCGAGTTGCAGGCGCAGTTGTTCGTGCACGAGCGCACCATCGCCGAGGCGGGCCGCCAGATTCATCGCCCAGCCGCGGCTCCAACCGGTCCAGCCGCCGTTGTTTTCGAGGCGGCGGAGCAGGGACAGCTTTGCGGCCGCGGCGAGTTCAGGGGAGCCGCGGGGCGTGATTTCATCGCCGGGATAGAGCGGGTAGAGGTGTGAGAGGTGGCGATGGCCCGGCTCGGTCTCGGCGTAATCAGTGCGCCATTCGAGCAGACGGCCATGGGGACCGATGGGGTAAGGTGCGAGTGCGGCGAGTTTCGTTTTGAGTTCGGTGCGAAACGCGTCGTCGATGCCGAGCACTTCGGCGGCACGCAGGCAGTGGCGGAAGACGTCGCGGCAAATGGCCATGCCCATCGTGTTGCCGACGTCGAGGTGCGCGGGCTTGCCGTCGTCGGGCGCGACGAAGCGGTTTTCCGGCGAGTAACTCGGGGCGGTGACGAGTTGGCCGGTGCGTGGATCCTTGACGAGCGTGTCGAGGTAGAAGAGCGCGCACTCCTTCATAAAAGGGTAGGCGCGGCGCGCGAGGAAGTCCCGATCACCGCTGAACTCGTAGTGTTCCCAGAAATGCCGCGCGAGCCAGGCCGTGAAATCCGGCCAGCCGCTCTCGGAGTTTTTTGGACCCCAGTTCGTCATCGCGTGAAACACCATTCCCCGCGCCCCGTAGGCGATGCGCGCCGATTCGCGGCCGGCGGGCATAAATGTCTCGACGAGATCGAGCAACGCGGTGTGGCACTCGGCGAGGTTCGCGGACTCGACGGGCCAGTAGTTCATCTCGACGTTGATATCGGAGGTGTGTTGGCCAAACCATACGGGGAGCAGGCTGTCGTTCCAGAGACCTTGCAGCGCGGGTGGCAGCGTGCCGGGGCGCGAGGAGGCGATCATCAGGTAGCGGCCAAACTGAAACTGCAGGGCGAAGAGATCGGGGTCGCGATCTTTGGTTTGATCGACGCGGTTGTCCCGGGCGCCCCACATCTGCGACCAGATTCGCCGGTTGGTCGGCATCTCGGCCGAGCGCGTGCGGCCGAGATCGAGTTCGACGCGACGAAAGAGGGTCTGGTGATCGGCGGTGTGGGCGGAGCGCAGCGCGGCGTAGTCGCGGCCGGCGATCGCATCGAGATCGCGCGCGGCGCGTGCCGCGGGATCCGCGCCGCGGAAATCAGTGCCGACCGTCATGGTGATCACGGCGCCGGTCGCGCCCGTGACACGAAAGCCGTCCGCCGTCGGGGCGAACGAGCCGCCGTCGAGTTGCAGTTCGAAACGCGCGTCGAACTTCACGCCGTCCGGGTGGCCACGCCCGCGCCACGCGAAACGATTGCCGCCGAGATGGGTCCAGGTCGGCCGCGGTGGCGTGGTGACGCTCTCGACCTTGGCGCCGAGTTCGGCGTCGTAGCGATACATGTCGTCTTTCACGTCGCGGCGGTAGTCCAAGGCCGCGGCGAAGGAGAGTGCGCCGGGGCGGTCGGCGGTGACGCGGGTGACCAAAGCGTTGGCGGGGAAACTCGAGAAGACCTCGCGCGTGAACGTGACGCCGCCGGCGGAATAACGGGTCGTGGCCAAGGCGGTATCGAGGTTGAGTTCCCGGCGGTAATTTTCTTCGCGCGCGGTGCCGTGGTCGAAATGCAGGAAGAGGTCGCCGAGCGGCTGGTAGGCGTGGCGTGCGGTCGACGTGCCCGGAATTTTCCGGGGCTCGCCTAGGTTAAGCGCGCGCTTCTCGGCGTCGGTGAGTTTGAAGTCATCGGCTTCGCGGAATTTTCCGGCGTAAATCAATTCGCGCTGCCGGCGCAGCTTTTCGCGAAACGTCGGATCCGCCAGCTTCGGCGTGGGCGCGCCTGACCAGACGGTCTCCTCATTCAGCTGGATGTGTTCGCGGTGCACGCCGCCGAAAACCATCGCGCCGATGCGGCCGTTGCCGACGGGCAGCGCCTCTTCCCAATACTGCGCCGGACGATCATACCAAAGCAGGAGTCGCGAATCGGCCGGATTGGCGGCGCGGGCACCGGCTAACACCATAACGGCGGCGAGCACGGTGGAACGAAGTAAGTTTTTCATCGAAAGGGGCGCGTAGAGGTAGGGGTGCTGGCGACGGGCAAGCGAGGCAGGATCGGGCCAGACCGTTGGGGAGCGTTGCAACGTTGAGTCGGGGCCGACTCGGAGGCTACCGTGGTTTCTTTGAAACCCTTCAATTCGCAAGATTGCATTCGTCGCGGCCGGCGAATGACCTAGACGGTGTCCTCGTTCCCCTCGCCGTGATCACCCTGCAACAAATCGCCCGCGTCGCCGACTGTAGTCTCGCCACGGTTTCCTATGCGCTGCGGGACGACCCGCGAATCCGCCCGGAAACACGGGCGTTGGTGCAAAAAGTCGCCGCTCAATTGGGTTACCGTCCGAACCCGCGTTTCTCGGCGTTAATGTCCCATATCCGCAATTCGCGCCCGGTCGCGGCCGGCGAACGGATCGCGTTTGTTTGGGTGCACACCTCGCGCGCGGAGTCGGCGAGAGATCCGTTTCTTCAACGTGTTTTTCTCGGTGCCAAGGCGCGGGCCGAGGCGTTGGGTTATGGGTTGGAGGAGTTCTGGACGGCCGAGCGCGGCATGACCGAACGGCGTTTGTCGCAAGTGATAAAGTCGCGGGGGATTGTCGGCCTCCTCCTTTCCCCCGTGATGCACGAGACGGATGTGACGCTCGATCTGGAGTGGTCGTCGTTTGCACCCGCAGTGATTGGCAGCGCACGGTGGAATCCGGAACTGCACCACGCGGGACACCATCACTATCTCGCAATGCGCATGACGCTCGAAAAGCTCGCCGCAGCGGGTTGCCGCCGCCCGATGGCGATCATTGAAGCCGGCGTAAACGAGCGGGCCCGCCGGGCTTGGGAGGCGGCGTTTACGGTTTTTCATCCGAGTCGCGCAGTGGCGGCAGAGTTGTTGTGGATTGGGCTGCCCGAAGACCGCCGTGCCGTCGTGCGACAGATCAAGGCGAACCGACCCGATGCGGTCGTGGTGAGCGACCACGGGATGGTCGAACACCTCCGGGCGATGGACGTCGCGGTGACGGTGGAGTTGCCGATCTTCAATTTGCACTGGCTGCCGACTGCGCCGGAGATTGGCGGAATCGATCAATCCTACGACATGGTGGCGGCGAACGCCGTCGACCTCGTCGTCAGCCAGCTCAACGGCAATGAGACCGGCGTGCCGCCCTGGCCGCGGATGTTACTGTTTCCCGGGCGGTGGGTGGAGCCGGTGGCGGGACGCGCCGGCCGTTGATCGCCGCGATGGGCAGACTGTGTTTGAATCGGCTTCAGCTCAGGTTCGTTTGAGGACGCCAGCCAAGGCGGTTTTGATCCAAGCTTGGCGGGGCACTCCGATTCGATCGGCCTCGCGGTCGATTTCGGCGAGAAAGGCCTTCGGGAAATCTACGTTTACGCGCTGAATTTCCTTCCCGGGGCGGATGGCTTTGGAGAGGTCCATGAACTGAGAGACGTCCTCGCCGGCGTCGAAACGACGGTCGAATTCCTGCGCGGTGATGGTTTCGGTTTTGTCCCGACTGGTGATGGTGTTAGTCTTGTTCATAGATTTCTTCCTCCTTGGCGTGCGCCCGGCGCACGCTGATGATGCGAATGTTAACGCCTCTTCGTGTGATGATGGCGGTCCAGATATTCGCATTGATCCGTCCAATTACGGCGACGCGCGGTTCAGGTTCGAATGGGAGTGGAATTTCAATGTGGTTTGGATCGAGCCAGAGCTTCTGGGCTTCTTCGAAGTTGATCCCCCGGTTAGGGTCGTCCTTGGTGCGGGCGGATTTTTCCGGATCGAATTCGAATGCCACGTAGGAAATTTAGCAGTTTATCTGGAGCAGTAAAGTTCCTTTTCTATACCATTTTGACTGGTTATGGCTGGAGCCTAATCCGGTCGTGATGTCCCTACGATTCAAGCTCGATCATAGACTCTTTTAAGTTTTCTATATTATGAATATAAATATCTTACAGTCTATTTTATATATGAATCGAGTGGGTGAAAAATTGTGATGGTTGCCATCTAAATGCTATTTTTAGAAAGTGATATTTACTCAATTACCCCGAACGCCAGCACTCTCAGTTGATGCCGACCGCGCCGGAGATCGGCGGAGTCGACCAATCTTACGACATGGTGGCGGCGAATGCGGTCGATCTGGTCGTGAGCCCACTCAATAGCCATGAACTCGGCGTGCCGACTTCGCCACGCATGCTGCTGTTTTCCGGGCGGTGGGTGGATCCGGTGGGGGGCGCGCCGCTCGATTGACGGCGCCGGTTACGAAGTCGGGCGGCGGAGTGGGATCGCGACGTTGAAGCTGCGCGCGCGGCCGGCTTCGTAGGCACCGGCGCAGAGGAGCGTGATGGGGGTGCCGTGGGCGTCGAAGACGAGTTGCGGGCGCTCGAGGGCGTTGAGCTTTTTCTTCGCGCCGTCGGTCCACGCAATCTCGGGGGTGGAAACGAAAACGTGTTTCGCGGGACGCCACGCGAAACCGTCGCGCGATTCCCAGTGGGCGAGCGAGTAACCCTTGCCCGTGAAGATGCCGTTGTTGTCTTTCACGATGCCGCGGTAGCGGTCGCCGTCGTGCCAGATGAACGGGTCCTCGGCCGCGAAGTGCTCGCCGGGCTTGGTGAAAATCGGCGTAAGGTTTTTCTTCCACGGGCCCTCGGGTTTATCGGCGGTGGCGACGAGGTGCACGACCGGGCCGCCGAAGGGCGCTTTGCCTTTCGTGGCGACAGCTTTGTAGACCATCAGCAAGCCGCCGTCGGGGCGGACGCAGACCGCGGGATTCGAAGTCATGAGCGCGTCGGGCGCATCGCTGTCCGCGCTGATGTCGACGACCGGTCTGTCGAAACGCGTCCACGGGCCAGCGGGTGAATCCGCGATGGCGACACCGATGCGCTGATGGTTGCGGTGCGTCCAGTTGAGGCTCTTCGGCGGCACGACGCCGTCGCCGACGTTGCCCATGTAGTAGAGACAGAATTTTTTTCCGACGCGGAGGAGGGTGGGATTGTGCGTGCAGGAGCCGTCCCAGAATTTTTCGCCGCGGGGAGGCAGCACGACTTCGACGTGACGGTAGGGGCCGTTGGGTGAGTCCGCGACGGCGCGGGCGACTTCGGAGTGCGTGACCCAGGCGAGATGCCCGAGCTTCGACGGCCAGCGAGAGTAGAAGAGATGGTATTTGCCGTCGTCGCCGCGCACGGCCGAGCCGCACCAGATGCACCAATCGGGGCTCTCGAAAACGCCGCCGACGGGGACGGGCTGAAGCCAGCGGCTGAAGTCGATATCGTCGCCGAGACCGGCTGAAGAGGCGGCGTTCAGCCGAGTGCCGGCGACGGCGAGACCGGCGGCGGTGAGACGGAGAAAATCGCGGCGTGGTAGAGTGTGCATGGGGACGGCGGAGTTATTTCTTTTCGTAGAAGCGGACGTAGTCGAAGACGGCGAACACCGGGAGCCGGCTTTCGTCGACGGCGTCGGTCTGACCGAGCGG
>CAMBVX010000410.1 GCA_945871085.1 Opitutus sp. GAS368 | reverse complement strand
CAAAAATTCCTCGGCCTCTACCAGGACCAAGACGCCGCCGGCTCCCGCGAAGCCGCACTCCGCAATCACCTCATGGTGCGTCGCAATTACGAGGCCCTCGTCTCCGGTGACGGCGCGTGTGCCGGCTGCGGCGAGAAGAGCATCCTCCGCTCCGTCGCCAGCGTGACCGAGGCCTACATGCGGCCGCTCTATCACAAAAAAGCCGACCGCCTCCGCGCCAAGGCCGCGCGCCTCGCGAAAGAGGGCCGGGAAAAACTTTCCGCCCTCAAGACCCGCAGCGAAAAAGAATACGATCTCTACCGCCGGACCTTCGCGCACGTCATCGTCGGCCTCGGTGGCGAGAACGACGCGGACACCGCCGTCCGCATCGCCGCCTACGAGGCGAAACACGGCGCGCTCGACGACGCGCAACTCATCGGCGGCCTCATCGCCGTGTTGGAGCAAAACGCGTTTAACCACAAAGAACTCCAGTCCATCGACGGCCGCCGCGCGAACGGCATGTCCGTGATGATGATGGGCGCGAGCACCGGGTGTAACACCGTCTATGGCTCGACGCCTCCCGGCAATCCGCACCCCTATCCGTGGATGAATTCACTTTTCCAGGACGGTGCCACCATCTCGTGGCTCATGGCCGAGTCGGTCATCGTCAACCACGCGCGCAGCTCTGTTTCCCCCGAGCGCATGGTCGACGCGTTGCTCGACCGCTCGGAAAATGTCGCCAGTGAAGCCGAGTATTTCACGCTCACCCGCCTCGACGACGCGCTCATGACCGAGCAGGAAATCCGCGAGCTCCCGAAAGTTTGGGTCATCGGTGGCGACGGTGCTCTCGGCGACATCGGCTTCCAAAACGTTTCCAAGGTGATCCTCCAGAATCGTCCGAACGTGAAGATGCTCATGCTCGACACGCAGGTTTACTCCAACACCGGCGGGCAGAACTCCGACTCCTCCACGATGCTCGGCGGCTACGACATGAACCAGTTCGGCGCCGCCTCGCAGGGTAAGTTGATCGAAAAGAAAAACGTCGCCGAAGCCTTCACCAGCGGCCACGGCTCGCCCTTCGTCGCGCAAGTCTCGATGGCCAATGCCGCCAAGCTCTACAAGGCCCTCCTCGACGGCCTCGAGTATCGCGGCACCGCGTTCTTCCAAGCCTACACGACCTGCCAGCCCGAGCACGGCGTCGGCGATAACATGAGCGCCGATCAGGCGAAGATGGTGCGCGATGCCCGCGGGATGCCGGAGTTCGTCTTCAATCCTCGCCGCGGCGAGTCGTCGCAGGAGATGCTCGACCTCAAGGGCAACCCCAGCATCGACCGCGACTGGTGGCGCACGAAATACGCGAGCACGGGCGAAGAATATAATTTCGGCGTCGCCCACTGGGCGCTCACCGAAGGCCGTTTCCGCAAACACGTGAAATCGATCAAAGAAGAGGAAACCACGAAGCTCATCCCGTTCGACGACCTCTTGCCGTTCATCACGCAGGACGACGTTATTCACCGCCGTGTATTCGATCCGCAGCACCGGAGCTTCGTTCCGAACTTCGGCACTTACATCAAGGTCGAGACGGGCGGAAAGTTTAAGTTCTACGCGGTCACGCGCCAGATGGTCCTCTTCGCCGTCGAGCGCCGCAAAGCCTGGCGCATGCTCCAAAGCAAAGCCGGCGTCGTGAACAAAGACTACCTCGCCCAAAAAGCCTTCCTCGCGAAGTTGGATAAGGGCGAGGTTCCGCTCGCGGACGCCAAGTCCCGCGTGAATGAACTGCTCGCAACCGCACTCGCCGCCGTAAACTAGCGCGGCCGGGAGCGCGACCGCCCCGGTCGCATCGCAGCAGGGCCGGTCTCCGACCGGACCTCTTCAGTGCCGCCATTCCCACTCGCTTCGCCCTCACCGTTGACAGTGCCCCTCCGCGTCGGAAAAAGTAAGCCATGCTGCTCACGCTTTCGTCCAAGGGCCAGGTCGTCCTCCCCGCTCCCGTCCGCCGCAAGTTGCGCCTGCGCGCCCGCTCCAAGCTCGAACTCGAATTGCGCGACGGCGGCGTGTTCCTCCGCCCCGCCGGTAAACCGCCCGTCTTCGAGCCGATCGACTACCCGCCGCCGGGATCACTGAAGGTGAACAAGCGGATGATCGAACTCGACAAACTCGCCGGACCCGACATCGGCCCTGACGATCTATGACGCCCAGTATCCGCCAGTGGGATGTCGTCCGCGTGCGCGTCCGGCCCGACGACCGTGACGAACACCCCGCGGTTATCGTAACTTGCGACGAATTCTGTGCGACCGAACATCGCTACGCGCTCAACGTCCTCTACGGCACCACCCGGCGACCCGGCAGTCCACCCGATCCCTACGAAGTCGTCCTCAACGGGGCCGACGGTTTGGAGCGGCCAACCGTCTTCAATTGCGGCCACCTCTACACCATCGACCGCCGCAAGATCAGCGCCACCCTCGGGCGCGTCGCACCCGAGCGCCGCCGCCAGATCGGCCGCAAGATCGTCGCCACTTACCGTCTGCCGCTTTGAGCCAAAATTCAGTTGAGGGTTGAGTGCAAAACCAAACAGTGAACCTCTTTTCAAGTATCAAGGAGTTCGCGTCAGCTCTGCAGATTGGTCTCTCAGCTCTAAACTGCATGGGCTTTTGGCTGAGGGAACCGGGGCGCATGGGCCCGAGCAGGGAGAGCGCGGACTGGGTCCGGGCGAGTTGGGCCTGCCACTGGGCGAGCTGTTTGGCTTCCACGGCGGGGAGTTTCCCCGCGAAGCGGCGTGAAACTCCAGCCGACGGATGCGGCCACGCGAAGTTTTTTCAACCGAGAGTCATTTGGCGACTATAGTTAAAAGTGGCCGCGCTGGTAACCGCCAGCGTGCGCCGCGTGTATCTTCAACTCAGCAGCGCCTATCCGCGGCCGAACTTATTCCGGCTTTGCCACGCGCGGCTGATGCAGCTGACGCCCGCCGACGGTTAACGGCGAGGCCCCCTGACAAAAAACCGTGCGCCACTCCCGCCGTCGGGCGGAGCGTTGGCTACGCCCGGCGAAAAACGTCGTATTTGGCGTCCACCTAACGTCGGACTCCGTCTTCGACGAAAACCGATGAAAATTGAGCCCCGGCACCGCCGCTTTCGCGTCCACGGCAGGAAAAATGCGCGGAATCAGTTCAAGTGTGAAAAATCCGGGTTAGGGGGCCGGATCCAACGGCTTTTCCGCAGAAAAAAACAGGGACTGCGCGAGCCGGTTAACAACGGGAATCCGATCCAGCCGGTCCCCCAGTGCGACGACCGGGCGAATCAGGGCCTCGGGGGCGTTGGGCAGCAGAAAATCGCGCGTGGCCACATTGATGTTGGTGAAGCCGGCGCGCTCGAGCTTGGCCCGGATGAACCGCGGCGTGAAGGCCATCTCGTCCGGCTCCAGCTTCGCCAGGCGGCGCATCGGCGCGAAGGAGAAGATGATCCACACGTAGGGATTCCAAAGGTTGGGCTCCCAGAAAACGAGACGTCCGCCCGGCCGCAGCCAGCGGTGCAGCGCCGGGAGGACCGGGTCGAGGTGATGATAGAGGTGATGCAGGATGCCGTTGCCGGTGATGGCATGGTAGCGCTCCTGGCCGGCCGCTGGAATTTCGCGCGTCAGGTCGGCCACAATGAAATCCAAGTTCGGGCGCTGGTGGGTCTGGCGGGCCTGGGCGATGAACCGTTCGGACAGGTCCACGCCGGTGACCCGCGCCTCGGTCAGCACGGCCAGTGCGTGCGCGAGTTCCCCCGTGCCGCAGCCGAGCTCGAGGATCCGCGCGGCGCGGCGTTCCTCCCCGGCGGGTGGCAGGGGCAGAGCGGCGATGATGGCCTCCGCGCGCCGGTGCAAGCGCAGCGCCTGCGCCGGGCTCGGGGCGAAAATCTGGTTGTAGCCGCGTTCGTCGACGATGTTAGCCATGGGAAACGGGCTTGCGCGCCGTGAGAGTGTAGCCGAGCGGGTCGTCGCTGGAGCCGAGGCCCCACTGGATGCCGGCGTGGCCGAGGCCCAGGGCGAGCAGCAACAGCGGGAAGGCCGCCGCAGCCACGAACAGGCGCACCGGCCAGAGCAGCCAGTCCACGGCGCGGGCGGGTTTCAGGGCGAGCACGTTCCGCGCGTAGCTGACCACCACCTTGGAGGCGATGCTGCTGAGGTCGGTGCCGCGTGGCGTCACCACCGGCGTGGCGAACGCCACGAACAGCTGCCGCAGCATGCTCGGCGTGTAGCGGTGGTAGTCGTGGGGCTGGTAATGAAAGCGCGCCGACCAGGGGAGGGTGAGGAGCAGCCGCCCGCCGGGCTTCAGCACGCGGTGGATTTCGCGGATGGTTTCGGCGGGCTCGGCAATGTGCTCCAGGACCTCGGTGCAGAGGACCGCGTCGAACGACGCGTCGGCAAACGGCAGGACGTGGCCGTCGTAATAAACGGTGTCGGGATTCTGGTAGCCAAAGTCGGCGGCGACGGCGACATCGACCCCCTGATACTGGGTAACGGCGGGGTCCAGCAGGTGGCGGAACGGGCTGTTGCCGCAGCCGACATCGAGCAGCCGGCCGGAAAACCCGGCGAGTTCCCGGCGGAGGTCGCGATAGATGGTGTTGGTCTGCAGGTCACCGAAGAGCCGGACCTGGAACCGCAACCTGCGCAGGGGCGTGGTGGGCGCGAAGTGGGCCCGGGGCTGGAAACCTTCGGTGGCGGGCGGCGGGGGCATGGCGGTCAGGAGCCGACAGGCGGGCGGCTCATGAGGAGCGTTCGCGCAGCGACTGGCGGACTTCGCCGATGAAGTCGCTCATCTCGCTCTCGCGGGTGATGATGCTCTGGCCCTTGAAGACCCGGGCGCGGATATAGCGGGGGCGCCCCTTGGTTTCCTCGAGGACCTTGCCGAGGTAATCGCCGAGAATGCTCAGGGAGAACAGCTGCATGCCGCCCAGGCCCAGCACCAACAAGACGATGGTGGTTATGCCGCGGGCATCGGAGGGCGGATGCACCAGGTAGTAGATCAGGTAGAAGAGCGACAGCGCCATGCTCAGGGCGAAAATGACCAGCCCCAGCCCCTGGATGTAGTGCAGCGGCTTCAGGCTGAAGGAGAAGATGGCTTTTTTGGCCCACCAGATGTTTTTCAGGAAATTATTGGTGGTGCGGCCGAACATACGTTCCGGCCGGACATACGGCACGCCCGTCTGCTTGAAGCCGATCCACGCGCGCAGGCCGCGCACGAAGATATCCCGCTCGGGAAACTTCAGCAGCTGGTCCACCACCTTGCGGTCGATGAGCGAGAAGTCGCCGGCGTCGACCGGCATGTCGACGTCGGACATGTGCCGCAGGATCCGGTAGAACAGCTTGTAGAGAATCTGCATGTGCCACGCGGCCTCGCGCTTCACGCGCACGCCATAGACGACCTCGAATCCTTTTTTCCATTCGCGGTGAAAATGCTCGATGGTTTCCGGGGGGTCCTGTAGATCGCCGTCGAGCAGGATGATCGCGTCGCCCGTGGCGATTTCCATGCCGCTGAGAAAGGCGCTCTGGGAACCGAAGTTGCGGGAGTGGGAGATGCCGAGGACATGCGGATCCTTTTCGCACAGCGAGCGGATGGCGTCCTCGTCCTCGGTGGGGCTGCGGTCGTTGACGAAGATGATCTCATAGTCCACGCCGAGGCCGGTGAAGGTCTTGGTCAGGCGCTCGTGCATGATCGGGATCGCCTGGTGGTCGCGATAACAGGCGATGATGGCACTGAGCTTCTCGGTCTTGGGCGCCACCACGGCGAAACGCACATGCGGGGCGGCCTGTTTCTCCCAGGCGACCGTGAGCCCGAGGCCGTCGCGGAAGGCAACGCGGCTGGACCAGTCGAGCGCGGTCCGGGCCTTGGCGGGATTGCCATACCAGTCGGGCAGGTCCCATTTCCGCTCCGGCATGGCGCCGAAGGCCGGTGGGGCGGCGATGCCAAAGACCTCGCGGGAGAGGTTGGCGACATCGCCGAGGGTGGTCTTGACGCCCGTCGCAATATTGAAGTTCTGGCCGGGCGCCTGCCGGCAGGTGGTGAGTGCGGCCTTCACGAAGGCGCGCGTGCAGTCATCCACATAGAGGAAATCGCGCGAGATCCCCGGGTTGACGAAGGGCGGATACTGCCCCTGCAGGCCGAACCGCACGACGGTGGAGACGAGGCGGTCGCGTTCCTCCCAGGGGCCGTAAACCGAGTAGATGCGGAGATGGGTGCAGGGAAAGTGTTTCGTGCGCCCGTAGTAGCCGAGCAGGTAGGAGGTTGCCGCCTTCGAGACGGCATAGTCGCTGTTGGGCTGCAAC
>CAMBVX010000409.1 GCA_945871085.1 Opitutus sp. GAS368 | reverse complement strand
GAGTACAGGTTCGCGAGATCCGGCGTCACCGTGCGCCAGCCTTTCTTCCCGTGGAGTGTGATCTCGTAACCCGCCCGCATCCACTGCGCGTCCGCCACGGTGAGGAGAACGTCACGCTCGTCGCGGAAACGCAACCGCACCAGATTACGTCCGGGGCGGCCGACATTGACGGCACTCACGGCGCCACCGCCTAAAACCGCGTAAATCATCGAGAGGGCGTGGATGCCGTAATAGACTAATTCGTTGCCGCACGCCGCACTGGCCAGGTGCACCGGCCCGAGCTTCGGCAACTCGGCGCGGAGCTTCACGATGTCGGGCACAAACCGCAGGCTGCTCGCCGACAAAAACGGCGTACGCGTCTCCCGGACTAATCGAGCAATGCCCTGCGCCTCGCGCGCCGTCATCGCCACGGGCTTGTCGCAAAACACGGGGACCCCGCGCCGTAGCGGATGAACCGCGTACTTCCATTGCGCGCCGCTGCCGTCGTCGATGATCAACACCGCGTCGACGCCCTCGCACGCCTGCTCCGGCGTCTCGGCGACGCGCGCGATGCCGCAAACGTCGGCGAGTTGCCGCGCCGCCGCGAGATCCGGGTCCCACACCACCGCCACCTGCGCGCCGTCGAGGCGGCGCCGCGATTTTACGAACGTCCCCTTCCACCGGGCGGCTTGGGCTTCATCCCAGCCATTGAACGTCGTGGCAAACGCCGTGCCATGGTGCGAACCGAGCGTCCGGGGCGCGTTGCGCCCGTAGGTCGCCGCGGAGATCAAGCCCAACCGCAACGGTTTGGCCGTGGGCGCAGCCCCGCGCAGCAGCGCGGCGGAGGCGGCGAAGGCGGCTGCGCCGGTGACAAAGGCACGGCGATCAAGCGGAGAATTCATGGGGAAATGGAGCGGTGAAGCTGTCGGAGGGGTTGGGTTCACGAGAAAGGGGCGCTCACCGCGAAATCGGCTGGGAAATGCGCAGGTACGCGAAGAGATCCCGCAGCTGCTGGTCGTCGAGACCCTCGAGCAAACCGGCCGGCATCAGGCTTCGCCCCATCGCCTGCAGGTCCTTGATCTCGAAGGCCCGCAACGTGATGTTCTCGCCCCCGAGGCCGCGGAGGACCGTAATCTGGTTGTCGCGGTCAACAAAGAATCCGCTCAACGAACGACCATCCGTCGTCTCGACCGAGTAGTACTGGTAGCCTTCGCGGATCTCCGCGTTGGGATTGACGATGCTCAGCAACATCGTGCCAAGGTTGTCGCGTTGATACGACGTCAGGTCGGGACCGACGTTGCCGCCCTTAAAGAAGAGCTTGTGGCAACTCGCACACCGTGCCGAGAAAGTCGCCTCACCCGAATACGGGTTGCCCGGCCCGGCCTTGAGAATGGCGTTCACCTCATCGATCCGCCGCTGAAACTCCGCCGCGACCGGGGCGGCCTCCGGCAACAGCCGCGCCGCGAGCGGACCCACCGCGGCATCCTTGCTCCGGCGCAACCGGCTCGCGACATCGTCGGGCACCGCGACCGCCCGGACTTTGCCGCCCTGCACCGCATCCAGGAGCCGCAGCCCCCACGCCGGCCGGCTGGCGAGGAGCGTGAACGCCGCCACCTGTACGTTGCCCTTAAGCTTGGGCAATAGGGCGACGACCTGCGCACCGATCGCGTCCTCCGCATACGCCGAAAGTGAACCCAACGCCGCGCCGCGCAGTTCCTCGCTGCCGGTACCGCCCGCGAGCGCGAGCAGCACCGGCACCGCGGCGGCGGCACGCACCTCGCCGAAGGCCCGCACATACCGCAGCCGCTCGTCGGCCCGCGCCTTGGGATCCTCGATAAGTTTGAGCGCATCCGCGATCGCCGCGGGCTCACCCTGTTTTAGCCGCAGCGCGAGCGGCGCCTGGCCCGCCGCTTTCAGGCTCGCGATCAATTCGTCCGGCAGGCCGGTCATCGGCCGGCCGCGAAACGCCTCTTCAAGGCCCTTCATCAAAGGCGCGGCCAACTCCGGCGCCGGAGCCTTGGCAAACAACTGCGCGCACAAGAGCAGATCCTGCCGCCTGCCCTCCACGGCGTAACGCCGGGCCAAGCGCGGCAGGAGATGCTCGGCGACCATCGGCTGCCGCCAGAGTTCGGGCGCGTTGAACAAGGCCAGGATTTCGCGGTTCGCGGCCGGGATGTGCGCCTCGAACACCCACCAGCACAGCAGCGGGATGAACGCGTCACTGACCGCCTCGGCGTGCGACAAAACCGCGGATACCAGCGGCAGCGCCTGCGCCGCGTTCAAGCGGCGCGCGGTCGAAGCAAACTGCGCGAGCGCCTCCGGATTCTGTTCGATCGAGGCCTGGGCGAGCAGCGCATTGAAGAGCGTACTCGGCAACAGACCCGACTCCGCGCTGCGGCGCACCACCGCATGCTGGCCGGCCCCGAGGTTGCGCTGCAAACCCCACTCGTCGCCGAGCAGGCGCGCGGCCCACATCCGCACGGGCGCCGCCGCGTGCCGCAGCGCAACCAGCGTCGTCGCCGCGTCAAGTCCCGCGCTCTGGTGCAACGCCCACACCGCGTTGAGTGCCCCCACGCCTTGGTCGCGCGCAATGACCTGCTGCAACGCCGCCGTCGCCGCCGGATCCTTGCGCTCGCCGAGCACACGCACCGCGGTGTGGCGGTGCCACTTGTTCGGATGCGACAGCAGGGCGATGAGCTCGGATGTGGATTTCACCGCGAGGTTGGTGTCCGTTTCAAGCGGCGCGTCCTTGCCGCGCAAGCGGTACATGCGACCGGTCGTGGTATCGATCTGGTTCTGATAATGCTGACCGTGCGCGATGTAGAACTCGTACATGTCGCTCACGAAGAGCGAACCGTCGGGCGCATTCGCGATGTAGATCGGACGAAAGGCCGGATCCGAGCTGCGCATCGCCCAACCGCGGTCGGTGGTCGTGAACGTTGCGCCGGCCGCCTGACGTTCGCTCGTGATGACGACATTGTGCAACGGATCGAGGGCAAAGAGCATGCCGGCGTATTTCGCGGGCATCGCCGTGCCTTCCGCGTAGGCGCCGAAATGCGTGAAGCGCACCACCGGATCCTTCGTCGCCATCATCGGCAGTTCGCCGAACGCGTAGGGGTTGCGCGGCGGGCCGAACTTGCCGGGGTCGACGCCCTGCATGAGATAGAAGCCGCCCTGCGCGTAGTGCCAACCGCGCGTGTTGCCGCCATTATGGCCGGAGTAGAGCCGACCCTGGGCGTCGATCTCGAGGCCGTACGTGTTGCCACTGCCCTCGGCGAATATCTCGTAGGCGCGGGTGTCGGGATGATACCGCCACACCATGCAACCCTCGAAATAAACCCCGGGCGCGTTCGGCGCATCGGTGCCGGGCCGCGTTACGCGACTGGAGGTCGTACTGCCTTGCCCGCCGTAAAGCCAGCCATCGAGCCCCCACACCAGACCGTTGGCGACGGAGTGGGTGTCTTCGAAGCCGAAGCCGGCGAGCCGCACTTCCGGCGGGCCGTCGGGGATGTCGTCCCCGTTGGCATCCGGGTAGAACAAGAGGTACGGCGTGTGCATCACCCACACTCCGCCGTGGCCGCGCACCGCGGCGTTGGCCATGTTGAGCCCATCGAGGAAAACCGTGCGCTTGTCGTACACGCCGTCGCGTTTCGTCGACTCGTGGATCGTCACGAGATCGGCACCCCGATCGTGATTCGGCGGCGCGGGCGGCACCTTGTCGTAGTGCGCCCGGTAATACTTGTCGCGGCTGAGCATCGTGACGCCGGCGGGATACGGATATTGCCGCGACTGCGTGACCCAAAGGCGACCGCGCTCGTCGAAGCTGAAGTGGAACGGTTGCGTGATCGCCGGTTCGTGCAGCACGAGATCGGCCTGCAGGTCCGGCGCGGTTGCCATCTTTTGCGCGGATTCAAGCGGCGACTGCCGCGGCCCGGGCACCTGAGGGGCACGGCCCAGCACGCGGTTGGATTCACGGAAGGAATCAAACGCCGTGACGGGCGGTTTCACCGTGACCGCCGGACCCGGCTGATAGTCGTCGCCCGGGCGAAACTCCCAAGTCCCCGCAAACACGCACTCCATGAAATAATTCATGATGAACGGCGCGTCGCCGAGGAAGCCCTGCGGGCCGGCGCCGGCCGGGTTGTACACGTGGATCGCCAGCTCGTTCCACTCGCCCTTGCGCAGCGTGCCGACGGGAACCTTGTGCCGGTGGATCGCCGTGCGACCGCTGCGGTAATCCGGAGGAAACGCCCCACCGGTGCCGAGCTTCACGCCGTTGACCCATACCTCGTGCGCGCCGGACAGGTCGCGGATATTCACCCCGACCGACTCTTCGTAAAGGTTCCGCTCATGCTTGATAAAGAAACTATCGTGGACCTTCACCCACGTGCGGTACCACGCGGCCCCGCCTGCAGCCGCTGCCGCCTGCACCTGGACCGCGTCGCGCGCACCGGGCACGGTGACAGTCGACCAATCCGCGGCGCGCAGCACGGCACCCGAGATGGCAACGGCGAAGCAGAGTAGCAGGGCGAGTAGGCGCATCAGGCGATGAGTTGCTGGACGATCTTGCCGTGGACGTCGGTCAGGCGGTAATCGCGTCCAGAATTGCTGATAGCTCCTAAGAAACTGGATTTTCAGGGGGATTGGATCCGGGAGGGGCATGGTGTGAGCTGGATGAGTTAGCCGTAAATCAGTCGATTTTGAGAGGGCGGCGGGTTCGGCTGAGGCTGGGGACTTAGGCCGAGGCGAAGGGGTCACGTATTGACTCTTGACAGACGGCGCAATCTCCGGGGCGTATGCAAGTCATGGCCGCAAGGTGAGAAGCTCCTAAGAAACTACATTTGTTAATCGCTTGGGCGCAACGTTGACCCTGTTTCTTTCTGTCACGGCCAAAACCCGGTTTTGGGGCGGGGGCTGATAGGAAACTGGATTTTAGGGGGATCGGATCCGGGAGGGGTTTTCTCACCGATTGAAAGATCCCCCTACGAGACAGAGAAAGATAAAGAGTAAGAGAAAGATTCAAGCGCCACCCGGCCCACGATCTAGCCCGGTACCTTCGGTGCCGCAGTCCAATTGGCCCGCGCGACGCGCAGCGCGTTTTCGCCGAGAATTTTTCGGATGGTGTCGTCGTTGTGGCCGCGTTGCACCAGGCCGACGGTGAACAGCGGCCAGTTGGTCCAGGCGATCGAGAGCGCCGCTTGGGGTTTGGTGACATAGTTGTCCACCGGCCAGAGGTGTTCCCAGCGCGGGCCGGAGCCGGAGAGCGGCTGGCGGCCGTCGGGACGCGACGGCACTTTTTTGCGCTCGGCGGCGTCGTGGCGCGAGGTGTAGCTGATGTCGGGGCCGATGGCGACGTGGTCGCCGCCGAATTTTTTCACGGCGTAGTCGATGTGATCGAGGAAGGCGACGATGTCTCCGTTGGCGCCGAGGAAACGTGAGATGCAGCAGATGCCGATGAGGCCGCCGGTATCGCAGATGGCGCGGATGGTGTCGTCGGGTTTGCCGCGGAAATGTTTATAGAGTCCGGCGCAGGTGGTGTGGCTCGCGACCATCGGGCGCCTCGACGCCTTCGCCGCCTCGAGGCTGGTGCGCCAGCCCGAGTGGGAAACATCGGCGATGACGCCAAGGCGGTTCAACTCGGCGACGACGGTGTGGCCGAAATCGCTCAGGCCGCCGTCGTTGGGTTCGCCCGCGCCGTCGCCGATGGGGTTGCGGCGGTTGTAGGTGAGGTGCATCATGCGCACGCCGAGCTCCTGAAAAATGCGGATGTGCTGCAGCTCGTCACGGGTGTTGTCCCATTGCTGGTGGAGCGGCACGCCGTTGGTGGTGAAGTAGAGGCAATGGCGGTTGGCGCGCTTGGCGGCGACGATGTCGTCGGGCTGGCCGGCCTTCGCGCAAACGTCGGGCGCAAGGTCGGTGGCGTGGGTGAAACGCGCGAGCCGTTTCAGCAACCGCAGCGGATCGCTGCCTTCCTCGCCGGTGTTTTGAAAAATGCACGTGACGCCGGCCGCGCGCATGGCGTCGAGAAACTCCTTCCGCTCGCCGGCATCGGTGGCCCAGCGCGTCATGCTCATCTCCTCGCGCAGGTCCACGAGTTCGCGCTCGGAGGCACCGGACGCAACGGTGGCGGCGAAGCGCGCGCCGTCGAGCGCAGCCCGCGGAGCGAAGCCGTAGGACTCGAAGACGAGCGACTCCGCGTGGAGCCGGTAGCCGCGATCGAGCTGGCTCGCGCTCGGCTTCAGCATCGCGAGAGCGGCGTCGCGAGCGCTGGCGATCGCGGGGTTGTCGGTGGCGAAGGGCGAGCCCGACGT
>CAMBVX010000408.1 GCA_945871085.1 Opitutus sp. GAS368 | reverse complement strand
CTTTCCGGATACAGGATCGATGCCGGCGAGATTTTCCCGCGACTGCACGACGAGTTGTCGTTGGCCGTGAATCGTCGCGAGCACGGGCGAAGAAAATGCACCGGCGGACATGACGCCGGGTTTGCCCTCGAAGGAGCGCCAGATGATTTCACCGGTGTCCTGCCTGAGTTTGACGAGGGAGTTGGCGGCCTGGATGAAGATCGCGTCGCCATCGAGCAGCGGCGAGCACACGAGGCCGAAGTCAGGCACGCCGGTGCCGTAGTGTTTCACGAAATCAACGGACCACTGCTCTTTGCCGGTGAGGGCGTCGACGGCGACGAGGACGTCCCTCATGCCGGCGACGAAGACGAGTTTTCCATTGGTGGCGGGGGTGGCGCGAATCCAATCGCCGCGGGACTTGGCGTAGAACGGCACGGACATCGCGCCCGCCCACGAGTGGCTCCAGAGCTCTTTGCCGGTTTGGCGATCGAGCGCGCGCACGACCTCGGTGGATCTGTCGCGGGTCTCGGTGACGAAGACGCGGTCGGCGGAAACAATCGGGCCGGAGTAGCTCGGGCCGAGGGGGAGCGTCCACGTCGGCTTGAGGGTGTCTTCGCTCAGCTTCGCGGGCCAGGTGGGCCCGGCGACTTGGCCATCGCGGGAAGGGCCGCGCCACTGGGTCCACGTTTCGGCGGACGGCGAATCGGCGGCGCGAACGGCCGGGGCGGGGGTGCTGATCAAGGCGAGAGCGAGGAGGAGACTGAGTTTTGAAAACGAGACAGGGCGGGTAAGAGTCATCAGGAAATTTCTACGCGCGAAGCGGCGTTTAGGATGCCGCGGGCTGAGTGAATGTGCCTGTGCCGGGTGGAGCGGGTGGCTCCTGCGAGGAGGAGAGGCTTCGCCTTTTTCTAGAACCTTTCCCAGTGTTGACGTCTCAGTTCGTTCCATTGACGCGAGGTGGTTTCACAGCAGGCTGCGGCCATGAAGAATTTTACCGCCGTCGCGGAACGCGATCCCGTGACCGGTCTGCTCGTAGGCTACGTGCCGGGCTTTC
The DNA here is from genome assembly GCA_945871085.1 of Opitutus sp. GAS368. Lineage (GTDB taxonomy): Bacteria > Verrucomicrobiota > Verrucomicrobiia > Opitutales > Opitutaceae > GAS368. The sequence goes on along the minus strand of CAMBVX010000408.1, from coordinate 5,295 downwards.
CAGGGGCCCATTCTCAGGCAGCCTCGCTCGATGAACTGAACGTCAACTTGCGCGAGGTCTTGGCAATGTTGCTGGAGGACGGCGAGCCGAAGCTTGATGCCGAGTTTGTGGGCACGCAGAGCGTCGCAGTGGGTTGATGCACGGGCTCGATTCCTGTCCTCAAGCCCGGTGAAGTTTGCCGTCTGCTGGAAGCGATTAGTTTTGTGGCGGTGCGCCAGCGCGGTTCCCACGTGCAATACCGCCATGCGGACGCACGGGGCACGACGGTCCCGTTACACTAGAGGCGCGACATCGCCCCGCCGCTGCTGCGGCAGATCGCGAAGGACATTGGCCTGACTGTGGAGGAGTTTCTTGGGCGGCGGTGAGGATGGGCCGCGATAAAGAATCTCTTTCGCGAAGTATGATAACGTGGAGGAAATCGACGCGGAGTGCACAAGCGGGGAACTGAAGAAAAGCTCGGGGAGGCGAATCGTTTGACCCTCGGTGCGAAAGCCAACCCCGGACGGCTCCTGGGGCGTAGCCTACCACACGACGGGCACACCGCCCCAGCGGGTGATTTCTTGGTCGTGCGTGATCAGCGGGAGCTTGTGCTCGAGTGCGGTGGCGCAGATGAGACGGTCGGCGGAATCTTTGTGCGGCCAGTCCAACTCCACCGAACGCCACGCGATGCGCGGCGTGAGCGGCAAAATCCGGAACCGGTGACCGAGGTCTTCGAGCCAAGAGGTTGGATCGGGTGAGAGGTCGATTTCTCCGGTGTGTACTTTGCGGGCGATTTCCAGCAAACTGATCGCAGCGACGGCGAAATCGTCGGCATCGCATTTGCCCGCGAGCGTCCGAATCTTCGCCGAGAGACGCGGGGAGGATTCGGCGATCCACAGCACCGCGTGGGTATCGAGCAAGAATTTCATTGGGCGAGGGTGCCCCATTCTTCCAAGGGAATGGCCGGACCGTCGCGCAGTTTGCCGAGCTTGGCGCGGCCGGTCATGCAGCCGAGCACGCCGGTGCCCGCCCGACGGCGGCGAAACTCGAATGATTGCCCCTCGGATTCCACGACGATCACGGTGCCGGCCGCCGCGAGCCGGCGCATACGGGGAAAGTCGCGCTGAAAGGCCCGGATGTTTGTTTTCATGCGTGGCAGTCAAGCGTGACTGACGGATGAGTCAAACCCGCAGGCAGGCCCGTGCCAACATCCGTGCCCCAAACCCCAAAGCTGACCACGTCCGGCTGACCCTACAGTCTCAGTTCGTGAGGAACGTGACGTCGGGGGAGCGCAGGATCAGTTCGGCGGGGAGATTTTTTTCGATGAGCTGGAGGACGAGCACATTGGCGCCGGGTTGGGCGGTGACCGTGAAGGTGGCGCCGGGTTGGACGAGTTTGCCGTTGAGCCAGGCGCCTTGGGTGGGGCCGGTGACGGTGAAGTTCACGGGGCCGCCTTGGGCGGATTCGAAGCGAGTGGCGGCGAACAGGCCGCGGGAATTCCCGAAGGACGGATAGGGCGCGGCGATGAGGTCGCGGGGGAGCGCGCCGCTTACGAGGGTAAAGGTGGGCTGCCAGTCGGCGAGCTTCGCGTCGCCGCGGATCACGGGCTCGATACCGATGGGCTCGTTGCGGTCGGTGATCAGGTAGAGCTGCCAGAGCCGCGCGACGCCGCCTTGCGCGGCGTCGTAAGCGCCGGGGCGGCCGAGTTGGGCGAGGAATTTTATCAGGTCGAGGCGCTCTTCGGGGAGGAGGCCGTCGATGAGGCCGGCGGGCATGAGCGAGCCGGCGTTGGTGCGTTTGGCGATGTTTTGGGTGGCGACGGAAACTTTCTGGTTGGCGGCGTCGCGGAGGATGATCTCGGTGGCGGTCTCGCGGGCGATCATACCGCTGAGGTCGCGGCCGTCTTTGGTGGAGAGGACGACGGCGTGGTAGCCTTCTTTGATTTTGGCGCCGGGGTAGAGGAGCGACTCGACGAGGTAATCGGTGGGCGCGCTGGCGCCGATGCTGGTGAGGTCGGGGCCGATCTTGGAGCCGGCGCCGCCGATGGCGTGGCAGGCGACGCAGGCGAGTTCGGCGCGGCGGTAGATGCGTTCGCCGCGGGCGGCGTCGCCGGCGGCGAGGGCTTGGCGGGCGAGGGACTGGAGTTCGGCGGCGGTGAGTTGCACATCGGAGAACGTGAGGCCGGCGGCTTTCATGAGGGCTTGGACGAGGGTTTGATTTTGACCGCCCTCGCGGGCGGGACGGAGGCCGGCGCGGGCGACGGCGGCGGGGAGTTTGTTTTTCGGGACTTCGGCGGCGAGGCGGGGACCGGCGTTGCGGATGGAGAGCAGCGCGCGCCAAAGCGCGGTGGCGTCGGCTTCGGCGGTCGTGGTGGCGAGGACGTTGAAGATCTCGGGCAGGGCTTGGGGCAGATCTGTGCCGGCGAGGGCGACGACGGCTTCGCGGCGGACGGCGAGCGTCGCGGAATCGCGGGCGAGGCGTCGGAGTTCGGCGATGACGGGGCTGCCGCCGAGTTCGCGGAGGGAAGTGAAGGCGGCGGCGCGATCGACCGCAGAGGTGGCGGGCTCGCTGGCGAGGAGGACGAGTGACGGTGCGAGGGCTTGGAGTTTCCACGCGCCGACGAGGGGAATCGCAGCGGTGCGGGTCGCGGGCGCGGCGAGGAGGGTGGCGAGCGGGGCGAGGTCGCCGGTGGGGATAATTTTGCGGAGGCGCGCGGCGTCGTTGAGCGAGGCGAGGGCGCGCGGGGCGGCCGTGGCGTCGAACGTGCCGGCGAGGAGGGCGTCGAAGAGGAGGCGTTGCTCGCGGGGGCTGCCGGCGGAGGCGACCAGCTCAAACCACGGGCCGGAGCCGTCGCGGGGGAGCGGGCGGGTGGCGAGGAGTTGGGCGAGGACATCGCCGGCGAGGGCGGGCTCGACGGCTTTGAGGCCGAAGGCGAGCTGGGCTTCGCGACCGGCGATGGGCCACGAGCCGTCGCGGACGGCGGCTAGCCAGGGGGCGGCGAGTTCGTTGACGGTGAGCCAGAGGGCGTAGTCGAGAAACGGGTCCATCCGGCGGTCGAGCACGGAGAGGGCGAGCTCGGCGGCGCGGGCGGTGCCGAGGCGGCCGAGGGCGCGGACGGCGGCGAGGCGCACGCGGGGATTTTCGTCGGCGATGAGTTTCGTGAGCGGCGCGAGCGAGTCGGCGACGGGGAGCGCGCGGATGGCGGCGGCGCGGAGGTTGGCATCGGTCGAGGCGAGTTGCTCGGCGAGGAGGGCGGGCGAGGGGAGGTTGAGGGCCTCGTGCATCCAGAGGGCTTGGAAGCGGGCGAGGGGCTCGGTCTGGCGGGCGGTCCACGCGGCGAGATCGGCGGAGATGCGGGGGGCGCCGCGCTCGGTGAGGACGCGCTTCGCTTGGGCATTTTCGTAATTGTTGGGCGAGAGGAGGGCGTCGAGGAGCGCGGGGTTGTTGAGCTGCGTGAAATCGCGGCGGGGGAGGACGGCGTGGCCTTTGGCGGTGATGCGCCAGATGCGGCCGTGGACCTTGTCGCGGCGGACGTCGCGGAAATCGACCTCGCCGTGCTGGATGATCGGGTTGCTCCAGTCGGCGACGTAAAGCGCGCCGTCGGGCCCGAGCTTGGCGTCGAGGGGGCGGAAGCTGGAATCGGTAGAGCGAAGGAGATCGGGCAGCTCGCGGGTGACGTAGGCGGAGCCTTGATCGGAGGCTTTGAAGCGCACGACGCGGTGGGCGCGGAAATCGGCGGTGATGAAGTCGCCCTGCCAGTCGGCGGGGAAGTGGGCGCTGTGAATGATTTCGATGCCCGAGAATTTGGGATAGTTGCCGGGGCTGACGCTGCCGAGGAGACGCCGGGCGGGGGCGTGAGTGCGGTAGGTCGCTCCGGGGATGCCCCAACTGATGCCGGCGCCGCCAGCACCGTCGGTCATGAAGGATTCGCCGGAAGGATCGAACTGGTGGCCCCAAGCGTTGACCCAGCCCCGGAAGAGGATCGAGAGCTGCTGATCGCGCGGATCGAAACGGAAGATGCCGCCGGCCGAGAGGCGGACAACTCCGTTGGCCGTCTCGGTGTGGGTGCGGGTGTAAACGGACTGGGCGAAATAGAGCCGGCCATCGGGGCCCCAACGCGGACTGTGGACGTTGTGGTGGGTGTCTTCGGTGCCGAAGCCGCTGAGGACGATGCGGCGCTGGTCGGCCTTGCCGTCGCCGTCGGTGTCGCGGAGGTGGAGGAGTTCGGTGCTCTGGGTGACGTAGGCGCCGCCGTCGCCGGGCGCGACGCCGGTGGGAATGAGCAGGCCGTCGGCGAAGACCGTGGCTTTGTCGGCGCGGCCGGCGCCAGTGGTGTCTTCGAGGATGATGATCTTGTCGGTGGCGGCTTGGCCGGGCTCGATCTGCGGATAAACCTCGGAGCTGGCGACCCAGAGGCGGCCGGCCGGGTCGAAGTTCATGTGGATAGGTTTATTCAGCAGGGGATTTTCGGCCCAGAGCGCGACCTCAAGGGCGTCGTCGACGGTGAAGGCCGGCGTGGATTGCGGCGTGAATTTGGGATTGAGATTACCCGTGCGCAGGGGCGCCACGGGGGCGGCGTTGGCCGCGGCGGGATCCAGCGTGCGGAGGCGGGCGATGCGGGATTCCTCGGCGGCGATGTAGGTGTCGAACTTGAGGACCTCGACGGCGTTCTGGCCCTGCTCCTTTTTCCGGAAGCCGAAAATGTAGGCCATGTTGGCGGGGCGGGAGCGGTGGAAGAACCACTCGTTTTTGCGCAGGATGGCTTGGCGGAGCGGTTCGGCGTTGGGGCTGGTGCGCCACGCGCCGGCGGGGCCGGCGGCGGGCGCGGCGCCGAAGAGAAAATCTTCGAGGGCGAAGGCGGCGGCGCGGTAGCCGGCGGGGTTGAGGTGGATGCCGTTGTCGGTGAGTTTGGCGGCGGGCGCGGTGGCGGCGGCCATGGGCGCGGCGAGCGCGTCGAAGAGGGAGAAGAAAGGGAGACTGCGGGCGGCGGCGATATCGCGGATGGAGGCGGCGAGGCGGGCGAGAGCGGCGTTGTGCGCGGCAGGATCGGCCCATGGGTTACCGAGGAATTCGTGGCGCGAGGGGCTCAGAAGGACGAGGCGCGCGGCGGGAGCGAGCTTGGTGAAGGTGTCGAGCAGCCGGGTGTAGTCGGCGGTGAACTGTGCCTCACCGGCGGGGCCGTCGAAGGAGTTCGCCATGCCGTAGCCGACGAAGATCACGGTGGGTTTCGCGTCGGTGATCTGCTGCTGGAGTTGGATCGAACCCTCATTGGAAGGCTCGAAGCCGGCCTGCATGAGGCTGAGGCCGGTGCGGGAG
>CAMBVX010000407.1 GCA_945871085.1 Opitutus sp. GAS368 | reverse complement strand
TTTCGCGTTCTTAACCCTAAATCCGACACACCGTGCCAGACCAGACGATTACCTCAGTTTCCCGGGAACACCGGTTATTCAGGCCTTCGGCCGAGTTCAAAGCCCAAGCTAATCTTGGGAGTGAAGCCGCCTACAAAAGGCTCTATGATGAATCTGTCAATAGCCCAGAAAAATTCTGGGAGCGACAGGCCAAGGAGCAGCTCGTCTGGCGCAAGCCCTTCAAAAAGGTCCTCGATTGGAAGCCGCCCCACGCGAAGTGGTTTGTCGGCGGCAAACTCAATGTTTCCGAAAATTGCGTCGACCGTCACCTTGGCACCGCGCGCGAAAACAAGGCGGCGCTGATCTTCGAGGGCGAGCCGGGCGACGTCCGCACGATCACCTACAAGCAGCTCCACTTTCACGTCTGTCGTTTGGCGCACATCTTTGAGAATATGGGCGTCGGTGCCGGGGATCGGGTGGCGCTCTACCTGCCGATGATTCCGGAGGCGGTGATCGCCATGCTCGCCTGCGCGCGTGTCGGGGCGATTCATACCGTGATTTTTGGCGGCTTCAGTGCCGAATCGATCAAGGATCGGATCAACGATTGTAAGGCCAAGCTCGTGATTACCGCCGATGGCGGCTTTCGCCGTGGCAAAGTCATCGAGCTCAAGGCCAGCGTCGACAAGGCCCTCGACAACACGCCCACCGTCCAATCGGTCATCGTCGTTAAACGCTGCGGTAATCCGGTCAATATGAAGGAAGGCCGCGATGTGTGGTGGAAGGACGCCTGGGACGGTGCGCCGAACACCCACAAAGCCAAAGCCTTCGATTCCGAGCATCCGCTCTTCATTCTCTATACTTCGGGCTCCACCGGAAAACCCAAAGGCGTGTTGCACACGAGCGCCGGTTACCTGCTGGGAGCCAAACTTAGCTCGCACTATGTTTTCGATTTGAAGGAGACCGACCGCTATTTCTGCTCGGCCGACATCGGTTGGATCACGGGCCACAGCTATGTCGTCTACGGCCTGCTTTCAAACGGCTCCACGGTTTTTATTTACGAAGGAGCCCCCAACCAGCCGGAGCCCGACCGGTTCTGGCAGATGATTGATCGGCACGGTATCACCATTCTCTACACCGCGCCGACTGCCATCCGGGCGTTTATGCGCTGGGGTGACAACTACGTGCTCCGCCACCGTCTCGATTCCCTGCGTTTGCTCGGCTCCGTGGGCGAGCCCATCAACCCTGAAGCGTGGATGTGGTATCACACCATGATCGGAAAAAAACGCTGCCCCATCGTGGACACGTGGTGGCAGACCGAAACGGGCTCGATCATGATCACTCCGCTGCCCGGCGTGACACCGACGAAACCCGGTTCTGGCACGCGCCCGTTTTTTGGCGTGGTGGCCAAAGTCGTCGACGAGAATTGCAAAGAGGTGCCGCGGAACAGCGGCGGCAAACTGATCATCACGCAGCCGTGGCCTTCGATGCTCCGCACCCTCTGGGGCGATGACGAGCGTTACCTCAAAGCCTACTGGAGCGAATTCCCCGGCAAGACGGGGATCTACTTCACGGGCGATGGCGCGCGGCAGGACAAGGACGGGTATTTCTGGATCGTCGGTCGGATCGACGACGTCCTCAACGTCTCCGGTCATCGGTTGGGCACGGCCGAGGTCGAGAGCGCGCTCGTCTCGCATCCGTCCGTCGCCGAGGCGGCTGCAGTGGGTCGGCCCGACGAACTCAAGGGGCAGGCCCTCGTCGTCTTCGTGACCGTCAAGTCCGGCATCACGCCGAGCGATGCCTTGAAAGAAGAACTGCGCAACCACGTCGGCAAGGAGATCGGTTCCATCGCGAAACCCGATACGGTGCGCTTCGCGGCGAGCCTGCCAAAGACGCGCAGCGGGAAAATCATGCGGCGTATTCTGAAGGAAATTGCCAGCGGTGGCGAAGTGAAGGGTGACACGACGACCCTGGAGGATTTCAGCGTCGTCGCCGCACTCCAAGCGGAGGATTGAAAAACCAGGCAGGTCCGCGAGGGCAGGTCCCTGACCCGCTCTTTTTGCGGTCGGGAACGTCGGCGGACCGGTTGCAGACCTGCCCGCCGTTTTTCCGTTTGCTGCGCCTGTAACGTTACCACTTCATTCGCGTCCTTCTTCCGTCCCCATGCCGCCCGCCCGTCCACACCGCCGCTCACCCGCGTTTACGCTGCTGGAGTTGCTCACGGTGATGGCTGTCGTGCTGGTGTTGAGCGGGTTGGCTATCACCGGAGTAAGTGGCGCTCGACTCCGCGCCGATCTCGCCCGCGCACGGTCCGATCTCGCCGCACTCGCCACGGCGCTCGAGGAATTTAAACGGCTCTACGGCGACTACCCGCAACTGGGAGAATTCGCCCAAGCCCCCGCGGTGCCGACGACGCTGGCGGCCGGACCGGGCATCAATGCCGCCCAAGCCAAGCTTTTTAACTGCCTCACCGGCGTGTTTGGTCCGCGCGGGTTTGGAAATCTTGACCGTCTCAACGGTCCCAGTCTCCTGCCGCCCCAATTCGCCGATGTGAAATATCTCAACGGCACGCTCGCGAACACCTACCAAGTTGTCTCGGCGAGTGCGACGGGCCCCTTGTTCAAGCAGGAGCAGAACGTGTGTATCCTGGACCCGTGGGGCCGGCGCTACGTTTACTATTATAAGACGGTTCGTAACCCCGGCGGCTGGCAGGCACCCGCCTACCTGTTGTTTTCCGCCGGTCCGGACGGCGCTTTCACTGCTCCCCCGAATACCGGCGTTTACACGGCAGCTCAGCTTGTCGTGGCCAACAATGCGGACAACCTTTACGCGACCACTCCATGAACGCCACGCCGTCACTGTGCACTTCACTCTCACGACCCGCCCGGGAGGGTGCGGTCCGCACCGCAGTCCGCGCCTTCACCCTCATTGAACTGCTCACGGTGGTCGCGATCATCGGCATCCTCGCCGCCATTCTCGTTCCGACGACCTCGTCCGCGCGCAACTCCGCCAAACGCGCGCTCACCCGTGCCCAGTTCGGCCAATGGGGCTCTGCCATCGAAGCCTTCCGTCAGGAATACGGTTATTATCCGACCTTTGAGACCGGCGGTGCCGGGCAAAACAAGGTCAACGGCAACACCGCTTCGGGCACCAATCTCGCGGCGCTCCACCGCTTCTACGAGACGCTCGTCGGCACCCGCCGAGATGGCACCGCACTCACCGGTGCCATCTCGGGCACCCCGACGCCGCCGCTGGGACAAAACACCCGCCGTATCCGCTTCATTAACTTCACCGATGCCGACCTCGTGCCGACCTCCACGACCGATGCCACGCTCACGGCCAAACGCGGCCTGATCCGGGACGCCTTCGACAACACCGACATCGTCGTCCTGATGGATCGCAATCTTGATGGCCGCATCTCCATCGGTGGAGCCGGTGGGGACGGCATTGCCGCGCTGCCCGCCGTCACGCCGCCCGACAGCACGGTGCGAATCAACGGTCCCACGACTGGTGCCACCGGCAACTTTCCGACGGGCACGAATCTTGGCGTCCGTGCCGGAGTTATTTTTTACTGCGCGCCGGCCAAAGCCACCACGCAGGCGGATCTTTTGATGAGTTGGAAATGACGCCATCATCCCTGTCTTCACCTGCGGTCCGCGCACGCGGTCGCCCCGACGGTGCCGGCTTTACGCTCATTGAGCTCATGGTCGTGATCGGCATCATTGGCTTGCTCGTGGCTGTCGGCGGCGTCGCGTTAAACGGTCGCGCGACCGAGGGCGTGGCCCTCGCCAACGCCCAGCTTGCCCTCAAAGGCCTCGTGGGTTCCGCCCGCGCCCAGGCCGCCCTCCACCAAACCAACGCTCGCCTCCTCGTCTACGCGCAGCTCCCGCCCACCGGCGATGCCGCCAAATATCTCCGTTACCTCCAAGTCGTCCGCGAAGAGACCGACCCGCGCGGCGCGACGATTTGGGTGGCGGCCGGCGATCCCGTCACCCTGCCTGCGCCGATCTGCGTCGTGCCACCCACGATCCCCGGCAACCACCTCGAGCTGCCGGCGGGCCAGACATGGAACACCAACGCGGCCACCGGCGCTGTATCCGTTTTTTCCCCGACGATTCTCACCGGCTTCAACCTCCGCGGCCAGGCGTCTGCGCCCGTTGCCGTGTTATTTGGCGGCACCGGCGGCGGGCGGGCCTACTACCTCGAGTTCGACGCGACCGGCGCGATCACCACGAATGCCACCAATAATCCCACTAAGATTGCGCTGGCGACGGCCGTGATCTCCAGTGCCGCCGTGCCCCGCTTCAACAACGCGTCGGGCGTGCGGGGGCTCACCGTCCGCAAGTCGGGTGCAATCTCGCTCGTGAACGACGCGACGGGTTTTTGATTGGCCCGATGACGCCCGCTTTTTTGCCATCGAGTTTCGCGACAGACGCCCCGGTGCAGCCAGGGCGCGCGTTCAGTCTGATTGAGGTTCTGGCGGCGGTCGCGATTTTCGCCGTCGGCATGGTGGCTGTGCTCTCCCTCTTCGTGCCGGTTACGAAATCGGTGTCCAACCTCGCCGACGCCGAGGCTGCGGCCCGCGTGACCGATGCGGTGCGCGCCCGACTGCAATCCATGCCATTCGCCTCGGCCGATGGGCTGCTGCAGGATTCCGTCGACGTGCGTAAGAACGATTTTTCCGGGACCTACAATCCGAACGACGGCACCAAAAACCCGAAGGTGATTTTTGGTAAACTTAGCGGTGAAATCGGTCTCTACGATCCCGACTCCAGCCAGCGGCGGTGGCGCGATTCGCGCGGGCTGCCCTTCGCCGATGCCGACAAATTTTTTGAAATTGAGCTTATTCGTGATCCCGTGCGCACCTCCGAACTGCTGCTCGCCTACACGATGCGCGTGCGCTGGCCCAGCTTCCTGCCGGCCGCCAACGGCGCGGTGCAGGTTGGCGTCAATGGGGGCGGGGCCGTAACCCACGACCACGGCAAGAAACAGGTCCTGTTCTTCAACGGCGCGGTGCCCCGCTGACGATGTCGCTGCGTGCTTCCATGCAAGTCCCTTCACCGCTGCGCCGGAGCCGCTGCGGCTTCACCGTCCTAGAGTTGCTGGTGGCCGCTGTGATCACTGCGGTGCTCGGGGGCTTCCTGGTCGTGATCATCAGCAACGTCTCCTCCACGTGGACGCGCACCAGTGGACGTCTCAGCGCCGACGCCCAAGCGCGCAGCGTCCTCGACCAACTCGCGATGGATCTCCAAGGCGCGATGTTCCGCGATGATGGTAACGTCTGGTTGGCTGCCAGCGTGCTCGACACCACCGCAAACTCGGGCCTCTGGCAGCCGGCTTTTCGCAATCCCAAGCCCGCCGGTGCTCCGCTCTCACTCGCGATGACCGCGCCCAATCTTGCCGACGCGAGGTATGGCCACGCGGGCGTGTGGCTGCGCTTTTTCACCACCCGCCGCGGCGTCAACTCCGCGACCAATGCCACCACAACGCTCGCGACCACCTCGGCGCCGGTCGCCGTGAGCTACCAGTTGGTGCGCCGTTACACCGCGACCAACCCGGCCAATACCACCAGCCAGGCCTACCTGCTGCACCGTTCCGAAGTTCGCCCCGCCGCATTGGTGGCGGGTGCTACCTCCCGCCCCGGCGTGCTAGAGTCGGGCTACAACATTACCGGCGCGGCTTACACGACCGCAAACGTGGCGACCAACAACGCGTCCGTCGCCGGCGATCCGCGCACCATTCGCACTCCCGGCACGGCGACCGGCACGCGCAACCTAGACTCGGTGATCGCCGACAACGTGATCGACTTCGGTATTCGCTGTTACGTGCGCGATCCCGCCTCGCCCGGTGGCCTGCGCTTGATCTTCCCCGCGACGGCGGCGGGCGTGCTCTCCAATAACGCGACCACGTCGCGTATCCTCGCGTCGCTCCCGCCGGGCCTGCCGACGACTGATCCCAATTTCAGCGCGCTCTACAACCAGGTCTTTCCGGATGTTGTGGATGTCATGATCCGCATCCTCAGCGAGGACGGGGCCCGTCTGATCGACAATATGGAGAAAAACCAAACGCCCGCCCCGACTGCGCCGGTGAAGTATAACAGCAACGCCCAGCAATGGTGGTGGGGCGTGGCGCAGGAAAATTCCCGCGTCTACACGCGCCGCATCCTCCTCAACGCGAAACCGCTCTGACGCGTGCCTCTCTCCGTCGTCCACTCCCGCCCTCCCTTCCGTCGCGCCCCGCGCGCCGGTTTCGCCCTGTTGCTCGTCGTTACCCTGATCGCCTTTTTGGTGATTTTGCTCGTGGGTCTCGCGACCTACACCCGTGTCGAAACGGCGGTCGCCGGTAACACCCAGCGCCAGGCCCAGGCGCGCGAAAATGCCCTCCTCGCGCTCAACGTCGCCGTCGCTCACCTCCA
>CAMBVX010000406.1 GCA_945871085.1 Opitutus sp. GAS368 | reverse complement strand
GTAGGGGCGGCGATGGCCGGGGATGTGTTGCGTGATGCCGAAGCGCGCCTGGTCCTGGCCGCTCTGAAGATTGGTGCGCGTGGGCGAACAGACGGGGCCCGCATAGAATTGAGTAAAGCGCAGGCCCTGGCGCGCGAGGCGGTCGATGTTCGGCGTCTCGTTGAACTTATTGCCATAGCAGCCGAGGTCGGCCCAGCCGAGATCATCGGCAAGGATGAGAATGATATTCGGTTTCGTCGCCTGCGGGAACGCGACCGTGGCCAGAGCAAACACCCAGATAACAATACAGGGAAGACGAAGCATTTTCATGGATGGGGATAAATGGATGCCCAAAGCGCGATCGCCTTCAGTCGCTGATGCGGCCTGGAAGATAGCCGACCATGCGGCCGATGTAGTCGGTCACATCCTTATTGGCCGGATCTACGTAGGTGGCGGCGCGGATGGCAGGGATGAGTGGGCGGGCGCGGGTGCCGAGACGGGCGACCAAACTCAGCGCGGAAAGACGCGCGAAGCCATCGTCGGCGCGTAGCGCTTCGGCAATCACCTCCAGTGCCCGGTCGAGTTGGCCGAGGCCGGCCAGTGCTTCGGCCGCGGCGAGTCGCACATCGGGCGAGGGATCGGCGAGCGCGGCGGCGAGGGCAGCCGCGGCGGGCCGCGCGGCGGCACCGAGGCGAATGTGACCGAGGGCACCCCACCAGCGCACGGCGGCGTCGGCGTCGCGCAGCAATGCGCCCAAAGCGGGGAGCTCCTCGGCGGTGGCACGACCGGCGAGATCGGCGGCGCGGCGGAGCGCAGGCAGCGGATTGCGCTGCGGATCGGTGGCGAGCGTGTAGAAATCGCCGCCGCGGCGGCGCGCGTGCAATTCCCGCTCGGGCAGCAAGCCGAGGTCGCTGGCGGCCTCCATCTGCGCGGCGAGCAGCGTGCGCAGCCGGATGAGTTCGGCGGCGTAGACGGGATCAGCGGCGAGGTTATTGATCTGCCACGGGTCGCGCTGCACGTCGTAGAGTTCTTCGACGGGCTTCGTCGGAGCGAAGAATCGGGCCGGCGGGCCGGAGAGTTTGCCCGCGCGGTGGAGTTGCTCCCAAACGGGCGTGCTAGCATGTTGCCAGTTGTAACTCATGAACTGGCCGTAGGGCAGGTGCGGCTGAAAATTGCGCAGATACTGGAAACGATGGTCGCGCACGTAGCGGATGGTGTCCGCGCATTCACCCTGGCGGTCTTTGCCACCAAAGATGAAGCCACGCGGGGCAGCGGCTTTCGCCCCGAGGAACGCGGTCCCTTGAAAATGGGCGGGCAAGTCGAGGCCGGCGAGGCTCAAGACGGTGGGGGCGAAATCGACAAAACTCACCATGCGGTCGGTGGTGCCACCGGGTGCGGCGGGCGCGAGGTGCCGCCACTTGGGCGGGAAGCGCACGAGCAGCGGCACGTGCAGGCTCGGACCCCAGGCCCACATCTTGATGCCGGGCATCCCGGTGCCGTGATCGGAAAAGAAAAAAACAAGGGTGTCGTCGGCGAGACCGTCGGCCTCAAGTTCGGCGAGCACGTCGGCCACTTGGTAGTCCATGGCGGTGACGTTTTCATAGTGCCGCGCCCACTCGCGGCGAAACTCGGGCGTATCGGGATGGATCGGCGGGACCGTCACCTTGGCGGGATCGCGGCGCTGGGCGGGCGTGAGGCGGCGGGTGTTCTCCCGGTATTTTTCTTCGGAGCAGAAGAGCTGGCTCTGGTGGGTAACGACGAAATTGAACACGGAGAAAAACGGCTGGCCCGGAGTGCGCTTCCGCCAGTGCGCGCGGTTGCTCGATTCATCCCAGGTGGCACGCGGCGTGGCGAAGTTGTAGTCCTCCTTCACGTTGTTCGAGGCGTAGTAACCGGCGGCGCGGAGGTAGGCGGGGAAGAGCTTGAAGTCCGCGGGCAGGGGCGCGTGCGAGCGCATCGGGTGCGTACCAAGACGGAGCGGATAAACCCCCGTGATGAGACACGAGCGGCTCGGCGCGCAGACGCCGGTGTAGGCAAAAGCCTGTGTGTAGCGCACGCTCTCGCGCGCGAGGGCATCGAGCTGCGGGGTGACCGCGAAAGCGTCGCCATAGGCACCGAGGTGCGGGCTGGTGTCCTCGCAGGTGATCCAAAGGATGTTGGGGCGCGCAGGCTCCGCCGCGGAAACGACCCTCAGTAGCAGGACACTGACCAAGCTCAGCAACACGTGGCGCATGGCGAGTAATACTCTGTTAACCTAGCAGGTAAAAACCCCGGCCATTTTCGGAGCGAATGTCACTTAATAAGTGACAAGTGGTTTTGGGCGTTTTCTGAGAGGGAGGGAGCATTGTGATCCTCGCTAATATTTACCGACTGCGACTCGCGGCGACGATCGCGGCGAGGCGTGCTTTGAGTTTTTCGCCGACTTCGGGATTTTTCGCAAACACGTCGGTCTTCTCGCCGGGATCTTTCGCGAGGTCGAAGAGTTGGAACTGCGGTTGCGGCGTGCGCTGGAGCGGTTGCTCGACGATTTCGTTGTTCGCGAATTTGGTTTCGTAGCGGACGAGCTTCCAGTCGCCAACGCGGAAGCCGAAGTTACCGGTGCCTCCATTGTCCTGCTGGACATAGTGCTCGCGGCCCTTCGCGCCGGGTTTGCCAAGCAGGGCGCCGGAGACGTCGAAGCTGTCCCCGCAGGCGTCGGCCGGGAGCGCCGTGCCCGTGAGCCCAGCGAGGCTGGCGGCAAGATCGATGGTGGAGACGACCTCGTGGGAGACGCCGGGCGAGATGCGCCCTTTCCAGCGGGTGATGAACGGCGTGCGGGTGCCGCCTTCGTAGACACTGTATTTACCACCGCGAAACGGGCCACCAGCGCGGTGGTTGCCGCGCTTCTCGAGGGCGCCGTCCTTGTAGCCATCGTCCATCACGGGGCCGTTGTCGGAGCAGAGGACGATGAGGGTTTTCTCGGCGAGGCCGAGGCGGTCGAGGGTCTTCATGAGCTCACCGACGGACCAGTCAAACTCGGCGATGGCGTCGCCGCGGAAACCCAATTTGGTCGCGCCCTGGAAGCGCTCGTGGGGCATCCGCGGGACGTGGATGTCGTGCGACGCAAAAAAGAGGAAGAACGGTTGGGCGCGGTTGGCCTCGATCCATGTATTGGCTTTTTCGATCCACTTATCGCCGAGATCTTCGTCGCGGAAGCGGGCGGCTTTTCCGCCGGTGTAAAAGCCGATCCGAGAAATGCCGTTGTGGATGGTGGCGTTGTGGCCATGCGACCAATCCATCTTGAGCGTCGCGCGGTGCGACTGGCCGGTGGGGTGATCTCCGGCGGGTGGCTTGTCCCCGACCCAGAGCGGATCTTGCGGGTCGAGGTTGAGGACACGGTTGTTCTCCACGTAGACCTGCGGGACGCGGTCGTTCGTCGTGGGGAGGAGGAAATTGTAGTCGAAGCCGATCTCGCGCGGGCCGGGTGCGATGATGCCGTTCCAATCGGGGCCCTTACCTTCGACACCGAGGCCAAGGTGCCATTTGCCGATGACGGCGGTTTTGTAACCGGCGGCTTTGGCGATGTCGGCAATGGTGAAGGTGTCGGGCGGGACGACGAGATGACCATTGGGCGGGGCGACGCCCGTGCCCTTGCGACGGAAGGCGTAGCTACCGGTGAGGAACGAGTAGCGCGTGGGTGTGCAGGTCGAGGCGGAGCAGTAGCCGCTCGTGAAACGCAGACCCTCGGCGGCGAGGCGGTCGATGTTGGGCGTTTTGAGCGCCGTGGCGCCGTTGGCGGAGATGTCTCCGTACCCGAGGTCGTCGGCCATGATGACGATGACGTTGGGCTTGTCGGCGGCGAGGAGCGGGGCGAGGCAGACGGAGAGGGAGAGAAGGAGAGAACGAGGGAAGGAGAGACGGTTCATCGGTGGCGGAGAAATTGCTTGAGGAGTTTTGAGGGAGGACGGAGCGAGCGGTTAGTCTTACTTGGGTAAGATATTTTCCCGGATGGCCTCACGCCAAGGTCGCAGAGGTCACAACGAAAAACGCCTCAGTCCTCTGCGCCCTTGGCGACCCTGGCGTGAGGCGGTTTTCGATCTTACCAATGGAAAGTGAAGGTTGGCAGGGAAGAAACGGCGCGATGGCCGATCAAGGCGTCCAGGTCGTCTGCGCGGTGCGGCCCGCGGGACGCCACCACGCGTCGAGTTTGGCGGCGAGCGCGGCCACCACGGCGGGGTTTTGCGCGGCGAGGTTTTGGTTTTCGTGCGGATCAGCCAAGAGATCGAAGAGCTGCGGGCGTTTTTCGTCGCGAGGGTTCGACGAGGCGTAGCGCGCACTCACGGCGCCGTCGTAGGTGAGGAGGAGTTTCCATTTTCCTTCGATCACCCAGCGGTAGACGAGACTGTCGGCGGGACGGTCGATGTTGGCGACGTCGTGGGCAAACGTCTCGCCATACGCGAGGGTGCGCGGTGTGGGCTGACCGTTTTTCAGAACCGGGAGGAGATTGTAGCCGGGGAGGTTCTTCGCCGGCGTGAGCCCGGCGGCGGCGAGCGCGGTGGGGACGATGTCGATACTGGAGCCGAGTTGTTCGCCACGATTGCCGGGACGAATCACGCCGGGCCAGCTGTAGAACGTGGGCTGGCGGATGCCGCCTTCGTTGGCGGTTTGTTTCGAACGCGGGGCGTAACCACCGCCGTTCTCCTGCTGAATCCAGCCGTTGTCGCCGATGTAGACGACGAGGGTGTTTTGCGTGAGACCCTTGGCGTCGAGGCGGCCGAGCAGTTGGCCACAGGTTTCATCAAACCATTCGACCATCGCGTAGTAGCGGGCGATGTGGTCCGAGGCGATGCCCTTGGCTTTGTATTTTTGGAAGAGGTGATCGGGCGGGGTATGCGGGGTGTGCGGCAGAAACGGCGCATACCAGACGAAGAACGGCTTCTTCTCGGCGGTGGCGTGATCGATGAAGTCGAAAATCGGCGTCAGCCCTTCGCGGCCGATCTTGAGTCCGTCGTCGCCGTGGCGTCCACCGGGTTTGGGAAAACCGCGCGTCATGCCATGCGTGAAACCGCCGCGTTGGAAACTGCCTTCCCACCATTTTCCAGATTGGTGGCTAAGGTAGCCCTGCTCGCCGAGGAGCTTCGCGATGGACGGCTGCTGATAGAACTGCGCGATGAGTTTTTCACGGAGGGCTTCGTAGGCGGCGGACTCACCCGGCTGCTTGGCGGCTTTTTCGGCCTTGGTCGCTTTCGGTGCCTTGGGGGCGCGGGGCGCTGCCTCGGTCAGGAGCGCGGGATCGTTCCCGCTGATCTTGTGCTGGTGGGCATAGAGACCGGTGGCGAACGTCGCGAGCGCCGGGCGGCAAAGCGCGGTCGGCACATAGCCGCGCGAGAAAACGGCGCTGCGCGCGGCGAGTTTATCGAGGTGGGGCGTCTCGATTTGTTTGTGCCCCATAAAACTGTAGTCGGTCCACCCGTGGTCATCGGAAATGATGAACACGATGTTGGGGCGCGAGGGATCGGCGGCGAAAGCCGCGGTGCCGGTGCAGAGAACGGCGAGGGCGAGAGCGGGAAAAAACTTCATGGGAGAGCGAAGGGCGGAAACGCGGAGATTATTTCCGCAGGGTGAGGTTCAGGCGGCGCACGTCCATCACGGAAGCGCCGGGGATCTGGAGCGCGCGGAGCGTCAGCGGGCCGCGGCCTTTTTCGAGTTGCACGGTGCCGAGCGCGAGGACGCGAAATTCCTTCATCTGCGATTCACCGGCCGGACGCGGGAGCGTATCCTGATTCGTGTAGAGGGGCGGATCCCAGCCGGGGGCGACTTTGCCGGTGAGATGGGCCGTCTTGAAACTGAGCTCGATGGTGGAACCCGCATCGGGCACGCGGCACGTGTAGTCGATCGTCACGTCGTAGGTGCCGGCTGTATGGACGTCGATGTCCCACGTGATGCGGTCATCGGTGGTCTTCCAGTTCACGAAGTAAGAAGAGTTCGGCGCGTTGCTGCTCCGCTTCACTCCGCCGTGCGGCACACCATCGCGAGCGGGCAGCGGGCTCCAGGGGAATTCAGCGTAGCCGACCGAAAACCCACGGTCGTCGGGGATCACATAGTTGTCGGCCTTGCCTTTGTTTTTTCCCTTGTTGCGCGTCGCCTCGCTGGCGGCGGCTGGAGTGACACCGAGCACGTCTTTGCGCCAGGCCACGACGGCGGTGGACAGTTTCTCGGCGACGGCGGCCTGCTCGGTGGTGACATCCTTGGTCTGACCGGGATCGGCGACCATGTCGAAGAGCACACCGCGGCTGTCGAGCCGGTGGGTCTGGGAACGTGCGCTGACCTGGCCGTTTTGGTGGTTAAAGATAATGCGCTTGGGGAGCGACGGCGCAGTGCCGAGCAGCAAGGGAGAGAGGTCGACCCCGTCGAGGGGCTTGGTGCCGACACGCGG
>CAMBVX010000405.1 GCA_945871085.1 Opitutus sp. GAS368 | reverse complement strand
CGGTCGTGACCGCCGGACAATCGGCCCCGCTTGCCGTCACGCTTCGCGAGGACGTCGTCAAGATGGGCAAATTTTCGGTCACCACCAACCGGAACGCCGATGCGCTTGCCGTCACCGACCAACAGAATGCGCCGAACGTGAAGAACGTCGTCGATATCCAAGCCTACGGCATGCTCAACAACGACAATCCGACTGAGCTGCTCCAACTTCTCCCCGGCGTGAGCGGGTTCATCGCGTTTGGCGAAGTGGACCGGGTTTCCATTCGCGGCGTCGATTCCTCGCTCAACAATGTGCAGCTCGACGGCAATAGCTTCGCCACCCCGTCGATCAACGGCACCACCAATGATCGCTCGTCCGTGCTCTCCACGACGAATACCAACAACATCAAGTCCGCCGAAGTCATCAAGGCGATCACCCCCGACCGCTCCGCTGATGCGATCGGTGGCATGGTGAATTTGATTCAGCGCAGCGCACTCGATTACCCGAAGTCTGCCGGAAAATTCGAATACCGGCTGGGCGGCCAATACGTGAACTCGCGCAGCGGGTATGAACCGCGGGTCGCCCCGAATGCCCAATTGACCTACCATGACACCTTTGGCGCGAAGCGCGACTGGGGCATATTTCTTACCGGAGGATTCAATAAGGAAGTGACGAATCAACTGCGTTCGATGCAGACGATTGCCAACAACGCCACGTTTGGCGCCATCCCCACGGCCAATCAGGCGATTGAGAATGATCGTTTCCGCTATCGCCGGAATTGGGCGGCGACGATTGATCACCGACGGGGCAACGGCGCACACGAGTTCGCCCTGAAGTTCAAGCATGACGACTGGTCCGAATACACCGAGACCCTTACCACAACTCAAAACACCTCCGTGCCAGCGGCGGACTGGACCTTTCATCACCGAACCTATTCGACGGCGAACATGGTCGTGGCGCACACAAACGCCAATCCCTACACGAGCGCCAACTCATTCTCCTTCGAGGGCAAACATCGTTTTGAAGGCTGGGTCGCGAGCTACAACGTCTTCAACTCGAAAGCGCAGCTCCGCAATTCTCGTCCGATCGGCGGGCCGGGCGGCGCGAAGAACCATTTAAACCTCACGGCGACACTCTTGACCCCATTTCGCTCGGGCTACGTGGCCGAGACGAAGCGTGATGCGCTGTTTCCCGCCATAACTTATACCACCGCCAACCCGGACGTGCTTTTCAATCCGGATAACTATCAAATGAACCTAGTAACGCAGGGCTGGCAATTCAGGGACGACGAGCGGAGCGGCGCCCGCTTCGATCTCAAGCGGGCCTTCATCTGGACACTGCCAGTCACCTTCAAGGCCGGCGTCAACGTCAATGAGCAGAGCCGGCTGAGCACGCTGCAGAACAATCAGCGCTCCTTCGTCGGCGAGGACCGCGTCCTCGGCAGTAACCCGGCCACCGGCCGCAGCGACGACCGGCTCAGCCGCTTCGTCAACCCGAACCCATCGGTCATTGGCTACAGCGATGTCGGCAACCGCCGCCCGTTCCTGTTCAACTTCGACGCGGTCAATAATAGTTTCTACGAGCAACCGCAGCTCTGGCTCGACGATACCTACGGCAACACGCTGCGTGGCCTTCAGTCCAACTACAAAGCCAAGGAGACGATCTCCGCTGGCTACGTGATGGCGGAAACCGACTGGAACAAATTGCATTTCCTCGCCGGCACCCGCTGGGAAGAGACCAAGGTCACCGGCACCGGAGTCTTTACCAATCCAATCCAGGCCACGGCCACGCAGATACCCGATCCCGTCCAGCGCGCGATCAACAATGCGGGGACCAATATCAAGCGCTCCAGCACTTACCGAAACGCGTTTCCCAGTGTCCACCTGCTCTACAAATTCCAGCCTGAACTGCAGGCGCGCGCCAGCTACTCGACCGGCATCGGTCGGCCCGGATTTGGTGCCATCGTGCCGAACACGACCGTCAACGAAACCACGGATGTCGTGACGACCAGCAATACGGGACTGCGGCCGCAGTCCGCCAACAGCTACGACCTGAGCCTTGAATACTACACAGAGCCGGCGGGGCTTATCTCGGTCGGTCTCTTCCGGAAGGATATTTCGGACTATATCGTCAGCCAAGTCGGAGTGGTCCCGCCGGGTTTCCCGCTCGGCGAACAATATGTCGGCTACGAACTCCGCACTTCGGTCAACGGTGGCTTTGCTAAAGTGCAAGGAGTCGAATTCAACCTTGTCCGTCAGCTCAACTTTATCCCCCGCGCCCTCGGACTGTTTACCTTCAAAGGTAATCTGACCGTGCTCACCGCCGAAGGTGATTTCGGAGGCGGAGCCAAAGTCGGCACGTCAAAGGTGCCCAGCTTCATCCCCCGCGCGTGGAATGTCGTCGGCGAATATGCCAAGGGCCGCTTCTATGCGCTCGCCCGCTACAATCAGCAGGCCGGATTCCTCGTCGGCCTCAATGCCAACCCCGCGCTGGTGACGCGCAATCCCCGGCGCGAAAAGATCGACGTAAACTTTGGCTTTCGTTGGCGACGGTCGTGCGAGATGTTCTTCGCCATCGACAACCTCACAGAACGTTCCAACGAACAGGTCGTGGGCGTGGGTGACCGCCAATATCCGAGCGCAGTGTGGGCCGGCCCTCGCCGTGTCAACTTCGGCGTGCAGGGTAAATTCTGACCACGCAGAAATCCTCCCGCGCACACCGCGAGCCTCTTCTGGCCGCGGCGTGCGCCCCGGACCAAGTTCATTGTATGAATCAAACCCTACCCCTCCTGGCCCTATCCGCCTTCTTAATGACCACCAGTCCCGTCCCCGCCGCATCGACCGGGACCTTCGGCGGCGAGAACCGCTTCCGGCTCGGTCGGGAGGGAGGGCAGTTCCCCATTTTCTTCGCGAAGGGCGTGGCGTTGGCCGACTCGCCCACCGGACCGTTCACGAAACACGGCGCGCCGTTCCACGCCGGTCACGAGGTCATGATCTGGCCGCAAGGAAAAGGCGTGGCGTCGCTCGCGACGGCGGCCGGGCCACGCGTGGTTTATTTCGCCGCCGATGGCCTGACGTTTGTACCGCGCATGGAGGTCAAAAATCCGCCAAGTGCACCGGGCGCCTGGCGCCGGGACGATTTCGCAAACCACGCGGTTGGCCGGGGGCTCGAATGGGGCATCGGCCACAAGAACCAAAGCGGGGATCTCTATTTGGTGCGCTTCGATTGCCTGTCGGCGACCGAGCTCGCGCCCGTCCAACCGAAAAACACCGGAAAGAAAGGTAACCCATGATGAATCGAGGCACATTTCTCGCAGCAGGCCTGCTCAGTCTTCTCGCCGTGTCGGGCCGGGGCGTCAGCGCCGGGGCACCGCCGCCACCCAATGTCGTCCTCATTTTCGCCGACGATCTCGGTTACGGCGACCTCGGTTGCTACGGCGCGACGAAGGTGAAGACACCCCACATCGACCGGCTCGCGGCGGAGGGCAGGAAGTTCACCGATGCGCATTCCTCGTCCGCGGTCTGCACGCCTTCGCGCTATGGCTTGTTGACCGGACAATATCCCTTTCGGGCCGATGGCCGGAAAGGCCTCTGGGGGCCGGCTCCCGTTACTTCAGCGCTGGTCCTCGCCCCTGAAACGCTGACCGTCGCCGATGTTTTCAAGCGCCGTGGTTACGATACGGCGGTGGTCGGCAAATGGCACCTGGGGTTCGGCCAGGGGACGAACGACTGGAAACAGCCCCTGCGTCCCGGCCCCCAAGACCTCGGCTTCGACTACTACTTTGGCATGCCGGTGGTGAACAGTGCGCCGCCCTACGTCTATGTGGAAAACGATCACGTCGTCGGTGCCGATCCCGCCGATCCTTTGGTTTATCTCGGTCCCAACGCGCAAGGTGCCACTCCGATCACGCCGCTTCCCCCGGAGGCCGCCCAGCGCACCCCTAATCAGTTCGGCGGAGCCGTCGCGGCGCATAAGCTATTCAATGACTACGAAGTGGGCACCAAGCTGACCGAGAAGGCGACCGACTGGATCAAAGCGCGCGGTCGGAAGCCCTTCTTCCTCTTCCTCTCAACCACCAACGTCCATCACCCCTTCACGCCCGCGAAGCGCTTTCAGGGAACCAGTCAGGCGGGATTGTATGGCGACTCCGTGCACGAGTTGGACTGGATCGTCGGCGAAGTCATGAAAAGTCTCGAGGCGGCCGGCGTCGCGAACAACACCCTGGTGATCGTCACCAGTGACAATGGCGGCATGTTCAATCTCGGGGGCCGTCATGCCGCCGAGCTGGGGCACAAGATCAACGGCAACCTCCTTGGCTCGAAGTTTGGCATTTGGGAAGGCGGACACCGCGTGCCCTTCATCGCGTGGTGGCCGGGGCAGATCCAGGCCGGCACCGTCTCCGATCAGTTGATCAACCATGTTGATTTGATGGCGACCTTCGCCGCCATCAGCGGTCGGAAGCTGAGCACCGCCGAACAAAACGACAGCATCAACATGTTGGAGACGCTGACGGGAAATCCGGACCAGCCCCTGCGCACCGCGATGATCGTGTCGCCGAACAAACCCACCCACCTCGCGCTGCGAAATGGGAAATGGATGTATATCCCCGCAAAAAATGACGGCGGCTTCACGGGTTCAAAACCCGAACAGCACGCCTGGGGCGGACCTGCCGTCACCCAGTTGGTCCACACTCCCAACAGCGACATTGAGAACGGCGAACTGAAAGCGGACGCATCGCCGGCGCAGCTCTACGATTTAGAAGCCGACCGAAACCAGACGAAAAATCTCTATAAAGAGTATCCGGAAGTGGTGGCGCAGATGGCTGCTCTCTTAGCGGAGTATAAGTCAGGCCGGAAGTAGACCACGGACTACCATCGCTCCTCTCATGCCGCGCATCAATCACCTCGCCCTGTTTCAATTCAAACCTGAATGCACGGCGGACGACATCGAACTCGTCCGCCGCACCATCGCCGATTTGCCGAAGGCCATCCCGGGCATCGTCGCGTTCAACTGGTCGCCCGATGTCAGCACCGAGGGCCTGACCGACGGCTTCACGCACAGCTTTATCCTCACCTTCGAGAGCGTCGCCGCGCGCGATGCCTACCTGCCGCACCCCGTGCATCAAGCCGCCGTGCAAATCGTGATACCGCGCCTCGCCCGCGTCATCGTCCTCGACCAAATCGTCAAATAAACCGCTCTCCACTCATGCCTAATCCATGGACCGGGAAAGGGAATCCCTACACCCGCACTGAACTCATCGAACGCCTCCGCGCCACCGTCGCGCGCGGCGAAGCGATCATCGCGGCGGGGGCTGGCACCGGCATCTCCGCCAAGTTCATCGAGAAAGGCGGCGCGGACCTCCTGATCGTTTACAACTCCGGCCGCTTCCGGATGGCCGGTCACGGCTCGACCGCCGGCCTCATGGCCTACGGCGACGCCAACGCCATCGCGATGGAGATCGGCCAATACGAAGTGCTGCCCGTCGTAGAGGAGATTCCCGTGATCTGCGGCGTGCACGCCACCGACCCGCGTCGTCGGATGTGGCACTGGCTCGGCGAAGTGAAGGCCATGGGCTTCTCCGGCGTAAACAATTTCCCCACCCACACGATCGTCGACGGACATTTCCGCCACATCCTCGAGGAAACCGGCATGAGTGTGAAAAAAGAATTCGAGATGGTCGCGCTCGCCCGCCGCATGGATCTGTTTTCCATCGTCTACGTCAGCTCGCCTGAGGAAGCCGTTGAAATGGCCAAGGCCGGCGCCGACGCCATCATCACCCACGTCGGCACCACCGTCGGTGGGAGCATCGGCGTAACCAATGCCGTCGTCAGCTGGGACCACACGATCAAACGCACGCGAGAGATCATGGACGCGGCCTCGACCGTCCGAAAAGACATCTTCTTCCTCTGTCACGGCGGCCCCATCAACACTCCCGACGATGCCACCCGCGTCATCACCGCCACCGGCTGCGAGGGCTTCGTCGGCGCCAGCAGTCTCGAGCGGATGGCGGTCGAAAGTTCGCTCGCGGAACTCACACGCCGTTTCAAAGCAATCCCCGGCTCGCGTTCCCGCCCTGCGAACGGGCACGCTCCCTCCGGTCTCACTACCCAGCCCTAACCCCTCAATCCTTCCCCATGCTCCTCACCCGATTTTTTCCGATCCTTTGCACCGCAATTTTTGTTACCGCCGTTGCTGCTGCCGCTCCCGCCTCCCTCTTCGACGGCCGCACCCTCGACGGTTGGGAGGGTGACGCGAAATGGTGGCGCGTGCATGACGGCGCGCTCACCGGCGGCTCCACTACGGAAAAAGTCCCGCGCAATTTCTTCCTCGCGACCACCCGCTCGTTTCAAAACTTCGATCTCCGCCTGAAGCTCAAACTCACCGGCGACCCCACGACCGGCCTGATCAACAGCGGCGTGC
>CAMBVX010000404.1 GCA_945871085.1 Opitutus sp. GAS368 | reverse complement strand
GAACTGGAGATTGCGGACGATGGGATCGGATTTGACCAAGACAAGCGGCCGACGGACGGACAAATGCATCTGGGTCTGCTGGGCATGCGAGAGCGCGTGACCCGGCTGCGTGCGCAATTGCAGATCGAATCGACTCCCGGTGCCGGCACGCGGGTGCGGGTCAAACTGAAGACTTCGCCATGAAAAAAATCCGCGTTCTGATTGTCGACGATCACTTCATGGTGCGGATCGGCCTGGCCGGCTCACTAGGGGAGGAGGCCGATATCGAGGTGGTGGGCGAAGCGGGTGAAGGGGACGAGGCGTTGCGCGCGTTTCGCAAACATGCGCCCGATGTCACGCTGCTCGACGGCCGAATGCCCGGGCGCCACGGCGTGGAGATTTTGCGCGAGATGCGGGCGCAGTGCGCGGATGCGAAAGTCATCCTGCTCTCCGTGGACGACACGGATGAGGACTTCCATCGCGCGCTGGCAGCCGGGGCGTGCGGGTATGTGCCGAAGGCCGCACCGCGGAAGGAACTGCTGGCTGCCATCCGCGCGGTGCATTGCGGCGGAAAATATCTCCCGCCCCACGTGGCCGAGCGTCTCGCCTTGCGCCAGGAACGGCCCAACCTGAGTCCGCGCGAGCTTGAGATCCTCCGGCTCGTCGCGCTGGGCAACGCCAACAAACAGATCGCCGCCCAGCTCGGCCTCGCCGAGGTGACCGTGAAAGTCTACGTGAGCCGCATTTTGGAAAAACTCGGAGTGCCGGACCGCACGCGCGCCAGCACCCTCGCGATCGAACGCGGGCTGGTGAGGCTGTAGGCGACGGAGCGATTACGCTTTGGCCGCGGCGAGGTCGGCGGCGAGCAGGATCGCTTCCACCATCGAAGACGCACTGGCCTTGCCCTGCCACGCGATGTCGAAGGCGGTGCCGTGATCGACCGAGACCCGGAAGAACGGGAGGCCGGCGGTGATGTTTACGCCGGTCTCGAAGCCGGCCTGTTTCACCGCGATGTGCCCCTGATCGTGATACTGCGCGACGACGACATCGAAATCGCCACGGGCGCAGCGAAAAAAAATGGTGTCGCCGGGCCATGGGCCGGTGGCGTCGTAGCCGGCGGCGCGGGCATCGGCGATAGCGGGTGCGATGTGGTCGATCTCCTCGCGGCCAAAGAGGCCGCCTTCGCCGGCATGGGGATTCAGGCCGGCGACGGCAATGCGCGGGCGCGGTAGCCCCATGCGCAGGAGCGTTTCGTGGGCGATGCGGATGACCGTGAGGACGCGCTGGCGGGTGACGCGTCGGATGGCCTCGCTGAGACTGACATGGGTCGAGGTGTGCACGACGCGCAGTTTTCCCGCGGCGAGCATCATGGTGTAATCCTGCACACCGGCGAGTTCGGCGAGGAGTTCGGTATGGCCGGGATAGTGGAAGCCGGCGGAGAACATGGCGGCCTTGTTGAGTGGCGCCGTCGCGATCGCGCCAGCGGCCCCGGATTGCACGAGAGCAACGGCGCGCTTCACGGCTAGCACGGCGCAACGGCCGGCAGCTGGCGATGCTTGGCCGGGGGTGATCTCATCGGGCGAAACAGAGATGTCTTCGACGTCGCGGGCGGGCGCGAGCGCGAGCCGTTGCGCGACGAGGTCGAGAATCGCGCGCGGGCCGACAACGAGCGGACGGCAGCGCGCAACGACCTCCGGGCGCACGATGGCTCTGAGGACAATTTCCGGACCGATGCCGGCCGGATCGCCGACGGTGATGGCAACGATGGGGAGACTCATGAGAGCAAAAGGCGGAGAGAATGATAGGCGCGAACGAGGGAATGATCGTCGCCGAAGCCGCCGGCTTTGGTAACAATAAAGGTGTCTCCCGCGCGGAGGATGGGCAGGCCGTCCTCAATTTCGCCCACGATCTCCGCGGAGAAAATGCCCAAGTGGCGACACGTGGCGGCGGCGATGTCACCACCGGTGAGGATGAGACCGCAACGGCCGAGGGGCCGGGCGGCGGCGGCGGTCCGAGCGCCGAGGTCTTCGGCGAAGGCGTTGGCCTGAGCCGGATCGTAAGCGGTATCGGGCGGGCGAAGGAGCGTCAGGCCCGTCGGAACGGCCGCGGTGAGCGCGGTGACTTGACGCTGCGTCAGTGTGCGCCGACTGCCGGCAGCGACGACAATGGCAGCGCTGGGAACTTGGACTGGCGGGGTTGGCGCCGGACGCGGGCGCGAAGTGGGACCGGCGAGGGCGATGGCGAGTCCCGGTGAGCCGATCCAGATTGCGGCGGAGCGCACGGTCGCGGCGGCGGCGTGAAACTCGTCGTCATTTTCGGCAGCGAGCGTCCGGACGCGCGGAGCGCGAGCGCCAAAATGGCGGGCGATGAAGGCAGGCAAGGTGGAGTCGGCGGGTAAGCCGATCGTCTCCGGGGCAAACTCTGTCAAAGCAAGGGGCACCCCGTGGACGCGGTAGATCCCGTCGGGGCCGAGGGTTCGCCCTTTGGACGGATAAGCGGGAGCAAAGACCGCGTCACGGTCTGGCAGGACGTCGAGCAACGCCGACGACTCGGCGCCGATCCAACCGCGGAGCGTGGAATCGATTTTCTTGAAGACAAAGGCTCCGGGCGGGAGACGCCACGCGAGATTGCGCACGGTGTGGGCGGCGTCGGTTTCGTTCATCGCCCGAGTGTGGGTGCAGAGGGAGAGAACGCCGGGATTATCGGGCCACGGGGCGGTTGGATCGAAGATCACCTGCGCGCGGCGCCCCGCGCGCCAGAACGGAAGCGCGGCATCGGCGGAACCGGTCAGGTCGTCCGCGAGAATCCAGACGGGCGGAACGGAAGGCATAGCGCGTCAGTGGCGCGGCGCGGCAGAGTTGGCAACGGCATCGTGAGTGCCGGCGAGCACGGTTTCCTCCGCAACGGTTGGCTGGCGGGCAGCCCACCACGCGGTGAGCAGTGGGGTGGTGATGGCCGTGACGACCACGCTGGCGGAAACCAGGAGCGTGGCTGTGGCGGCGGCCGAGGCGTAAGCGGGATTGGCGGCGGCGATGAGGGCGGGCACCGCCGCGGCGTTGCCGGCGGTGGAAGAGGCGGCCAGACCGGCGACGCCGTTGCCGCCGGTGAGCCGGTCGGCGAGCAGGAGCACAGCCCCGCTGAAGATCGCAACGAATAGCCCGAGCCCGAGACCAAGGAGGCCGGTCTGCCAGACGTTGCTTAGGTTCAGTGTGGTGCCGAGGGCGAAGGCAAAAAACGGAATGAGGACTTTGGTGCCGCCCCCGAGGAACTCACGCATCTGCGGATCAAGGTTGCCGAGCGCCATGCCGACCAGCAGCGGCAAAATCGCGCCGAGTAACACCGGCAACGGAAACGCCGACATTCCGGCGATGCCGAGCGTGAGCATCGTGAGGAACGGACCGCTTTCGAGACACATCACAGAATACGCGGCCGCGTCGCGCGGCCGGCCGTATTGCGTCATGAGCGCCATGTAGAGACCGCCGTTGGTGTCGTTCAGCGCGGCAACGAGCGCGAGGGTGGACAGGCCGGCGAAGAAGCCGGTTGCGACGGGCGCCTCGCCGAGGAAGCGGCCGGCGATGAAGGCGACGATTACGCCACACAGGATTTTTGCGCCCAGGAGGACGCCGCCCTTGCGCAGAATGTAGGGTGCGGCCTGAAACGTGATCGTCGCGCCCATGCACACGTAGAACACGGCCAAAATCGGCAGGGCGCCGGTGAAGAGCGCCCCGGTGAACGAGCCGAAGAGTTTTGGCGTGC
The DNA here is from genome assembly GCA_945871085.1 of Opitutus sp. GAS368. Taxonomy (GTDB): domain Bacteria; phylum Verrucomicrobiota; class Verrucomicrobiia; order Opitutales; family Opitutaceae; genus GAS368. The sequence continues at coordinate 2,685 of CAMBVX010000404.1, read as the reverse complement.
CCGGGGCGGCGTTGGCGATGACGGCGCCGACAAGCAGTGGGACCAGCATCATGCCGCCGGGAATACGGTCGAGGGTGCGTTTAAGGGGAAGGGGCACGCGAGGAGAGATGGGAGGCTTAGCGAACGGAAAGCCGGCGGTCGAGCTCCTGCCACGTTTCCCACGCGACGCGTTCGAGGTAGGCGGCGGTGGGCTCGTCAAGCGTGGCGGTGAGGTTCATTGAGGCATTGCGCCACATCCATTTCGCGAGCGTGGCTTGGTAGGCGTCGGGTTTGAAGGCGGCGATGCGCGCAGCTTCAGCGGCCTTTTCGGCGTCGGTCTCGGCCTTCGGCAGCGCGTGCGGCCAGACGGGATACGTGCGCGGGAGGACGCCAATCGGAGAACGGCCGGTGAGTGCGGCGTAGAAACAGGCGACGTTGAGAAAATGTCCGGCATCACCGGGGTGCGAGTTGTCCTTCGGGTGCTGCAAGGCGAGGTCTGGGCGCTCGCGGTAAACCCGCGCCCACGCGGACGAACACGGCGCGAAGAGACGGATGCGGTTCTTCACGGCGAGATCGAAGATGCGCTGACGACCCTCGGCTTCACGTTCGGTTTTCCCCCAGCCCATCTCGTAGAACACCGGCTCGCCACCGGCGGCGCGAATTTCGGTGCAATAACGCGTAACCGCGTCGGCGTGCGCCAGCCCGGTCTTCGTCGGATCGTCGTCGCCCATGATGAAGCGGGCGACCGTCATGAGCACGACGAGATTGGGGCGTTCATCGGCGAGTTTCTGCAGAAAAGTTTGTCCCGGCTTCACGCCATATTCGTAGCGATTGAAACCGGGTTCGAGATAGACGCGGATGTCGCTGCCGCTGCGCCCGACGATCAAGGGCACCACGGTGGCGCCGGGACGGAGCGCGAGTTGGCGGTCGACGGCGCGGGCGACTTCGCGGGGGAGATCGTTCCAGTAGGCGCTGCTGCTGCCGGCGAAGAGTAGGCTGACCGGCGCAGTCTCGGCGGCGGGAAGCGACATCAGGGCAAAGAGAAATGTCGCGCAGCAAACGCGGAGAGCGGAGAGCGGTTTGGGTGTCATCGAAGGTTGAAGAATGAGCGTGAGCGGAGTTACGGAGTGAGGCCGAGGATCGTGGCGGGGTTGCGGCGGGCCATGAGGTCGAGGTCGGCGGGCGGGATGCCGGCGTCCGTAAGGGCGTTGAGGAAATCGCGCAGACCTTCGGTTGGAGGCGGGTTCGTCGCTTGGCCGAAATCGGACGAGAGGATGATGTGCCTTGCGCCGATGTCGCGGATGACTTCGACGGCGCGAGCGAGCGGCACCATTGGCCGGGCGAGCGCAGGCGGCAGGCTAGGGCCGATTTTTGGTGTGGAGTGCATGAGCCACGCGAGTTCGATCCACGCGCCGAGCTTGGCCATAGCACGGAGATCGGCATCCGAAGCGTGCAAAGATGGAAAAAGCGCGTGGGTGATGACGATGTGCTTCACGCCGGCAGCCTGGGCGGCGGCGACGAGCACAAGGCTTTCGGCGGAGGAGGAGTGGCCGGTGGCCAGCACAAGATTGTGCCGGGCAATCACCGAGAAGATTTCGGCGAGGGCCGGAACCGGCTGGCCGTGGGTGACGACCGAGACGAAGGGGCGGGATTCGGAGGCGGAGCGGACGGCATTCTCGGCGTCGAAGGTGGGGAGCCAGACGAATCTGCCACGATGGCCGTTCATCTCGGTCATAGAGCGCACGGCCTCGGCGTTCAGACCACCCACTGCGTGGTTGAGCGCGATGCCACCGAACACCTCGACGCCCGGCACGGCGATGCTGGCGAGTTGGGCCCGGGCGGCGGTGGGCGTGTGGTGGCTCTTGATGACGACAGCGCGGAGGCCGGCGGCCCGGGCGAGTTGGGCGAGCTCGATGTCGTTGACGGAGCGCGGGACAATGTCGGGGCCGGAGTGGCAGTGGAGATCGATCGCGCCGCGCAGCAAATCGGGTCGGGCGGCGTAAGCGGCGGGGGTCGCAAGAAGAACGGCGATGAGCGCCGGCCGAAAAATTGCGGACAAGGGAATCATTGCCCGGCGGAGGGAAGGTCACGGTTCCGAGTGTGGCGGAATGGATACGACTGGACGATCTCGACCACGAGGCGGCTGAAGCGGTGTTGGTCCGCGGTGGTGGCGCGTTGGATTTCCTGCACGGCGGGGAGATCGTAGAGTTCAAGTTTGCGGCCGAGGGCGTAACTGAGGAGGTGCTCGGTAAATCCGCGGGTGAATTCGGCGGGATCGCGCAGCAGCGCGGCCTTGTAGCCGGCGGGACCGTCGAAGGCGGCGCCGTTCCATTCGCCGCGGGCATCGACGGGCTGGCCGCCGTCGGTCTCGCGCCAGCGGCCGATGGGGTCGAAACGTTCGAGGGCGAAGCCGGGGGGATCGAGGCGCACGTGACACGAGTAGCAGGCGGCTTTGTTGCGGTGGGCTTCGAATTTTTGGCGAATACTCTGCGCGGCGGCGGCCTCCTTGGTGTCGTTCTCGATGGCGAAGGCGACCTTGGGCTCCTGGGGCGGCCGGTTGAAAATGGTTTCGAGCAGCCACGCGCCACGTTTCACGGGGCTCGTGCGAAACGGCAGCGAGGTGACGGTGAGAGGTGCGCCCATCGTGATGAAACCGCCGCGGGTGGCGTCGGTGAGTGCAGTGCGACGCCAGACGTTGGCGGCGCG
>CAMBVX010000403.1 GCA_945871085.1 Opitutus sp. GAS368 | reverse complement strand
CCGCAGACACGGCTTGCGCCGACGCTGGTGTTTGGTTGTTGATTTTCATGGATGGTGGTTTCTTTGGGTTTTCGACTTCCCACCGCCTTTACTGGCAGCGGAACCACCATCCACCCAGCTATCTTTTAACGACGCCCGGGGCGCTTCCTGGTTCATTCCTCCTCCGCGGCTGCGAAGCCACGGATGCCCGATGTAGGTCTTGAGCGTACGCCGCTCCGCCTGAAGCTCCTTTGGAACAGAGCTCACAAAGATGACAGCACGGGTGGCGGCGGCGGGCATGGACGTCAGAAGATAACGGGGCTTTCCTTGGGAATGGCGCAAGGGTGAAAATTCAGGCCAATCGTGCGGATGCATCCGTTGTTTGAGCGTCCTTCAGAAAACCACCTTTGCCGCCTGGCTCACGCTGTGCGCTCGGCGATGGTGGGCATACACCCGCATGAGGAGCGCGCCGCCGTCCGCGTGCCCGAGCCACGCTGCGACGGTCGGAATATCCACGCCGGCCTCGATGGAGGCCGTTGCGAAGGCATCGCGTAAATCATGATGAGTCAGCAGCTCGACGCCGAGCTTCTCACAGGCCCGAGCAAGGGACTTCCTCGCCTCGCCAACACCAAGAACCTTGCCGCGAGGATCAACGCCTGTAGCGCTGTCAGCGGCGACGCTGGCGGCACTCAGGCGGTCCGCGGCGTGCCATTCGAGCAGGCCGTCGCCGCGCTCGATTTTGGGAAGGATCGCAGCGAGCATTGCGGCCTCCGGCAGATTCGGCTTCCGCGGGGTATTCTCAGGCTCAATCCCGCGAGGGTAGAGCGGATGGCTCCATCCGGCTCGCGCCGCAGGGAATGGAACAGGGCGGTAATTTCCGAGTTACGTACCGAAAATACGAATACGAATTCTTTCTACAGTGCTTTTCTACAGTGCAGGCCGAAAATGGGCGAATTTGGGCAAAGGTGGAAAACGCGCGATCCTGACCCAAGTAGTTGCTATGCCGATATTAGGATGCGTGAGATCAAGTGCGATAAAATCGGCAAAAAGGCCATTTTACTTTTAACAGTCACCTGCTCTGCCACTGAGCTACCAGGCAACGTGGCTTCGGGTGACCTGCGCCATCCGATAGAAGGGAATGAAAACAAAGCCGCGCGCACTCTTGTCAATGCCCGTTTTTCCGTTTCCGTCGGAATTCTTGGATCGCGACCATGAGCCGGGCTCTCGATCACGTCGCTCGGACGACTTGGGTGCTCTTGGCACTGGGCGAGCGCGCTGGCGGGTGCTGCTCTGCTCGGTAGCACCCCCTTGCCTCAGGGTGACTCAAGGTGACCCTTCGATGAACCAGCGGCCGCTCCTGATAACACCCGGCCGCGATGGTCGCCACGGGACAACCAGAGATTAGGCGGCAAATGCTTTGCGGGTCGGAGCAGTGCTCGCGACTTTCGCGGCCTCGGCCGCCAATTGGGCGAAAAAGGTGTCGCGACGCTCTCGGGCGACGTTGACGTCCTTGGTGCCAAGCGAGCGGCGGATACGCTCCTTCGTAAAGGGAGTCGGGTGGACGGTATAATGGAGAAACCAGGTCCCGTGGTTGTTCCACAGGTGATGGTTCTCGTTTTCGGCGCGGACGCGGATGCCGGGGAGGATGGCGATGGTATTCATGATGCGTGATGTTCTTTGTGGGAGGAATCGCGCAGCAGGTTTTGAAAACAAAAAACCGATCTGAGCATCAGATCGGTTTCGTCTTCGGGAGCGTTCTTGGTTCGCTTCCCTTGCGGGTTGCGCACATCCGAGGCCGTCCCCGATCCACCGTGGCCGCTCCCGGCCCGGTTGGCGGAACCGACTTTTTGAAGGTCAGTTCGTTCCTGATGCGAGGGCAAATGTGACGAGCTCCATAGCGTCGTCCAGACTTTTTTAGAAAAAAATGGCACCCAACCCGCGAGGTCGCGAGAGCGACGGCGAGGACAACTCCGATTCCGAAGCGAGTGATTCGTGACTGCTATCCGCTGGGTCTGCCCACCGGGGGCGGGCAGCCTATTTTTTGTGCTCTTTGGCGTAGTGCTCGGCGAGGAGGTCGTGGCCAAAGTCACCTTTGAAATCGCGGAACACGGAGTGGACGTGATTGGCGTTATTCTGGGAGTTGTCGAACTCGATGAGAAAAGTCGGGCCTTGGATGCGGTAGTAGGTTGCGGCGCTGCGGTCGAGCGTGCCAGCCCACGCAAACGTGAGCTTGTCCAAGCCGGCCTTGCTGATCGCGGCCAAGGTCTCGTCCGCGATTTCGGCGCGTCCGCGGCCGGCGTAGACTTTGACCAATGCCACGAGTTTTTCGCGCTGCGCCGTCGTGAGTTGAGTAGCGGCGATACCCGCGGGCGCGAGGAATTCCACGCGCTTTTTATTCGCGGTGACGATTTCCTTGGGCGCGACGTCGGCAATGATCGCGACCTTGCGCTGCACCGCATCGAGCGAATTCACTAGGGCGAGACCGAGGTCTTCTTCCTCTCCCAGCACGCGTTCTCCCTTGCGCGGACCGGTGCGCACTTCCGCGGGATTAGTGCCCATGAAGACTGGCGCGAAAAATACGTGCGCGCCATCGACGAGGGTAAAGTTAAAGGAGAGATGATGGCCCTCGAAGCGCCAGCCCCACGACTGCTTATCCGAGGGAGTGCCGAAGATCGTGATGAAATAGTTGATGGGGTCGCGGCGACCAGCCGGCGTGTCATGTTCCAGTTCCTTGAGGAGGAGCTCGAGGGATCTGATGCCGTCGGCGCGGACGAGGCCGCGCTCGCCCAAACCGGTGCGCAACAGCGCGAGACCGAGGTCACGCTGGGCTTCGCTCATTTGCTTGAGGGACAAGCCGTGGCGGGGGACCGGGGTGAAAAACCAATTTTCACGCTCGGCATCGGTGAGCGGATAGGTGGCCTGTTTTGATTGTGCGGAGGTGAGCGCGCTGAGAAATTTATTGGCGGCACCGAACATGTCGACTGCCGGCGTATGGGCGCGGGTGAGCGTGACGAGGACGAAGAAGCCGAGGGTGGCGAGGAGGACGCGAGTGGGGGGACGCATGGGGCATCAAACGCACTTGAGGCGGACCGAGGCAAGCTTGCACAAGACTGTTTGCGAGGAGGGAAAAAAGCCATTGACGCGCGCTGCGCGGCTTGGCCTATTGGTCGGCTTTTCCTTTCACCAACACGTCCGCCACATGTCCATCGAAATCAAAATCCGCAAAAATGAGCCTATCGATCGTGCGCTGCGCCGCATGAAAAAGAAGCTCGAACGCGAGAACATCATCAAAGGCACCCGCGCGAAACGCTACTTCGAGAAGCCGTGCGAGAAGCGTCGCCGCAAGAACAAGGTGCAGGCCTTTACCCAAATGCTGCGCCGCCGTTACGCAGAGTGAGGCCCAAGGCCGCTCCCGAGCGTCCGTGGTAGAATTTTCGCCGTGCTACCGTTTAAAAGGTAGCACGGCATTTTTTTAAGTAATATCTCCCGTGCAACTCGCCGGTATTATTTTTCGTCTAACCTCCCCATGCGTGTGAAGCCAATCCTCGCCCTGTCCACGAGTTGGTGTTCGCACCGCCACACGGACGGCTACGTTATGCTGCGGGAGATGGCCGCACTCGGCTATGAATACGTGGAGCTCAGTCACGGAATTCGGATCACGCTGGTGCCGGGGATTCTCAAAGCAGTGGAAGAGGGCGTCGTGAAGATTTCTTCGACGCACAATTTTTGTCCGTTGCCGACAGGCGTCGTGCAGGCGGCGCCCAATTTATTTGAACCCTCAGTGACGGAGCACCGGGAACACGACCAATGGTTGCGGCACACCAAGCGATCAATCGATTTTGCTGCGCAGGTGAAAGCGCGGGTGTTGGTCTGCCATTTGGGCAGTGTGACTTTTTTTTGGTTCAATCCCACGCGGAACATCCGCAGCTATCTGCGTGATCATCACGACGCGGGCCGCGGAGGGAACGATAAGACTTATCAAGCGCTGTTGACGAAATCTGTCACGAAGCTGCGCAAACGCATGGGGCCGTTTTGGGCGCAGACCAAGGCCAGTCTAAATGAAATCTATGACTATGCGTCGCAGAAAGGGATTAAGCTCGGTCTGGAGAATAGGGAGAAGTTTGACGAGCTACCGCTCGACGCTGACTATGCGGATTTCATCTTGGGGCAGCCACCGACCGCGCCGATCGGCTATTGGCACGATACCGGGCACGCCGACATTAAGGAGGGCATGGGACTGCTCAACCATCGCCAACATCTCGAGAAAAATGCCCCGCGTCTCATTGGGTTTCACCTGCACGACGTGAGTGCGACCGGCAATGACCACCAAGGGGTGGGGTCCGGTCATATCGATTTCAAGATGGTCAGCGAATTCTGGAAGCCGGAGCACCTGCTCACGTTGGAGCTAAGTCCCCGGATGACCTTGGACGATGTAACAATGTCGAAGGCGCGGGTTGAGGCACTAATGTAGGGAGGCGGAGAGGGTGAGGGTGGAACGGCGCAAAGGCAGCACCGGCTACCTCGTTAATTTCGCCGCAATCTCGGCCACCCACCGACGATGCGGACCAGAGAGAGTCAGTGACTCAAGTTCGGTCAGCCGGACCCAGACCAATTCGGCCGGGAGTTTCCCTCGCGGCGTCGGGGTGACATAAATTGATTCCGTAATTTGGAAGCGGGTGATGCTGCGCCGTTTTTTCGCGAGGAGTTCGCCGCAGGTGACTTTCGCGGGATCGAGGCCGACCTGTTCGGGCGTGGGAAGTTCGTGGATATTGGCGAAGCGGCGGGCACCGGCGGCGGCGCGATGGAGGAGGAGCGCGCCGGGGCGCTCGCACCACACGCGCGTGACGGCGCGCTGCTCGATTTTTTTGGCGGCGAGGCGCGGAAAGGCCTCGGGTTCGCCGCGTCGCGCGGCAGCGCAGAACTCGCGCACGGGGCAGGTGAGGCATAGCGGGTTGTGGCGGAAGCAGACGGTTGCGCCGAGCTCCATCATCGCTTGGTTGTGGTCGCCGGGGGTGTCGGTGGGCAGCAGTGCCTCAGCCAGAGAGGTGAAGGTCTTCGAGGCCGTCGCGCTGTCGCGAAATTCCGTGGCGTCGGCCGTGAGGCGGGCGAGGATACGGACGACGTTGCCATCGACACAGGCAGCGGGTGCGCCGAAGGAGATGCTCGTGATGGCGGCCGAGGTGTAGGGGCCGACGCCGGGGAGTTCGCGCCACGCGGCGGGCGTGCGGCGCATTTCGGGCCAGGCGGCGACTTGCGCGGCGAGGCGATGGAGATTCCGGGCACGCGAGTAATAGCCGAGGCCCTCCCAGAGTTTCAGCACGCGGGACTCCGGCGCGGCGGCGAGGGCGGCGAAATTGGGCAGTTCGGCGAGCCAGCGGGCGAGGTAGGGGAGGACGGTTATTACCTGCGTCTGCTGGAGCATGAACTCGCTCACGACGGTTTTGTAGAGCGAGGGCTGGTCGCGCCAGGGAAGGTCGCGCGCGTGGACGCGATACCACGCGAGCAGGGTGCGTTGGAATTCGGAGCGTTGGGCGATCAGTTTTTTGGCCACGTTGGCACACAAGGCGCAAAAGACCGTCGCGGCGAAGCAGAATCCCTTTGTGCTTTCAGCGCTTTTTGTGGCCACTCAGTTCATGCCGAAGCCATTCAACGACGAACCCGAAGCGCCCAAGAAGCTGGCCTCCTACACGGCCAAGCTCAACGAAGCCCAGATGGAAAAACTGCGTGGGATTTGCGTGGAGCGCGGGTGGACGCCGTTCGAGGTCGCTTACACCCGGTTCGCGTTCAAGGCTGATCACCTCAAGACAAACGTGAGCGCCTACACGAGCGGTAAGGTCGTGATCGCGGGCAAGGGCACGGAGGACTTTGTGCGCGATGTGCTCGAGCCCGAGGTGATCGGCGCAGCGACGCTCGGCTACGACGAGGTGCTGCATCCGGACTGGTTTGAATCGCACGCGGGGCTCGACGAAAGTGGTAAGGGCGACTTTTTTGGACCGGTGATCGCGGCGACGGTGATCGCCGACAAGTCTGCCATTGAGACGTGGCGCAAGGCGGGCGTCCAAGACTCGAAAAAAATTGCCGAAGGGAAAATTCTGCTGCTCGACCAGCTCATCCGGGAGACGAAGGGCGCGGTGGTGCGGACGTGTTTTTGCGGGATGCCGAAATACAACGACCTGATGTCGCGCCCCGGGGCTAATCTCAACCGGCTCCTCGCGTGGCAGCACGCCACGGCGCTGGAGCAGGCGCTCGTGGCGAAACGCGTGCCCTGGGGGCTGCTCGACCAGTTTACCGAGCAACCGCTCGTGCAGCGCGAGCTCGCGAAAAAGGGCGTGAAAGATTTCGAGTTAAAAATGCGGACCAAGGCGGAGTCCGACCCGGTGGTCGCGGCGGCGTCGGTGGTGGCGCGGGCGGAATTTGTGCGGCAGATGAATCTCCTCTCGAAAAAATTTGGCGCCAAACT
>CAMBVX010000402.1 GCA_945871085.1 Opitutus sp. GAS368 | reverse complement strand
TTCCTGCAGGTGCTGGATATTTTCCGCGCCCTCTGCGCCGAAGGCGGCCTCAACCTCGAGGTGCTCGAGGGCCAGCGCTTCATGCGCACCGACCCGGGTCGGCTGATGCCGCGCCTTGTGCGCACGCATCCGAAAGCCTGCTGGATTCTCGTGCTCGCGAGCCGGCGCCTGCAGGAGTGGTTCGCCCGCAGCGGCGCGCCGGCGGTCGTTTACGGCAATGTTTACCCCGGCGCCTCGCTCAACGGCACGGGCATCGACTACCACGCGTGTATCCGCCACGCGGCGTCGCACCTGCTCACCAAGGGCCACCGTCGAATTGCCTTCGTCGCATATGATCTTCGCCGCGCCGGCGAGGAGGACAGCTGGCGCGGCTTTCAGGAGGCGTTTGCCACGCGGCGCGGCGACGGCGCCGTGCCCACGCTCATCGAACGCCCTGACGCCAACGCCGATGCGCTCTGCCGCCAGATCGACGCCGCGCTGCGCGTGCGAGAGCGGCCCACCGCTTTTGTCGTGAGCCACACGCACCACTACGCGACCGTGGCGACCCATCTCGCGGCGCGGGGCTTGCGCATGCCGGAGGACATTTCGCTCATCTGTCGCAGCGAGGATCCGTTCCTGCAATTCATGCGCCCGACGCCGGCCTTTTACCGCGCCAACATGGAAGTCGCCGCCCGCCTGCTCTACGAGCGGGTGCGCCACGCCATCGACGGCACCGCCAAACCCGGCGACCAACGCCTGCTCATCCCTGAACTCGTGCAGGGCGGATCCGTCGCCACACCACGCTCGGCCGGCTGATCACGCACTCACTCGAAGCGAAACGAATAGAGCTTCGCCCGTGCACCCACGAACGACAACCGCACGCTGCGACCCCGGTGGACCGCCAGATCCGGATGGCCCTTCCATACCAGGGTCGCACCGGTGGCATTGATCTGAAGGGGTTCGCATTCGGCGGCGCCGAAACCCGGCAACTCGGCCCGCGAGTCCGCATCGAGCAGCGCGACGCGCATTTCGCCGAGCGCACCCGTGTCGAGATTCAGCCGCAGCTTCACGCCGTCGACCTTCACCGGCACCGTGACCGCCCGTCCGCCGCCCGCGTCAAAATCCAGCGACACAAATCCGTCCACCCGCTGCACATGGCGGAAGATGACGCCGTCGGACTGTTTCTCTCGGCCGGGAGTGTCGCCATGCGTCGTGCGATAGCCCGTCGCAAATTGCCAGATCTCGTCGCCACGCACGATCAGATTGGGCCCGAAATAGACCATGTTGGCGCTCTCGGAACCGGCGAGGCCGGGACGCAAATACGGCGAGCGATCATAGCGCTCCCATTTGATCCCGTCGCGACTCGCAATGAAGTGCGCTTCGGTCCGCCCGTCATTGCGCAGCGCGCCCCGGGTCTCATGCCGGTAGAGCGAGGGGAAGGCCACATACCACTCGGGCGCGAGCGGGTAACGCTGCGCCGCCGTGGTGTAGATGTCCGTGTCGGGCGGATCGCGTTCGTCGAGGGCGAAAACCGTCGGCGCCTCATCGACCAAAAAGGGATCACGATCCGGCTCGCGCGCCTGAGCCCCCTTGCCCGACGGACGGATAGGCAGCGGCATGTCCAAGCGATCAGCTTCCATGCGAACCACGCGGCGCCACTGGTTGCGCGGGTCGGACCGGTCCCACCCACGGAAGAAGAGCACATATTTGCCCAGCGCCTCATCCCAGAAAGTGATGTTCTGCGAATCGGCCTCAAACGGCAGCAACGGTCTCGCGTCGCGTCGCCAGGTGAAACCGTCGGGGGACGTGAAACGATAGATACCTCCTCCTTTGAACACGGTGGAGACATACACGTAGCGCTCCGCCTCGCTCGCCGCGTGCGGATCCCGGAACACGTTGCCCTCGAGACTGGAGATACCGACCAGGTTGTTCGCCTTGCTGCCACCGTGCGCGGCGACGCCGAGAGCCGGCTTCACCCAATTTAATCCGTCGGTTGACTCCGCGTAGGCGAGGTGCGCGATCTTCGTCGACTCGCGGGCGTCATACCACATCCGCAGCTTCCCGCCATCGTCGATCACCGAGAGGTAAAAGGTAATCATGAAACTCTCCCACGGCCGATCCCGGCGCAGCACGATGTCACTGCGGAGGGGCGGATTGACGGCCAGGCTCACGCCCGCCGACTCGTGCACGAAGGCAGGCTCGAGAAAAAGGTAGCGCGTCTGCGCCGGTAACAACGTCCCGGCGGCCAGGATGAAAACGCTGAAAAGGAGTGGTCGGATCATTTTCAAAAGCGACCGCGCACACCCACACTGAGAATCATGCCCTTGCGGGAGTAGTTCTGCAGGTGCGACGGCACGCCGTAGTAGAGGCGCTGCGGCTTGTTCAGAAGGTTGTAGGCATCGGTATAGAATTCGAGCTTCCGGTTGAAGGCGTAGCTGACGTTGAGCGTGGTATTGCGAAACGCCTCCTTGTAGAGCAAGCGCGCCGCTGTCGTCGAATAACTGAAGAGATAATCACTCGTGTGGTTGACCAACAGGTTCGTGCGAAAGCCCCCGCGCGCAAACCGCACTCCGGCATTCCACGAGGTCGGCACGAACTCGGCCAGCGAACTCACGGACTGGGTCGTGCCGGTGCCGTAGTCACCCGTGGTATTGAGCCGCGTGTAGTTGCCGAAAACCCCGAAGCCACGCACCCACTGCGGACCGAACGCGAATTGCTGCTGGTAGTTGAGCTCCAGACCGCGCACGCGGGCCTCGCCGCCGTTGAGCTGGGTCGTCAACGTATAGCCTCCATACTGCCCGTTGAATCCATTGTCATTGCCCGTGCCGATCGCGCCGGTGTTGCTGCTGAAAATGAATTTTTTCAGATTTTTCTCGAAGACGCCGACGGAAACCAAGCCGAGCTGCTTCATGTAATACTCGAGGCTCAGATCCCAGTTTTGCGCCGTCTGGGGCTCCAAACCGGGATTGCTCGCCGTGACCGTCCGCGCCGTGTCGTTGACCGTCTCGGTCGGGATCAGATTTGAAAACTGGGGCCGCCCCAGTCCCGTCGAATAGCTCGCCCGGGCAATCAGACGCGGCTGGAGCGCATAAGTCAGATGCACACTCGGCAGGGTGTTGCTGTAGCCGGCGTCGCGCGTTCGCCGGCTGTATTCGCTCGCCGCCCGCAGCACCGGATTGGTGATCGTCGCCAGACTGCGGGCAATGACCCACGCCTTGGCCGTCACCTCCGTGCGCTCCACGCGGGCACCGCCGAGCAGCGTGAGTTTGCCGAGGCGCGTGCTGCCGAGGAGATAGCCGGCGCCCACCGTTTCCGCCACCTCGTTGGTGCCGGCAAATTTCTGGCTTTCGCGGTAGTAGATATCCTCGACCCATCGGGCCGGTGTGTCCTTGAGGTTTTGCGCCAGCGAACCGACGTGGATGAACGGCAAATTGCCCAGCGCATACTCGCTGCTGCGTTGCAGCCCGGCATCCACAAAGGGCGCGAGCGTGTCGTCGCCGGTGCCCACCACGCCGTCCGGTCCGGCATACGTGAAACGCGTGTTGTTCCAGGTCTTGCTGATCGAGTCCTGCCGGCGATAGGCGACGCCGGTCTTCAAATGGGCCGGTGCCCGCGTGGGCAATTCGTAGCGGGCATCGGCCTTCGCGGCGTAAATGTGCGAGCCGCGCCGCGTGCCCGTCTGTGTGAGGAGGCTGTTCCGATAGTTGTTCACGTCGTAAACGCTCGGGCCGCCCGTCTGGGTGAATTGGGGGAATTCGCGCGACCGGGACGAGTCCAACACCCAGCCCACTCCCGTGATCGTGCTGGTCAGGCTGCCCCCGGCCTTGTCGGCTGTGTCCTGTCCGCTGGTCTGATCCAGCACGCCCACGGCGAAATTGACGTCGGTCGTCAATTGGAACGCGCCGCGTTTGTGCTCGCCGACAAACTGCAGCGTGCGCTGCCGCTGGAGCTGCCCGATGCCGTTTGCGATCATTTGGAACTGCGAGGCGGCCAGCGCCCGCGCTTCGGTGCGGGTGTCGGTATAATTCGGCAAGATGGCTCCGGTGCCCGTGGGATTCCCCGCGGCATCCAGCGTCGCCACCGACTGCGCGGTAAACACGCGCGTCTCGTTGTAAAGGTGGCCGCCAAACGCGGTGTAGTCGTTCAGCGCACCGCGCAGGCTCAGCCGGGTGAACTCGTTCCACTGAAAATCGACCCGCGCCCCCAGCCCCTCCAGGTGGCGATTAAAATAGTAATCCGACGCCTGGTAGTTCCACATGTAGGCGGGGGAGGCATTGGTGGACTGATAGTCGCGGATGGTGCGGATATAGTCGCCCACGCTCTCAAAATAAGTCGCGTTGACACTCACCCCGAGATTGCGGACGCCGCCCAGCACACTGAACACGCCCTGATAGGTCAGCGACAAATCGGGATGCAGCGGGCGGTCGCGGCGCAACGGATTGTGCGGGGCAAACGGCGGGGCCCACCGCGCGCCGAACCGATAGCTCACATCGTGGCCGCTCGCTCCATTCAACGGCGACTTTGTTTTCATGTTCAGCGTTCCGCCGATCGACGACGCATCCATGTCGGGAGTGATGCCCTTGATCACTTCAAACTCCTCAAACTGTGCGGTGACGTTCGTGGTGAAACGCACCTGCCGGGTCGCCGCGCTCGACACCGGCGCGAGCAGGCCGCCATCCATCGTCACGGCGTTGAGCGACGAAGCCATTCCCCGCACCGCCACGGCGCTCACCTCGTTGTCTTCGGTCACCGTCGCCGCCACACCGGGCAGCCGCATAAAGACCTCGCCGGGATTCTGGTTGGCCAGACTGCCGAAAGCGTCGGTCGCCGCCGCACTCATCGCATTCACGGCATTGCGCTGCCGAGTGATGGCCGCCGCATGACCACTCGCCTCCGCCGTGACCTGGAAACTCTCCATCCGCAACACATCCGACTTCAGCTTGAAGTCCACGGTGGCGACTCCGTTGCCCGCCACCGCCACGGTTCGCTCCTCCGGATCAAGCCCCGCATAGGAGACGACCGTCCGGTGGGCACCCGGCGGCAGGCCACGAAATTCAAATCGCCCAAATTCGTCGGTCGACACGGTGCGGGTCAACCCGGGCAAGTCGACCGACGCGCCCTTGAGGAACGCTCCGGTCACCGCGTGGATCACCGTGCCCGAAAGCCGACCTCCCTCGTCGGCGCGACCCACGGACGCGAGAAAGGCAAATCCAAGGACAAACGCCAGGCGGAGCCAATGGTGGCAACCGGCCAGCACACGACGCAGGCCCACTGCGGGGCAATTGAGGAATAAGGTTGGGGTATTCATAGTGGGATAAGACAGGGTTTGGCGGGACCAAGCGTAGATCGGACCGGAGCGGTGGCGCAGGCTGCGCTCCGAAACCGGACGGTGACATTGAAAATTTTTGGTCTAAAGAGCGGACCGGCGATGCGACGGTTAGTGAGATCGAAATTCATGGGACAACTACTTGGCGCCCGTCTGCACCCACGCCGCCTCGGCCGCCGACACTGTGTCCTTGTCTCCCGTCGTCGGTGGCTCGTTGAACGGCAACTGCCCCACCTCGTCGATGGCGCGCCAATCGGGCTCGCCCACCGTCCGGCCAAACTCTGCGCCCTGCGCCGCGAGCGTGTCCTGCAGTGCCGCCATCGGCACGGCGCGCACGCTCACCCCGCGTTTCACCGCCAGCGCGGCCACCGTGCCGACCGCCTGACCCTGGCCCATGCAGATCGGAATCACCCGCGTCGAGGCCACCGCCTCATGCGTCGCGGACAGACATTTTCCCGCCATCAAGAGCCCGTCCACGTCGCGCGCGATCAGACTCCGGAGGGGAATCGTATAGGCGCGCACATTGTGCGAATCAACCCACGTGCCGGCGGGCCGGTGAATGTCGATGTGATACGCCCCCATACTCACCGCGTCATCGAACACGCGGCCCGCAATCAGGTCCTCCGCTGTCAGCACATAGTCACCCATGATCCGCCGGCTCTCGCGCACCCCGAGCATCGGCGCGATCTCGCCGAGGCGGGATTGCTCAAAGCCCGGCACCCATTCCCGAAAGAAATTTACCAGCACCGGGATCTGCTCATATACCCGCGCGTAGGCGTCGGTGACGCTCGCCGTGTTCGTCGGATCGAGGCCGAGCACGCGCGTCATCACGACAAGAAACTGGTCGGGCTGGTGCAGTTTCACGCCCACAATGCGTGTCTGGGGCACAGTGAATTCGCCGGCCTCCCGCGCCGCCTCGACGAGCTTCGCGTAGCCACCGCAGATAATGACGTTCATCCGGTCAATGCGCCGCATCATCTTCGCCCGCAGTTCGGGATACGGGGCAATCCACTCGCGGTAGTTTGTCTCGGGATCCTTGCAGCCGGCGATGAACCCGGCGCGATCCACGCCCGCGAGCTTGAACACGAGCGTCGGCGCCTGCACCAGCCCGTCGCCCGTGCGGCCCTTCTCCCACGGCACCTGCCCCCGCGC
>CAMBVX010000401.1 GCA_945871085.1 Opitutus sp. GAS368 | reverse complement strand
CGCTTCGCCGAGGCCGACGGATTCGTCACGGCGTGCGCGCACCTTCCTTTGGACCCAGACCGCCAGCCGAACACTCGATCGCCCATCGCGAAACTCCCCCTATGACCACCGCACTCAT
Organism: Opitutus sp. GAS368; assembly: GCA_945871085.1. Classification (GTDB taxonomy): domain Bacteria; phylum Verrucomicrobiota; class Verrucomicrobiia; order Opitutales; family Opitutaceae; genus GAS368. Next base: position 6,351 of record CAMBVX010000401.1, on the reverse strand, counting down.
CGTCGATGACGAATCACCTGCCCGAAACCTGATGGCCCAATTGCTGCGCGCCCATCCGATGGTGGACGTCATCGGCATGGTGGCCAACGTGGCGGAAGCGGTGCGATTCGTGCGCACGCGGCAGCCCGATCTGATTTTCTTGGATGTCGAAATGCCCGATGGCCGCGGCTTCGACCTGATCCCGTTTTTGGCGAAAAAAACCCATCTGGTTTTTGTCACCGCCCACGAACGTTTTGCCCTCGACGCGTTCGGCGTCTGCGCGACCGACTACCTCGTGAAACCGGTCGCTCCCGCCCGCCTGGCCGCAACCATCGAAAGAATCACCCAGTTTCCGCCGAAGGCCGGCCGGGCCCCGGATCTCGCCGAGGCCCCCGCTGCGCCCACGAGGGCCCGCATCCCCCTCGGCGGCGCCACGGGCCGGATCGATGTGATTGCCCCGAAGAAAATCTTATGGATCGAGGCGGAGCAGAATTATTCCCGCATCCATCTCGACCAGGAGCCGAAGAGCATCATCGGCCACAAGACGCTCTCCGCTTGGGAGGAGACCCTGGCCGGAAACGGCTTTGAGCGGATCACGCGTTCGCTCCTCATCCAGACGGAAAAAATCAAACATTTCACGTGGAAGGGCCGCGACGAAACGTTCGTCCACTTCAAAGACTCGGAAAAAGTCCTCGCCCTCGGTCGCGCCGGAGCGATCCGGCTCAAGGCCCTGCTCCAGCACTGAGGCCTTCCGCGGTGCCCGCGGTTTGCGGGTAGCAGCAAGCGTCAGCGAGTGGGGTTTCGACGATCCGTTTTTGCGCAGCGCACCAAGCCCACGAGCGGGCAAGCCCGTGCCACGCGCCAGGGCTCGCCAGCCCAGGTCGGCCGTCACGCTCCCCACCCACGCCGGCCCCAGCGCCGCGCTTCACTCGTGGTGGGTCGTCCAGAGGACCGTCACCCACGCCGCGAAGAACACCGTCGGCCCAATCACCCACAGCGGATGGATCGGCACATGGTAGTGCGGTATCACCCACCCCACCACGCAGCATTTCGCGACGATCACGAGCCACGCGATACCCAGAAACCAGCGGTTGCTCCGCGACAAACGGGCCAACGGATGAAAGTTCAGGTTCATGCGCCGACGCTACACCCACCCCGACCCGCCGGCTGCGCAACGGTTGGCCAACGCTGCGCGCGCGTTGCCGCCTCATTTTTACCACGCCCTATTTTTTCGTCTTCACCGCCCGTTTTCGGCCCGGCACGACCGTCCGGCAAAGCTCACACACCGTCCCGTCGCACGCGTGCGCGGAGCAGTGCTCCCGGCCATAAAAAATAATGCGCAGGTGCAACGCGTTCCAGTGCTCGCGCGGAAATAGTTTTTTTAAGTCCGCCTCCGTCTGCTCGACATTTTTTCCGTTCGTCAACTTCCACCGCTGCGCGAGCCGGTGGATGTGCGTATCCACCGGAAACGCCGGCACCCCGAAGGCCTGCGCCATGACGACGCTCGCCGTCTTGTGCCCAACGCCCGGCAACTCCTCCAATTCCTCAAACGTGCGCGGCACCGCACCGCCGTGCTTTTCGACGAGGATCTTCGAGAGCCCCGCGATCGCCTTCGCCTTCTGCGGCGAGAGCCCACACGGCCGGATCACACGCTGGATCTCCGCCACCGCCACGCGAATCATTTTCTCCGGCGTGTCGCCCAACGCCCACAAGTGCGGCGTCACGAGATTCACCCGTTTGTCCGTGCACTGCGCCGACAGCAACACGGCCACCAGGAGCGTATACGCGTCGCAATGGTCCAGCGGCACCGGCGTCTCCGGGTAGAGCTCCGCCAGCCGCCCATCGATCCACCGCGCGCGCTCCTGCTTCGTCGTCATGCCCCGCAAAGCAGCCCGGCTTCCGGCGCCGAAACAAACCCTATTACGCCATTTTTCTCCGCAAATCACGGTTGCGCGACCTCCCCTCCGCCCTACGGTCCACCTTCTCCCTATGTCCACGCTCCGCGACCTCCTCGCCCCCACCGACACCTTCGCCCGCCGCCACACCGGTGACAACGCCACCGACACCGCGGCGATGCTCGCCCTCCTCGGCCACCCAGCGGTCGACGCGCTCGTGGACACCGCCGTCCCGGCGCACATCCGCCGGGGCGCGATGAACCTCCCCGCCGCGCTCGGCGAAAGCTCCGCGCTCGCCGAACTCCGCACGATCGCCAGCGAAAACAAAGTCTTCCGCACCGCCATCGGCCTCGGCTATTCCGACACGTTTACCCCGGGCGTCATTCAGCGCACCATTCTCGAAAATCCCGGCTGGTATACCGCCTACACGCCTTACCAAGCCGAGATTTCCCAGGGCCGCCTCGAGGCCATTCTAAATTTCCAAACGCTCGTCACTGATCTCACCGGACTTGAAATCGCCAACGGCTCCATGCTCGACGAAGGCACCGCCGCCGCCGAAGCCATGATGATGTGCCACCGTCTCAAAGAAGGCGCTGCCGAGACCAACCACACGTTCTTCGTCTCCGCCGCCTGCCACCCGCAGACCATCGACATCGTCCGCACGCGCGCCAAACCCCTCGGCATCGACGTGATCGTCGGCGACCACCGCACCTTCACGCCCGCCACCACCTGCTTCGGCGTGCTCGTCCAATATCCGGATACCACGGGCTCGCTTCACGATTTCGAAAAATTCTTCGCCGCCGCCCACGCCGCCGGCGCGTTCACCATCGTCGCCACTGATCTCCTCGCGCTCACGCTCCTGCGTGCTCCGGGCGAATTCGGCGCCGATGTCGCCGTCGGCTCCGCCCAACGCTTCGGCGTCCCCCTCGGCTTCGGCGGACCGCACGCCGGCTTCCTCGCCACCAAAGACGCTTTCAAACGCCAGATGCCCGGACGCCTCGTCGGCGTCTCCAAGGACAACGCCGGCGATCCCGCCCTGCGCCTCGCCCTGGGCACGCGCGAGCAACACATCCGCCGTGATAAAGCCACGTCCAACATCTGCACCGCCCAAGTCCTCCTCGCCGTCATGGCGTCGATGTATGCCGTCTACCACGGCCCCGAGGGTCTCAAAAATATCGCGCGCCGCGTAAAACTCCTCACCGCCCTCCTCGCCGACGGCCTCGTGAAACTCGGGGCCAAGGTGAACGCCGAGCCCGTCTTCGACACCCTCACCGTTTCCAATGTCGGCGCCGAGCGCGTCCACGCCGCCGCCGCCGCGAAGACATTCAACCTCCGCCGCCTCGACGCCTACACGGTCGGTATTTCCCTCGACGAAACTACCACGGTCGAAGACCTCGGCACCCTCCTGTCGTGCTTCAGCGAGTCCGCCTCCCTCACGGCTGAAAGCTCGAATCTGAATTCCGAGCTTGCCTCGTTCGCCGCGCCCTTCGCGCGCACGTCGTCCTTCCTCACGCACCCGACATTTCACCGCTACCACACCGAGCACGAAATGCTCCGCTACATCAAGCGCCTCGAAGCGAAGGACCTCTCCCTCTGCCACTCGATGATTTCCCTCGGGTCGTGCACGATGAAACTCAACGCCACCTCGGAGATGTTCCCCGTCTCGTGGCCCGAGTTCGGCAAACTCCACCCCTTCGCTCCCGCCGAGCAAACGCGCGGCTACGCGAAACTCTTCCGCGATCTTGAGACGTGGCTCAGCGAAATCACCGGGTTCGCCGCCGTCTCCCTCCAGCCCAACGCCGGCTCCCAGGGCGAATACGCCGGCCTCCTCGTCATCCGCGCGTATCACGAATCCCGCGACGAAGGTCACCGCCACATCTGCCTGATCCCGACCAGCGCCCACGGCACCAATCCCGCGAGCGCCGCGATGTGCGGCTTCCAGGTCGTCCCCGTCGCCTGCGACACCAACGGCAACATCGACGTTGCCGACCTCACCGCGAAAGCCGCCGCGCACGCGCCCAACCTCGCCGCGTTGATGGTCACCTATCCGAGCACGCACGGCGTCTTCGAGTCCGCGATCAAAGACATCTGCGCCACGATCCACGCGCACGGCGGCCAAGTCTACATGGACGGCGCCAACATGAACGCCCAAGTCGGCCTCACCTCCCCCGGCCACATCGGCGCCGATGTCTGCCACCTCAATCTCCACAAAACCTTTTGTATCCCGCACGGCGGCGGCGGCCCCGGCATGGGCCCCATCGGTGTCGCCGCGCACCTCGCCCCCTTCCTGCCCTCGCATCCCGTCACGCCCGTCACGTTTGCGGCCGGCGCTCCCCGCTCCGCGCTCCGCTCTCAGCCCATCGGCGCCATCTCCGCCGCTCCCTACGGCAGCGCCAGCATCCTCGTCATCTCGTGGATGTATATCCGCATGATGGGCCCCGACGGCCTGACCGCCGCGACCCAACACGCGATCCTCAAAGCCAACTACGTCGCCAAGCGCCTCGATCCGTTTTTCCCTGTCCTCTACCGCGGCAACGCCGGCCTGATCGCCCACGAGTGTATCATCGATTTCCGCGCGTGGAAAAAGCACGGCATCGAAGTCGAAGACGCCGCGAAGCGCCTCATGGACTACGGCTACCACGCGCCCACGATGTCGTTCCCGGTTCCTGGCACGCTCATGATCGAGCCCACCGAAAGCGAAGCGCTGAGCGAGCTCGATCGTTTCTGCGACGCGATGATCTCCATCCACGGTGAGATGCAGGCCGTGGTCAACGGCGAGTCCGACAAAGCGAACAACCCCCTCAAGCACGCCCCGCACACCGCGAAAGCCGTCTGCTCCGACACGTGGGCCCGTCCCTACAGTCGTGATACCGCCGCCTTCCCCGACCGCTTCACGCGTGCGAGCAAATTCTGGCCCAGCGTCGGCCGCGTCGACAACGTCTACGGCGACCGCAACCTCGTCTGCTCGTGCCTCGGCATGGAGGCCTACGCGGAGCCGAAAGCGTAAAACCCGGCTCGCTCCGCGCTCGCCGCTACGCGATGAATCCCGATTCCGAACGTAAAACCCGGCTCGCTCCGCGCTCGCCGCTACGTGATGAATCCCCATTCCGAACGTAAAACCCGGCTCGCTCCGCGCTCGCCGCTACGTGATGAATCCCCCTTCCGAGCGTAGCGGCGAGCGCCAGCAAGCCGTCCCCGCCCCGTCCTCCGCTCCCCGTAGCGGCGAGCGCCAGCAAGCCGTCCCCGGCTCCCTAACCCGTCTCGCCCCCGAATTCTACCGCGGCCGAGCCTGCGTATTCTGGACGCCCACCCTCGACCACCGCGCGACTGGCTGGCTTACCCCCGCGTTTCACCACACGTGGCAACTCACGCTCCTCCACGCCTGCGCCCGCTGGCACCTCGCCTGCCCCGCCTATGTGCTGATGCCCGACCACGCCCATCTCGTCTGGCTCGGTCTCGACGAAAAATCCTCCGAGCAGCGCCTCGCGATGGAATTTCTCCGCAAGCATCTGCGCGCCTCGCTGGCTCCGCACGACTGGCAAAAGCAAGCTCACGACCGCGTGCTGCGCGATGCCGACCGGACCCGCGGCGCGCTGCAATCGGCCGCCCACTACATTTTCGAAAACCCGGTCCGCGCCCAGCTCTCAACGCGATTTCAAGACTACGCCTACCTCGGTTGCTGCGTGCCGGGTTATCCTGAGCTCGACGTTCGTGCCGCAGGCTACTGGGAGCGCTTCTGGCGGGTTCACAACTACCTCGTCAGCCCAGCGGGTCCCGCCGCCTGATTTCGGCTCGCTGGCGCTCGCCGCTACCCCTGAGCCCCAACCCCGTAGCGGCGAGCGCCAGCAAGCCGTCCCTCGCAAGCCTTCCCCCCAACCCCGTAGCGGCGAGCGCCAGCAAGCCGTCCCTCGCAAGTCCCGGTTACTCCCTCGCCACCACCATGTCGTCGAGCCCGTAGTGCGTAAGCCCCTCATGGCTCTCAATACCCGTGTCGCTCAGCGAAGCATCCCCATAACGCCGGAAGGCAAACACCGCCTGATTCATCTGCTCCGTGTTAAACACCCGTAGCCGCACCAGCAGGTGACAATCCTTCACCGTCAGCCCCGTGACCGTCTCGAACAGTCTAAGCCCCTCAAAAAGACCGGCTGAGGTCTCCCAACACGTCGACCACATCGACCGCGTCCGCGTCGGCCACGTCGACCGCGTCCACGTCGACTGCGTCTCCGCCTGCCTCGGCTTGGAGGGCCACGCGGAGGCGAAGACGTCGTCCCGACAACCTCCCGACCACCTCCGGCTTGACCCAGGTGTAACCGGTGACACTTTCGCCACCGTGCAGACCATCTCGATCAAGCAACTCCACGCCCGCACCGGCCATTGGGTCCGGGCCGCCCGCACGACCCCTGTCATCGTGACGGACCACGGCGAGGAGGTCGCCGTCCTGAATTCCCGGGAGAAATCCGACCTCCCCCGACCGGTG
>CAMBVX010000400.1 GCA_945871085.1 Opitutus sp. GAS368 | reverse complement strand
GTGATGGGCTTATACTATGCCTGGCGCGACACGCGCACAAACAAACGCCAATCAACGCTGAAGGACTTTCACAACACCATGGCTCGGCATCAGCATCGCGAAGCCTGGCGCCTCATCAAAACATAGCTCCGTGCAAAAATCCGCCATGCCGGCCGGAGGCGTTTCAACGGGTGAGGTTGACTTCGACTGAAGTGACCGTGAGCGCGAGGTTGAGCTGCGCGGGGTTGGCGCGGTCCGAGTTCAGCGTAAATTTTTCGATGCCGATGTAGGGTGATCGTGCGGAGAGCCCGACGTAGAATTTCTTGAGGGAGTCCCAATCGGCGCGATTGATGGTGTAGGGCACCGTGTGAATCGAAATCTGGCCGCTACTCTGGTCAGCCGGGGTGCCGCTGCTCGTATTACGGAGGCCAGCTTCGGCCGCGAGCGTGCCGACGGCCGCGAGGAGGCGCGTGCCGTCCAAGGTCTGGGCGGGATCGAGACGGCTCGCGGCCTTTTGGGCGGCGTTCTCGAGGACCTTGCGGTTGTCGAGCCAACGTTGTTGATCGGCCAGAGCGACCGTCGTGGTGTGCTGCTCGCGCCAAAACGCGCCAAAGCGTTTGCTGTAGGCGGAGAGCCACATGAGAACGCCAAGGAGCGCGAAGGCGACGAGCAGAAGTTTCTCGCGCAGGAGGCGGCCGAGGAAAAAGGCGCGAAGGGTGCGGATCATAGGAGGGCTCCCGGTTTGATGGCGTCGGACTTGAAGGTGATCACGAGGGTGAAGGTGGCGTTTTCGCCGCGGGCTTGGAGGCCACGGGTCTCGACGCTTTCGATGCCGGCGACGGCTTTGAGGGCGGAGGTGTAGAGCGAGACGGTGCTGACGTTGGTGGTCTGCGCGTCGATCGAGAGGGTGTAAATGCCGGTGCCCGGCGTCGTATAAACACGACCGAAATAGATCTCCTTGGGGAGCGTGGCTTTGTTGGTGCCAATGACGGCCATCATCATTTCCCAAGGGAGCAGGCGCTTCGTGGCGAGATCGTCGATACGGCGGCCGAGCGCATCGGAAGTCATGATTTTTTCGACGAGCGGCCGTTGGGTGCGGAATTTGGTGTCGCGCACTTTTTGCCAGGCGCGGGCGCCGATCAGCCCGACCTCGCCCGCGGCAAACAGGACGAGCGCGGCGGCGCACCCGAGCGCCACACGCCACAAAACGACGTCGCGACGGCGCGCGGCGCGGAGGGAGGCGAGTTCGCCTTTGTCGCGCACGTCGAGGGTGCCGATGACGGTCGCGGGCAAGGGCGAGACCCATTCACCAGAGCGAAAGGTCACTTCGCGGTCACTGCGGGCACGTTCGGCCGCGGGCGGCGTGGAGAGGTCGACGACGGTGTGGCTGCCGCCGGCGTCGCGGATCAGTTCATCGCGCAGGCGAGCGAGCGCCTCTTCGAGTTGGGCCGGCTCGGCCTCAGGCGAACCCTCCGGAGCGGCGGGCAGCGGGCGGAAGAGGACCGAAGCTGGGACGCGCGCGTCGGTCCAATGAATCGCGGTGAGACCTTCCGGAGAGGAGAGAATAACCGTGGTCGCGGGCTTAGCCTCGGCGCCGAGGAGGGCAGCAAATGACGGCAGCACGAGCGCGGAGCCGGTCCACGCGGCGATTTGTTCGGCGGTGAAACGACGGCGGTAGGCGGCGAAGGTGAAAGCGGTCTCGGCACCGGGCGTCCAAAAATAGCCGTAGAAAAGTTGCGCGATGGGAAAGGGCGAGACGGCTTCGAGACCGAGCTCGACCTGAACGGCGGCCTCGGCGGCACTCGCCCCAGCGGCGACCGGAAGGGCACGAGTGAAGAAGAGACCGTCAGGAAGCAGGGCGACCTTGGGCGGGGGTGGGCCGGCGCGGAGAGTGGCGAGAAAACTCATGAATCAAGGTTGCGGCGGTGGTGGTGGTGGAGGCGGAGGAATCTCATCATTTTCCCGAATTTCCAAGAGCGTAAACGGGTAGTTGAGATTGCGCGAGGCGGCATTCTGCGCGGTCGCGGCGGCGGCCGCAGCGGGCGGAGGAGCGGCCGCGGCGGGGCTGGCGGCCCCAGCCTTGGCGGTCGCGGACGTGGCCCGAGTTTGCACGGCTTTGGCGGCGCTGCCGGCGGTCACGACGCAGGAAAGGCGAAACTGGGAGCGTCCGTCGTGCACGGTGAGGTTGATCCGGAGGGCGCTGATCGTGGTGACGAAGGCCCCGGAGTTGCCACCGGTGCCGCCGGTGATACGATCCGCTTCGTTGGGATTTTGGAAAAACCCGGGGCCTGTCGTCTGATAGCTGCCGCGGCCGGACGTGAAGTCGGTGAGGTTGCGTTGCTGGGTCTGATCGAACTGGCCGAGGGCCTGGAGGACGTCGGGTTTGGCGGCGTTGAGGTTGGGTTTCGCGAAATCGAGCAGCGAAACATTATCGGCGAAGCGCCGCCAGAGATCGTTGGGGCGGCCGTCTTCTGCGTAGAAAATCTCCCGCACCTTTTCGATGGCGGCGAGCTCGTGGTAGGAGCGCAGGGGGCGGCCCGGGGCCTCGTAGGGAACGGGACCGCGATCGTAATCGGGCGTGACCGACGTCGTGTAGGTATGACCGTGTTTCATCCAACCGGCGAGCGCGTCGGCCGTGGCGTCGGCGTCGGCGACGGAGAGCTCCCAGACCTGGAAAAGACGGGAGAGGATCTGGGCGGTGGCGTGAGGCAGGGAAATTTTCGCGCTCTCATCGTCGAAGGAGATTTCCACCCGGCGATCTTCCGTGGGCGTGTAACCGGCGAAGGCGAGCGGGTCGTTCCAACCCTCGGCGGGGCTGTGCAGGCCGTTGGTGGCGAGGCGAAAATCCTCCAGCACCGCGAGGGTAACTTCGAGGGCGGAGTAGGCCTCCATCCGCAAGCGGCGGGCCTGGGCCTCGCGGTGTTCGACGAGGAGGTCGTTGCCGGCTTTTTCAATGAAGGCGACGAGGGCGAAGGCGGTAAACAAAATCGTGATCATGACGATCACGAGCACGCTGGCGCGCGGCTGCGCGCGGCAGAATGGCCGCTGGGCGACGGGCGACGGGCGACGGGGGGCGCAGGGACTCATCAGAAGAGCGGCAACGTGCCGGTCGGCGCAGGCAGGGTGATGACGGATTCGCGCGTGAGTTTATTGTAGACGAATTTCAGGCGCAGGCGTTGGGGCGTCATTGGGTTGCCACTATTGTCCAACTTCAGCGTGGTCTCGGTGGTCCAGCGCTTGAAGTCGGCGTCGTAATATTCGTAGGCCAATGCGGTGACGAGCGGAGTAACGATGGTTTCGCGGGGCGGATCAGACTCGAAATTTTTTTCCAGGCGCGAGTGCCAGAGTAAAAAGAGGCCCTCGCGTTCGCGCACTTGCAGGGAACAGACGACTTCGGGAAGAGGGCGCTCGGGCCAGACGAAAAGGCGACAGCCCGCCGGGAGCTCGAAGGTGAGGAGTTTTTCGGTGAATCCGGTCTGCGGACGGACTTCCTGCAGGGCGATGGGCGCGATGTTGGGGCGCGCGGCGGGCGGGAGGACGGCGGAGCGAAGTTCGCGGTCCAGGAAACGCGTGACGGCGCGCGCGTGCTGATCGAAGAGATGCACATCGGCGCCCCGGCCCCAGAGCTCGCCCATCGAGAAGACAAACGTATTGAGCGAGACGAGCATCAGCGCGACGAGCGCGAGCGAGAGGAGGATTTCGAGCAACGTAAAGCCGGCGCGGGAGGAGCGACGAGACGACGAAGCCAAGGAGGAAGGCCCAAGGACCAAGGACCAATGACCAAGGGCCAAGGCGCGGCGGGTTGCAGGCGCGTGAATCGAAATGTCCGCACGTGGGGCGTCCGGGCGGAGCGCGCGGCCTTGGGCCTTGGTCATTGCTCCTTGGGCCTCGGTCATGGGTCCTTGGTCCTTCACTTTTTCTTCCCCTGCATTTCCGCAATGCGCGTCTTCGCCTGCTCGCGGAGTTTGGAGCGCTCGCTGGGATCGATGGACCAGGTCGGACGCAAGAGCATAAACGTTTGCACCGTCTTCTGCGGTTCCACTGCACCGAGAGCGCCGATCGTGCAGGTGAAGTTCACGGTGAAAAGGTCGGCGGTGGCGGTGGAAAGAATCTCGACCTCCCATTTGGTGTGGTGGCCGTCGGCGGTGTCGAACTCTCCCCCTTGCTCGAGTTTTTTGCGGTCCGGTTCCATGAGCACAATGGAGCGGGCGAAAGTGAGGTCGGCACTCGACTGGGCGACGCGCTCGACGAGCATGTAGCTGTTGAGGACGTTGACGTAGCTCGAGGCCAAAATGATCGCGGAGAGAGCGAAGATCAAAATCGCCATCAGGACTTCGACCAAGGTGAAGGCGCGCGGACTGTGCGCACGCCGGAGCAGGAACGTCGTCACGGCGGCGGGGCGTTGGGATCGGCCGGAGTGAGGACGGCGGCACACGTCCATGGATCGATGCCGAGCGCGGTGACACCGCCGTTTCGCTGAATCTGTCCCCGAAATGGTGAGCAGGTGCCGTCGGAGTAGAACGTGACATACGTTACGGTCTGAGTCTCGACGGCGACGCCACCGAGGAGAATCATGCTCGCACCCTTTTGGGTGGTGAGAAACGTGAAACTGAGGTCGTCGTTCGGCGGAGGAATCGGAAACTCTTGGGTGGCGGAGTCGATGCCCGCGGCGTCGGAGAGGATAAACTTCTTTTCCTTGGGCTCGAAGCTGAGACGGACGTCTTGGCCGGTCTTCAGGGCAGTCTTGCGGCATTCCTGCACCGTTTTCCAAAACACTTCGGTGGGCGTGACGGAGCGGTCGTTGAGCAGAGTCGCGGAGCCGCCGATGAGCACACTCGCCAGCAAGGCGATGATCGCGAGGGCGAGGAGAATCTCCAGCAGGGTGAAACCGCGGTTGGCGCGGTTGGCCGGCGGCGCAGAGCGGAGGGACGCTGGCCAGCGTCTGGGCCGGGACAGGTGCACGCGGTTTACGTTTCGGGTGCAGGTCGCGGGCGACGGGCGCGGGTCACTTGGGCGCTTCGGCGGAGTGGGCATCATCCCAGTTGCCGATATCGTCGGCGGTGCCGCTCTGCTTGTCGGGGCCTTTCGACCACAGGTCATAGCCGCTCTTATTTTTCTGACCGGGGCTCGCGTATTGGTAGGGTTCGCCCCACGGGTCGAGGGGAACCTTGCCGCCTTCGATGTAGGGGCCGCGCCAACTGCCAGCTTTGTTGCCGGGCGCCGTGATGAGGGACTGAAGTCCGTCGGCGGTGGAGGGATAGTCACCCATGGTCATCCGGTAGGTGAAGAGTGAAGTTTTCATACTCTCCTTCACGAAGAGCTGCGCGGTGGAGGCTTGGGCGCCACCAAAGATGCCGGTGACATTGGAGATCGCGAGGCCGGCGAGCAGGCCGAGGATGGCGAGGACCACGAGGAGCTCCATCATGGTGAAACCGCGCGTGGCGGTACGGCGGGCGAGAGTGCGGCGAGGAACGAGAAGGAGGGTGGGCATCGGGAGATTGAGAGGGAAAGATGGGTGAGGATGGTCAGATGTCGAGACGCGGAAGTGCGCGGAAAGTTGCCACGACTTCAGTGGGCAAGCAGAGTTCCACTCGAACGGTCACGGCACGTCGGCCAGCGACGGCCCTACGGGAAGAGCGCGTCGTCGGGCGTCGCGAACTTGCGGTCGGGGCCGGCGGAGTGGATCTCCATTTGCGAGCCGCTAACTTGGTGAAAGCGAAAGGGCGTGCCCCAGCGGTCGCAGAGTTCGCCCCGGGCATTGATGGCGCGGTGACGCGGGGAGATAAAAACGAACTGGACGGGATTTGCGCCGGTGAGCGCGGCGGTGATCTCGTGGTTCTCGCCAACGGGATTGCCGAGGCGGGGGAAGTTGGTGTGAAACGCGCCGAAGAGTTCGTCGAGAATTGCAAGGTCGCGGCGGAGCGTGCCAGCGGGGGCGTTGAGCGCGTCGGCAATGGGAGAACCCGCGACGGGGGCGGGCGCGGGATTTTCGATTTCGGATTTTCGATTTTTGATTTTCGGCGGCGGCGAAGCGACGGGCTGCGATGGAGGTGCAACGGGCGATGGGTCGGGCCGGGCGCCGTCGATGGCCGGGCGCCGCAGGAAAAAGATCGCCGCGATTCCGAAGAGGATCGCGGCGGCGAGGGCGAGGCGGAGGCGCGGGGACATCGCGGGCGCAGCGGAGCGGACTGACGGCCGCCCTACCCCATGAAGCCGAGATCGGCACTGGCGAAACGGCCGATGTTCGGGAGCACGACGGGCATATCCGTCTGGCTGACACCAAACCATTTCGCGAGGGTGCCGGCGTATTGGTCGACGCTCGTCGTGGGTATCCAATTGCCGCGAGAAGTATCGTCGGGGCCATTGATGGCAAACGTGGGCATCTTGCCGTAAATATCTCCGCCGCGCACGGCCCCGCCCATGATGAAGTGATGGCTGCCCCAGCCGTGGTCGGAGCCGTCGCCGTTGGTGTTGTAGGTGCGGCCGAAATCGGAGGCCGTGAACGTCGTGAC
>CAMBVX010000399.1 GCA_945871085.1 Opitutus sp. GAS368 | reverse complement strand
CACTGCCGAACCTCCAAGGCCCCGGCCCGGACCAGCCCCACTGCGCAGCGCAGACCGTATCGCTCCCGGATCGTGCGATAAATCTCCTCCGAATAATTAGGTGCGATGACGAGGATGGCGGCGACACCTCCTTGCAACAGCTGGTCGGGTGGCACGATCCTCCGGTGGCTGACCGGGGAATATCTTCCCTGCTTCTGGGGGGCTGAATCAATAATGAAGGCAACCTCTTCAGCGATACCCGCGCCGGAGAGCATGGTGAATCCTTGGTGACTGGCCCCCCAGACGACCAGATCGCCGCCGTTCCCGCGATGCTCCCTCACAAATTGCCTGAGGGCTGAATCCAGCCGAGCGCGCGCACGCTCGAGTGCGCCATGTTCCGGCGCGGGGCTCTTCTCGACAAAAGCGCAAAGCGTATCCCTAAGGGTTTCATCGAAGGCCACCACACGAAACCCGTTCCGTTCCAAAATAGCCGTAAATGTCTTCCGGGAAAAATACAGCAGGTGATCGATGACCAGTTCGTAATACGCGTGGTTGTCGACGATGTAGTCGAGATTGGGCACAGTGACCAAGCCGCAGCCGCCGGCGCTAAGGTTGGCGGCGATTCCCTGCAACATTCCGTTCGGGTCAGGCTGGTGCTCTAGGAAATTGAATGAGGTAAACGCCGCGAACGGGCCGTCCACCAGCAGGTCATTCGCACAGCCCACGAAGCCCTGCTGCACGGCCAAGCCCTTGCTCCGCGCCACGGCCACGTGATCTGGACTGTGCTCTACGCCATGGACCTGCACAGGAAATTTTCGCCACAGTTCGAGAAACTCCCCCACGCCGCAGCCGCACTCGAAGACCTTCTTGCCAGCCAGGCCGAATCTTTCGACGAGTTCACCGTAGTGCTTCTCCCGGTAATCAATCATGGTCCGCGAACTGCCACTGGGACGGATGACATCGCGATAATACGAGACGGGTTCCGCATCGAGCTGGTAAAGATCGCAAACCGGACAGACAAAGAGCCTCAGGCACACTCCATGGTCACCCGCAAACTCAGCCGGCGTGGGATAGTATTGGGCCCCAGAGGGCATGCCTGGCAGCTCAAACAGCGGTCCGGACGGAAGCGTGTGGCCGCAAAGGCGACATACTGGTTTCATGAGAAGGAGATTCATTGGTATTTGAGGGAAGCCCAAGTCCGCCGGAGGCCTTCGGCAAAACCGATCTGTTCCGCCCATGCCGTGTTCCGCCGGAGTTTTCGCACGCATGGCTGGAGCGAGTTGGGACCGTTTGGCCCGTGAACAAGCTGCCCGAACCGCAGCGGCGGGCTGTCGGGAAACAGCGCGCAGGCCTGCAGCACGAAATCCTTCAACGGGGCCGTGGTCTCGCTCCCGATATTGTAAATGCCGTCTTCGCCCTCCGGACCCAGCAACGCAATGAGGGCGCGCGCAACGTCATCGACGAAAAGGAAATTCCACAGCTGACTGCAATCCGTGAGAGACAGCGCTTGCCGGCGATCGAGGGCGTGCAGCAAGGCGGGCAACAAGGTCCAAGGGTGATCATGCGGACCGTAGACGCTGAAAATTCTCGCCATTCGCCAGCGCATAACGCCGCGCGCGCTGAATTCGGCCCCGTCCCGCGTAAAGCGCAGCTTGGCCTTGCCGTATTCGCTGACCGGGTGGCAGGGGGTCTCCTCCGTAATGACACCCTTGACCGGCCCATACTCGGCCTGTGAGCCGCCGCCGACAAAAATTTCGCATCCCGCCGCACTGGCGGCTTCGACCAAAGCCAAGGAGTCGGTGTAGTCCTGCGCTTGGATCGCGGCGCAAGCTTGAGCCTCCTTGCTCATACCGCCCCACCCCAGATGGATAACGGCATCGATCCGGCCGAGGCCCGCAACGATCGCACGGATGTCCCTCAACTCGCCGCACACCGGCTGGATGCCGGTTGCGACGCGAAACGATTCCAGCCGTTTTGAGGCCGGTCGGGCGAGTGCCAATACCTTATAGTGCCCCTTCAGCAGCTGACATAAAGGGCGACCGATGAAGCCAGTCGCGCCGGTGATCAGGACTCGCCGTTGCTGGCCCATCAGCGAAGTTCTCGCCCGCCGTTGGCATCGATGGTCGCCCCATAGATAAACGAAGCCGCCGGGCTGGCCAGAAACACAATAACCTTCGCGACCTCGTTTGGCTCGGCATATCGCCGGGAGAGAAGCATCCGCTGCGCGTAATTCGGATCCGCATGCTTGATCGCATCGGCACCCAAAGGCGTGAGCGTGACACCGGGAGCAACGCAGTTCACCCGGATCGCGGAGGCGTAGCGCTTGGCTGCGCTCTTCATCAGGTTAATAATGCCCGCCTTGGCCGCCGCGTAGTGCGCGTGCCCTGGGGCACCCATCTGGCCGGCGACGCTGGCAACAAAGACCGCCGCCCCACCATCCGTAATGTGAGGGGCGAGCGCCCGCAGCAGAAAGAAATTGCCTTTCAGATTCACATTAAACGTCTCGTCCCATTCATCCTCCCCGATTTCGTCAAACGGCGTGATCTTGAGGAAGGCTGCATTGAAGACCACGGCGTCCAGCGTGCGGACGCGGGCGGTGATCGTGGCCACGCAATTCTGAATGCTGGTCATATTTCCCAGGTCGAGGTGCACCGCAATACCGTCACCGCCCCCGTCCGATATTTTCCGGAGGAGGGACTTTGCGGCATCTGAATTGGACCGATAACCCGCAATCACAAAGCATCCCTCTTGGGCAAAAAGCTGAGCCGCCGCCAGTCCGATGCCGCTCGAAGCGCCAGTCACGAGCACCGTTTTTCCTTTCAAATTGAGATCCATGGTTGTTGCTCCTTACCGGGTCTTATCCGTTCGTGAAACTGCGGATCGTAGCAATCTCGTAATCCAGCATCGCCGGCGTGAGCCCAGGATACGTGCCCAGAAAGAGCGCGCGCTGCATGAGCTCGTCCGCACCCGTCATCTCGCCCACGACACGGAACGCCTGGGGACGATCTTTCTGGAGCTGCACGAACGCGGGCTGACGCAGCAAATTCCCGCCGAACAGCGCACGACTCCCGATCTTCTTCGATTCCAGGTGGCGTGCGAATTGCGTCTGCGTAAAGGGCGCGGCGGCCTTCACGCGCAGCATGAAGCCAAACCACGAACAGTCGGTGCGGCAGCCCGTGGCGGCCCACGCGAAGCCGGCCCGTTCCCAGCCCGTCGCGTGCGTGGGCAGCGAGAAATCAAAAAAATCTCCGAGGTCCGCGAGTCCCGCGCGCAGCACCTCCCAGTTGCGTTTCCGCGCCTCGATAAACGCGGGCAGCTTCCTCAACTGCTGTCGACCAATCGCGGCCTGCGGATCCAGCGGCTTCAAGTTATAACCCAGGTGGCTGTAGATATATTTGTGATCGTAGCCCTTCGGCAGTTCTCCGATCTGCCACTCGAAGCGTTTCCCGCAGGTGTTATCCGTGCCCGAAGCGCACCAGCAGTCGCGCCCCCAATCACGAAAGCTCTCCGCGTAGGTCTTCAGCGGTGGACGGTGGGCGATATTCACCGCCCCACCTTCTCCCATCGTGAGATGATGCGGCGGGTAAAACGACTGCGTCGAGAGATCGCCCCACGTCCCCGTGTAACGGGTAAGGTGCGTGCCATCGACTGGGATACCGGGAGAGTTTTCCGTGAAGCCCAGCGCCTTTGCGCGGGCCACTGGCATCGAGTAGGTGCAACCGAGGGCATCGCAGTTGTCCTCGACCAACCAGAGATCGTGTCGGCGGCAAAACTCGAGCACCGCCCCCAGATCAAAGGGATTACCGAGCGTGTGCGCCATCATCACCGCTTTGGTTTTTCCCGCGACCAAAGCGGACTCGAGTTGCTCGACGCGCGCATTCCCGGTGACGGGATCGTTGTCGATGAACACCGGCACCGCGCCGCACTGGATAATCGGCGCCACCGTCGTGGGAAAACCCGCCGCCACCGTGATGACTTCATCGCCGGGCCGGACGCGTTTGTGGGTCGGCAGCTTGTGGGTCGTCAGGGCCGAGAGAGCGACCAAGTTCGCCGACGAACCGGAGTTGACGAGCAGCGAGTGCTTCACGCCTAGAAACGCCGCGAGTTCCTTTTCGAACGCCGCGCCCTCGGGTCCGAGCGTGAGCCAAAAATCGAGCGTGGAGCCGACCGCCGCCTCGACCTCGTCCGCATCAAACACCCGCCCCGCATAGGGCACGGTCGTGCGCCCCGGCTCGAAAGCGACCGCCTCGTCAACCCCGGGGCGATTGGCCTGGTGCACCAACGTCGAGTATTCTCGCGTGAGTCGGAGAATCTCGGCCTTAAGTTCAGCGGGAGTTGCCATAGAAAATCAGGTGGCCCACGGCGCGCGCAAGGTCACGGCACGTTCGCAATAGGCTTCGATCTGTCGCCGGGTCACGGCCTGCGCCAAGCCGGGGGCGTCCGTGGCGTGATTCTCGCGATACCAAGTCATGGTCTCATGCACCGCTTCCGCAAACGTCCACACCGGCAACCAGCCCAGGAGCGATTTCGCCCGGGTGGTGCTCAGCTGCAGGCGGGTGGCTTCATGCACCCCGCGCCGATCGGACTCGTCCACCCAAGTGCCGGGCCAAGTCTTCAAAACCTCCGTCACCAAATCCGCCACCGTGCGCTCGCCTTCGGGGTCCGGCCCAAAATTGTAGGCGGTCGTGACTTGATCCGCAGCCAACGCGCGCAGCTCGGGCCGGGCGAGCACCGCAGCGAGCCAAAGATAGCCACTCAAGGGCTCCAACACGTGTTGCCACGGGCGAGTCGAAGCCGGCTGCCGGACCACGACAGGCCCGGTGCATTGCAAGGCGCGCACGCAATCCGGCACAATGCGATCCGGCGCCCAATCGCCGCCGCCAATCACGTTGCCCGCGCGGGTGGTCGCAATTTTCACCGCGTGTTCTTCAAAGAAGGACCGCCGCCACGAGGCGATGGCGATTTCACAGGCCGCCTTGCTCGAGCTATACGGATCGCGCCCTCCGAGCCGATCCTCTTCAACGTAACGGTGGTCGCTCTCGCGATTCTCGTAACACTTGTCCGTGGTCACCAGCACCGCCGCACAGGGTCGCTCCAGCCCACGCAGCGCTTCCAAGACATGGATCGTCCCCATGACATTGGTCGCATAGGTTTCGACCGGATGCGAATACGAGAGGCGAACCAGCGGTTGCGCCGCCAGATGAAAGACAAAGTCCGGATTGCTCGCCAGCAACGAGCGGCGCACCGCACCCGCATCCCGCAGATCCGCCTCCTCCCACGTGAGGCGCGCACCCAAACCCGTTTGCTCAAAGATCGCCGGCGCGGTCGCGGGCGCGAGTGCGAACCCGCGCACGTTCGCGCCCAAGAGCAGCAGCCACTCGGCCAGCCAAGTGCCCTTAAATCCGGTCACTCCGGACAGCCACACGTTTTTCCCTTTGAAGGTGTCGCCAAACATGGTCACCACGTTTTCCACGGAGCCTGCCCGTCCGCCCAGAGCTGGTTGAGATAGGTCGCCTCTTGGTAGGTGTCCATCGGCTGCCAAAAGCCCTCGTGCTGGTAGGAGTGAAGCTGACCATCGCGCACCAATTTCTCCATCGGCTGGCGCTCCAACATGATCGCCGGGTCGCCGGTGAGATAGTCGAAAAGTCGATAGTCGCAGACCATAAATCCGCCATTGACGTAGGCCTCCTCGAACTGGGGTTTCTCGTTGAAAGTGCAGATCGTGCCGTCCGCCTCAATGCGCAGTGATCCGAAGCGCCCGGCGGGATGCACCGCCGACATCGTGCACACTTTGCCCGCCGCCCGATGCTCTGCGATGCTGCGATTGATATCGATGGTCGAAAGCCCGTCCCCGTAGGTCAGGAGGAACGGCTCACCAGCGGGGACGTAACGCTGGATGCATTTCACGCGAGCGGCCGTCATCGTCTCCTCACCGGTGTCGGCCAAAGTGACGCTCCAGTCTTCTTCCGCATGCCGATCGTGAAAAACCTCCGCCGGGTTGCTCCCCATGGTCAGGGTAACGTCACATGAATTCCAACGATAGTTCCGGAAGTAGTCCTTGATCATGTCACCCTTGTAGCCAAGGCAGAGAATGAACTCGTTGTGGCCGTAGTGAGCGTAGGATTTCATGATGTGCCAGAGCACCGGACGATTCCCGATCGGCACCATGGGCTTGGGCCGAAACTCCGTTTCTTCTCGTAGCCGCGTGCCCTTACCACCGCAGAGAATGACAACTTTCATAAGAATGCTGGATTGTATCGATCCGCATTTTTTGGACACAAGAGCAATGGTGACTCTGCACGGGTGATTATTGGCGGGGTGTGCGGGCTCCTCAAACTGCCGAAGGCCCACAGCACCCTGGCCTTTTCTTTTCCCTCTTTCACTCCACGCTCTCACTCATCATGCGACGCCTCCTCTCCTTGGTTCTGGTCTGCACCGCCATCGTCCGCGCCCAAGACTACGACCTCGTCATCCGCCACGCCCGCCTCATCGACGGCACTGGCGCGCCCGCCATCTCGGGCG
>CAMBVX010000398.1 GCA_945871085.1 Opitutus sp. GAS368 | reverse complement strand
GGCGAAAACGTGGCGGCTGTGGGTGAGCCAGCCGGCGACGCGTTCGGGGTAGGTGAAGAATTGCGTGGGGTCGCCGCGCAGTTCGCGGCCGTCGAGCGCGAGGAGGCGACCGCGGAGGTGGGGGCCGCAGGCGGAGCCGCCGAGGGGATTTCGCGCGAGCCAAATCTCGGTCGGTTCGCGGATGAAATAGTGGTCAGTGATGTCCAGCACGGTAACGCCATCGCAAGTGACGCGGATCGGGCCGGGAGGATCGGAGAAGTGGCCGCGGAGCTGGTTGAGTGCGGGCATTTCGATCCGCAGGCGGAGGGGCTGGCCGGGTGTGAGTGTGATCGGCGTGGGCGAGAAGCGGCCGGGGTGGCCCCAGCTGTCGTAGGCGAAAATGACGTGAGTGGGGTCCAGGTATTGGGCGACGAGGAAGTCGCCAAATAATTCGCGGCCGGAGACGATGATCGGCTCGGACTGACCGACCGTCCCGCGATCCAGCACGAGATCGAGGGTGAGCGGGTAGGCGAGCGGCGGGTAGTAGTTCCGTAGGCAGAGGGCCGAGAGCGTCAGGAACAGCGCGGCAGCGACGAGCAGGCGGAGCAGGAGCGGACTGCGTTTCACGAGCAGGAGCGGGCGCGCACGGGGCAAAAGCGAGCTAGCGGCGCGCGGTGGGTGCGGGCAGAGCGGACGTTTTGGCAGCCGAGTGGTGGTGGGCGTCGGTCATCAGTTTCTCGATCGTGGGCAGCGGGCGGACGACCATAAACATCTGATACGAGAAGAGGCCGCGGGAAAGTTTGATGAGGAAGCCTTGGAGGCCCATGAGGAATTTTTGCCAGAAGGGGCTTTTGACGACGAGGGGAACGGGGGCGGGAATGCCCTGCTCGCTCTCGATGACAAAGCCCTGTTCTTTGAGGAGCCGGCGCAGCGAGGAAAACGTGAAGAGGCGCGTATGCGTGAGATCGAGAATGCCGCGTTTGCTGTAGTTAAATTGGCCGAGGAAAAGCATGAGCCGGGTGACGGCGAAGCCGATATTGCCGGTGGAGATGATGATCTTTACGGCGAGGTTCGACTGGGCGCGGCGGCGGAGTTCGTCGCAAAATTTTTCGGGCGAGGCGAGATGTTCGATCACATCGAGGATGAGGATCACCTGCACGTCGTCGAGGGAGCGAGGGAAGGGATTCGCGTTCAGATCGGTGACGTGGAATTCCTCGAACGCGCTGGTGTCATCGGGGCGGAACTGGTCCACGCCGATGACGCGACAGCCGAGCTCGTGGAGGGGGCCACAGAGGTGGCCGGGACCGCAGCCGAGATCGATGACGGTGGCACCGGCGGGCATCGCGGCGATCGCGGCGGAGTGCGTGGAGGCGAAGGTGGTCTTCGGGAGGTAGTGCTTGTTGTCGTCGGTGACGGACTGGATGTCGAAGTTGCGGCGGTAGACGAGGCCGTAGTCCTGAAGGAGGGCGACGGTGGAGGCGTTGACGACGTCCATGGCGTAGCGAAGGCCATCGACGCGGCAGATTTCGTTACCGTAGTGCGTGGGGATCGGAACTTCGGTGATGCGCGCGCGGGAGCGGAGAAATTGGATGATGATCTCGGTGTCGAAGTGAAAGACGTTCGAGTTGAGTTCGAAGGGGATGCGGCGGAGGGAGGCGGTGGTGTAGGCTTTGTAGCCGGTGTGAAATTCGGCGAGGGAGGAGCGCAGCACGAGATTTTGGTAGGTCGTGAGGGTTTTATTGCCGACCCATTTGTAGAAGGGCATGCCGCCTTTACGGGCGTCGCCGGGGGTGAGCATACGCGAGCCGAGGACGACGTCGGCGGTGCCGTGGGCGAGGGGCGCGAAGAGATCGGGGAGCATCTCGGGGGCGTATTGGGCGTCGCCGTGGAGAAGGGCGACGTAGTCGAAGCCTTGTTCGATGGCGTAGTGGTAACCGAGTTTTTGGTTGCCGCCGTACCCCTGGTTTACGGGGTTCGTGAGGACGGTGAGTTTGTGGCGATAGGTGCCGAGGCGGCGGAGTTCGTCGGCGAGTGCGTAGGTTGAATCTCCGGAGGAGTCGTCGATGATGAGGACCTCGGTTTCGTAGCCGGGGAGCGCGGGGATGCGGTTGAGGACTTCAAGGATCGTCCACTCGGCGTAGTAGGCGACGATGAAGATGAGCGCGCGAGGCGGGCGGTCAGCGGTCATGATAATTGAATCCGAAGAAGGCATCGATGGTTTGGCGCAGGGAGTGATAGCGGGCCGTGACGTCGGGTGGCACGCCCCAAACGAGTTCATTTTGATAGTGGAGGGTGAGGGCCATCGTGATGAAAATGGAGCAAACGGTGAACACGATGGCGACCGTGAACGCGATGCGGTGAAGACGGCGAGGGAGCAGGTGCGCGGAGGCTAGGCCGAAGGCGGCGCCGGCGAGCAAGACGGGGCAGAAATCGGCGGTGTAGCGCTGGGAAATGGCAATGGCCATAAAGAGAGCGGCGGACATCGGGAGGGCGGAGAGGCCCAAGAGGATGATGGGCAGACGTAGCTGGCGCGCAAAGACGAGACCGTACAGCCCGCCAACGATGGCGAGGAAGACGACGGCGGGCATGGCGTAGGGCAGCGCGAGGTTGGGCTCGGCGAGGTCGTTCTTGGATTCGGGATAGTCGTTCGGGTTTCGTCCCGTCATGTAGAAGAAGGGAAACCGGGGGAGGAAAATGAAGTTGGGTTGCCACACGTAGCTGTCGAAATTGTAGCTAAAATTAGAGGGGTGAAAATTTTTCCCCTCGATATGGGTGAGCCGCTCCGGGGTGTATTGGACGTGATACTTGAGCGGGGCGCCATCGAGGCTCTGGAATTTCAGGTAGCTCAGGGCGTTGAAGCTGAGCACCCCGAAGATGGAGAGTAAGCCAATGCAGATCGGACGCAGCCAGGTGCGAAGGCCGGCGGCGCGGGCTTGCCAGAGGTGGGTGGCGGCGACGCAGCCCAGAAGCGTCAGGGCGAAAAGCCCGACGGGCGGGCGCGAGTGGACCGCGAGGGTTCCGCAGACGAGCGCTCCGAGCCACCAGCGACTCGCGGGCTGGGCGAGCCAGCGGAAGGAGCACCACGTGCTCCAGAGCGCGAAAGCCACGCCACACAAAATGGCTTCGTGGTAAATGTAAGCGCGGCTGCCGAGGAAAAAGAGCGTGGTGCCGAGTCCGGCACTCGCGACGAGCAGCACGACATCGGTGCGGGCGGGCCAAGTCAGGCGACCGCGGATGAGTCGGGAGGCGAGGATAAGAAGAGCGTAGACGGCCCCGAGGGAGGCGAGGTAGTAAGCGAGGAGGAACGTGCGGCTGAGTTGACCGAAGGCGAGGTCGAGGGCCGTCAATGGGAGCCGCAAAAGGGCAGGGGTCGGGCCAAAATAACCGTAGACCTTACCGGCGTAGACAAACGCCTCGGCGCTCAATGCGGCACTGGGGACGTCGAGGTGCCCATGCAAAAAACTCTCGGCCTGGTAGTCGTAGAAAGACCCGAAGACTTCGGTGGAAATGAAACGAAACGTGCCGCCCGTCACGACCCAGGAAAAAGCGAGGGCGCAGACGAACGCGGTGCCGAGGAACCAACGGTGGGGCGCGGCGGATTGGGCAGCGAAGACCGATTCCCGTCGTGTGCGCGGACGCCAGGGAGTGAGCCAGGCACTGCCGCTGCGGACGATGAAACCAAGCGCGATACTCCAGAAGGCGAGGAGCGCGACTTCGCCGGGTCGACTGGACACCCAGCCGGTTAAGCGAAACGGCCAGCCCAAGAGCGCGGCGGGACGACCCCGCAAAATGCCGCGCTCGGCGAGGGAGATTTCGCCGCGGAAAAAAGTGCCAGCGCCGGTCCCGCCCACGGGATTTTCTCCGAAGAAGATTTGAGCACCCTTGCGTTCATTATAGGGCACGGCTTGGTCGAGGATAACCCGGCCGTCGAATTCCAGGCGGAGCGGGCGAGTGGCGACTTTAGACGCGCCGCGGAGGGCGGTGAAGGCGGGCATCTCGACTTTGAGGGAGTGCGTCGTGCCGGGCACAAACCTAAATATTTCAGAGGAGAGGCTGGGATTGCCCCAGTAGTTGTAGATGAGTCGAGCCGCTGTCTCGTCGACGTAGTTGACGAAGAGGAAGTCTGCATGCGCGAAGACGCCGGCTGAGATCAGGGGCTCGAGCTGGCCGGCAAGTCCACGAGGGAACTTGAGTTGGAGGGTGAGTTTGTCGGGCAGCGGCGGATCCGTGCGGATGACGCAGGCGACGGCGAGCGCCAAAAACGCTACGAGAGCGACGACCCACGGGAAGCGGTGGCGAAGGGGCGGGGCGGGCGGCGGCAGATCTGGCGTCATCGTGATGTGGGTGCCGAGCTGAGCAAGAAGCGATCCACGCGGTCGCGGAGTTGCTGGTAATTTTCCCTGACCTCGGGGGCGAGGCCCCAGACCGTTTGGCCTTGGTAATGGAGCGTTACCGCGAAGGTCAGAGCGCACGACCACAACGTGGCGCCGACGAGCAAAGCGACGCCCGTGCGGTGCCAGACTGGCGCCGCCAGAGCAAACGCGGCGGCACTGATGAGATAGGGGCAGAAGTCACCGGTGTAACGTTCGGCGGTCGCAATCGCGGCGAACATGGCCAACGCCACGGGCACGACGGCGACGCTCAGGACGAGCAGCGGAGCGCGCGCGGCCGGCAGCGTCCAACAGGCCCAGGCGCCGACGGCGGTCGCGAGCACGAAGAGGCCCGTCATGCCAAAGGGCACGGCGAGCGTGCGATCCGGCAGGTCCAGTCTGGCGCGGGGGAAATCGGCGCGGGGAATTTTCGGACCCAGATATATCCACGGGAAGTTCGCTTCGAATTCGACGGTTGAGCGCAGGACATAGGTGGCGAGACCGTAGGGAAGATTGGCGAGGTGGAACTGCCGGCTGTCGATGTTGGCGAGGCGTTTGGCGTCGTATTGGACGTTGAGGCGGAGCGGGCAGCCCTCGATCGTGCCGAATTTTGCGTAGCTGAGGGCGTTGAAACTAGCGACGCCAGCGATGGCCAGTGCGCCAATGGCGAGAGGGCGGAGGGAGGACGGCGGACGGAGGACGGGGGACGGAGGACAGGGGACTGGGGACGGGGACGGGGACTGGGAGAGGGAGAGACGAAAGAGATGGGTGGCGGCGACGCAGCCGAGCACGGTGAGGGCAAAGAGGCCGGTGGGTGGGCGGGCGTGAACGGAGAGGACGCCGAGGGCGAGGGCCCCGAGCCACCACCGCCCGGTGGGATTGGCGAGATGGCGGAGGGCGCACCAGCAGGACAAGACCGCAAACATGATCCCGCAGAGAATCGCCTCGTGGTAAATGTAGGCGCGACTCCCGAGGAAGAAGACGGTGCTGCCGAGACCCACGTGGGCCGTGAGGAGCATCGTTTGCCACGCGGCGGGGCGCGGGCAGTTGGGGCGAAGGAGCTGCGTGGCGTCAAGGAGAAGCCGATACGCTCCAACGAGCGTGACGGCGAAGTAAACGAGCATCGCGGCGCGGCTGAGTTCGCCGAACGGCATTCCAAAAATGACGAACGGCAGCCGCAACAGCGCGGGGGTCAGGCCGAAGTAGCCGTAGGTCTTCCCTTCGTGAATAAAGGCTTCCTCCATGACGGCCGCCTCCGGGACATCGAGCCGGCCCTGCAGCAGGCTGGAAGCTTGGAAGTCATAGAAGTCGGTGAACGATTCGACCGAGATGAGCCGAAAGGTGCCGTGGGTAATCATGGCGGCAAACGCGGTGCAGCAGAGGACGGCGGTCAGGGCAAAGGCACGGTGAGATGTGAGGACCGCTTGGACGCGGGGCACCAGGCGTTGGGCTGAAGCGGTGGCGGTGAGCCGGCGGTGGCGCGCCGCCCAAGCGACCGCGAGGCTCACCAGGGCAATGGCCCCAACCTGCCAGCGGCCATGCCAGAGCCAGCCACGAATTCGTGCACGGAGCGTAAACGCGGCCGGCACGTTGGTCGCCACGGGACGACCATCACCCTGCGTGAGTTGACCTTGGAACTGCGCCCCGCAGCTGGTTCCTCCGAGGGGATTTCGACCGAAGTAGGCGTGCTCGGCGTGGCGTTGAAACGAGTGGACGACTCCTTCGAGGACGGCGATGCCGGCCAAGGTAACGCGGACGTTTTCGCTGAAGGGCTCGACGCTGCCGGGGACGGCCGCGAGCGACGGCATGATAAGCTCCAGCGTGTGGCGGGTGCCGGGTTTGATGGCAATTGGTTGAGAAGACGGACCGCCGTGGCCCCAGCTGTCGTAAGTGAACACGACGGTTTGCGCGTCGACGTAGCGAACATACAGAAAATCACCTGCCGTGGGCTTACCGGTGACGACCACCGGTTCGCTGGTGCCGACGGGCAACGGCGTTGGAAAGACGATTCCGAAGTGCTGTGGTCCGGCGATCGGCGGATAATAATTCCAGAGGCAGGCAACCGTGAGGACAAGCAGCGTGGTGAGGCCGAGGCACCACGAAGGGAGACGATTCATCGCAAGGCTAGCGGTTGAACCCCTCGGCACGGTCGACGATAA
>CAMBVX010000397.1 GCA_945871085.1 Opitutus sp. GAS368 | reverse complement strand
CAAGCGACCATCGAACTCGATTGCCCGGAGGAACTGCTCCTCGGGCTTCACGTCAGCGCGGAAGAGTTTCGCGACGAGGTTAAACTCCGCGCCGCCGTCGCTTTGTTCCGGGAAGGCCGGATCTCCTCCGGCTTGGCCGCGCGCTGGCTCAAAATGCCGCGAGTGAAATTCCTGCTGCTGGCTATGCAAGACGGCGGTGAGCTCCTCGCCGACACGCAGGACGATTTCAAACGCGAGTTGGCGCTGCTGTGATTGTTTTTTCCAACACGACGCCACTGATCGCCCTCGCGAGTGTCGATGCGCTGCATCTGCTGCCGGCCATTTTCCAACGGGTGCATGTGGCCGCATCGGTAGCGGCAGAATGCCGCGTAGGTGGCCCGATCATCGTTCCGGAACTCTCGACTTTTTCGTGGTTGGAAATCGTGTCAGCTCCGTTGCCCAGCGCGCCCCGATCGCCGCTTTGGGAACTGGACGCCGGAGAACGCGACACCATCGAACTGGCCTGCGAGCTGAAAGCAAACCTGGTGATCATCGACGAAAAGCTCGGCCGTAATCATGCGGAGTTTCTCGGATTGAAGATCACCGGCACACTCGGAGTTTTGCTCAAAGCAAAACAGCTCGGCCTGATAACGTCGTTCACGGCGATGGCAGAAAAGATGCGGACGCAGGGAATCCGTTATAGCCCGGAGCTGGTCGCACGCTTGGCGGCAAGAGTAGGCGAATAGTCGCCCCCGCCGGCCTCGCGATGGCGATATACCGCGATAGCGAAGGACCCCCGCCGCCGCCCGCGCCAAAGCCGAAAAAGCCCGCGCCTCCATCGAGGTTCATTCTGTTCAAGATTCGATATTCAACATTCGATACTTCCCACGCGTATTCGGCGATAGCATCGCACAGGTTTCTGCCGAAGCCGAAGGACCTCTCGCCGGTCTTTTCAGTCACCTTGCCGCCGAATCCACTCTGGCTGCGGTGCGCTTCATCCGCGAAAGCTCAGCCAGTTTCCGCCAATCAAATTGCAGCAGGCGAGAAGGAATGGGGCACTGAAGAAATAGCCGGTCCAGCGGCAACAATTTGCATGAGGGCAACGTGGATGTTCTGCCACGTCTGAGCGAGGTCGAGGGACAGCGCGCGAATGCGATGGCCGTGCGTAGTGAATTCGACGGCGAAGTCGCGTGTGGTGCGCGGGTAAAGGAGGACGCCCTCGGCCTGCTCCCAACCGGGCTCACATGACTGCTGCCGCAGGTAAGTGAAGAGCTGATAGAGATTCGCTGATGGAAGCCTTGCTGTCCCGTAAGCGCCGACCTTGAGCGCCTGCGCGTAAAACTTTGTGTCGAGGATGATCGCGCGGCCGGGTCCACGGAGGCATACGTCTGTTTCCATGCGTGGCACCAGTGCCAGTGCGTCCGCATTCGGGGCGGTAATCTGCCATTGGATAACCGGGGCGCTGACGCTCCACTCGGCAGGGAGTTCGTGCCGGTAAAAATTCAGGACAAAGTTTTCGAAAAGCCCCGGAAGCCCGTCTCGGATGAAGTCGCGAAAGCGGCGGGCGCCACCGTGTTCAGCAGGGAGCCAGTGCTCGTGGACGAACGCGCAGATATGAAGCAGGAAGGCGTAGATGCGGTTGTTGCGGTGAAGTTGGACGCGTCGAAAGTGCTCCGTGCGAAGCTCGATGCTCTGAACCGGTGCGAGCCAGCGAAGCAAGTCATGCACGTCGGCACGCGTGGCTGTATCAAGTTCCTCCGCTTCGTGGAGCCGCTGGAGTGTGGTCTTCAGGATGCGATTCGGCAGCGTGTCGTATTCGAGTTCATCCCATGCGCAGGCAGCGCGGCCATGGCGGAGCAGATTGCGCCGCAGAGTCTGGGTGACGAGCAACTTGCCGCGCACCCCTGGGATTTCGTCTTCACGCGATAGGTAGCCACGGTCTAAACCGCGCCGGAGCAAGCAACGCGTGCCGTTCACCAACACCCGGCCAAATAGATTCAGAAGGTCGGTTGAATCCAACGCATCCACATCGGCGAGGGTGTCCTTTTCCTCCAACACGTCCCACGCGTAGCAGAGGAGGTAATAAATGTTTGCGATGGGGATTTCACCAGCACCGGAGGAAACAGGGCTGGAAGCGGTGCCCGACCGGGCGGGAGCGCCTACAGATTCAGCCATTCTGAGAATTGAGGACATGACTCGTTGCGCTCACTCACTCGGCGAGCAATTCAGCCACGAGTTTTTCCACGCGCTCGCGGGAATCGAAGTATTCCTCCAGCAGCGGTTGGATCTCGCCGGCGATGATTTCGCGATACCAGGCCTCATCCGGCGTGTGGCCTTCAAGCGGACAGAAAAAGCTGTGGCCGATGCGAAACCCCGGACCGAGGTCTCGCTCCTTCTCAATCACCGCGTTCAAGGTTCCGACCTTCTCGCGAATCCGTGCGATCAACTCGTCGGACGCGCTGCGCTCCTTGAGCCATGCGGCAACTCGGATGGAACTGAACCATGGCGACGCGTCGCTCATCGCGCTTACCCATCAAGGTAAAGGCCAGTCGGCGGGCGATGAATGTTTTGCCGACCCCGGGTGGCCCTTGAAGAATGAGTGCTTTCTTCCGTTTGAGTCGCGCGAGAATGGTATCGAGTTCATCGGGCGACATGAACAGGCCTGTGAGTGCGTCCTCTTTTGTGAACGGAGCGATTTGAGGAGGCTGAATGCCAACGTTCCGCGCATCAATGAGCGCGCGGATAGCGTCGTATTCGTCTGCGGTGAAAGCAAACAGGCTCCCCTGATTGCTCAGGATCGGTTCGCACTGCGCGAGGGCCGGGACCTCCTGCAACTCGTCCCACGTCACGGGCTCGGCGAATTGTTCGATCTTGCGAAACTCAATCTTCTCCTGTCCGGGCGGCCCATGAAGCGCCTTCGTGATTTCGCATAATGCCACAATCTCTTTGTCCGGGTTGGTAATGTAGCTGATCGTCCTGACATCCACATCGTAGAGCAGCCCCATCATTTTCTGGGTGAGCCATACGTTTTCGTCGGCGTAAACGGCCTCGACACCCCCTTGGCCGCTGGCCGCCACGAAGCTGAGGTATTCCGCCGCCGAAGAGCGAACCAGAGAGACGGCCGTGTTTTTTTGGGGCGACCGCGGGGACTGTGCTTCGTTTTACTCATGGAGTCATTGCCCTGCGGGACTGGGCAGAGGTGAGGGAAAAGACATTGCGCGCGCCATGGGACTCCCAGAGTCAGCGCCCGGGGAAGCCGAACGTCGAGCGAAAGCTCCGCTTGAACCGAACTTCTCCCGCTTCGGGGCTCTCTCTTTTCCGCAAAAAACCTTCTCACTTCCCCCACCCCATGCATCGCCGCAATTTCCCCACCCACCCCGGCACCGCCGCAGCCATCGCTCCGCTCATCTCGTCCATCCCCTTCGCTCGTTGACCGCCTTATGCTAGGCGACCTAGCTCTCGCTCCACCCCTATGCGACCCGCCCCGCTCCGCCTCGCCCTCGTCTCACTCGCGCTCCTCGCCACACTCACGCTTGACACTCGCGCCGCCGCTCCCGCGGCCCCAGCCATCGCACCGACCACCCTCACCGCCGCCGAAAAATCCGCCGGCTGGCGTCTCCTCTTCGATGGCCACTCGCTCGCCGGTTGGCGCCTCTACGGTAAACCCGGCACGACCGCCATCGGACCCGGCTGGAAGGCAGAGAATGGCATCCTCAAGAAAGTCGCCGGCATCAAAACCGGAGACATCATCACCGAGCAGACCTTCGACAATTTCGAGCTGAGCTGGGAATGGCACATTGAGAAGGAGGGCAACAACGGCGTGAAATATTTCGTCACCGAAGCACGCCCCGCCGCTCCCGGTCACGAGTATCAGATGATCGACGACGACGCCCCAAAGTGGGCCTCGCTCCACGCTGAGTCCAAGACCGCCTCCTTCTACGAAGTTCTCCCCCCAGCCGCGGACCGCCCGCTCAACCCACCCGGTCAGTGGAATCGCTCCCGCATTGTCGTCCGCGGCCAGTTCGTTGAACACTGGCTCAACGACCGCAACGTCCTCACCTACGAACTCGGCAGCACCGCCGTCAAAGCCGGCATCGCAAAAAGTAAATTCAACAAATACCCCGACTTCGGCCAAAAACTCCGCGGCCACATTATGCTGACCGATCACGGCGACGCGGCCTGGTTCCGCGCCATCAAGCTCCGCGAATTGCCTCGCTCCTGATCGCCCCGGCGGTCGAATTTTTCTCCCACCCCAACGCCCGCGCTCCCTCCGGTTCCGGCCGCCACGATGTCTGTGCCCATTCTCCGTCGCCTGTTCAGCCTCGTGTTGGCCGTGCTCTCCTCCGCGGCCGGAAGCGAGCCGGCGCGACTCGAGTTCAACCGCGACATCCGCCCCATCCTCTCAGAAAACTGTTTTCACTGCCACGGCCAGGACGCCAACCGGCGCGAGGCCAAGCTCCGCCTCGACGACCGCGACAACGCCACCCGCGACCGCGATGGCCGTTTCGTCATCGCCCCGGGCAAACCCGAAGACAGCGAGCTCCTCATCCGTCTCCTCTCGAAAGACGAGGACGAGCAGATGCCGCCGCCTAGTTCCAACAAGCACGTCACCCCAGAACAAACCGCCCTCCTCCGCCGCTGGATCGTCGAGGGCGCGACCTACCAAAAACACTGGGCCTTCATCCCGCCGCAACGCGCTCCGCTCCCCAAAATCATAAATCCCAAATCAAAAATCGTAAATTCGATCGACGCTTTTGTCTTCGCGCGCCTCGAGCGCGAGAAACTCTCCCCCTCCCCCGCCGCCGCGCCCGAGACCTGGCTGCGCCGCGCCAGCTTTGATCTCACCGGCCTCCCACCTACGCCCGCCGAACTCGATGCCTTCGCTGCCGATGTGAAAAAACGCGGCGAACCCGCCTACGCCGCCGCCGTCGACCGCCTCCTCGCCTCCCCCCACTACGGCGAACGCCAAGCCATCGAGTGGCTCGATGCCGCGCGCTACGCCGACACCCACGGTTTCAACAACGACTCCTCCCGCACCATGTGGCGCTGGCGCGATTGGGTGATCGACGCCTTCAACACGAATCTTCCCTACGACCGTTTCATCACCGAACAAATCGCCGGCGACCTACTCCCCTCGCCGACGCTCGAACAACGCATCGCCACCGGCTTCGCCCGCAACCACGTCATCAATTCCGAGGGCGGTATCATCGACGAGGAATACCGCCTCGAATACGTCGCCGACCGCGTGCGCACCCTCAGCACCGCGTGGCTCGGCCTCACGATGGAGTGCGCCAAATGCCACGACCACAAATTCGACCCGATCAAACAAACGGATTTCTACCGGCTCTCCGCCTTCTTCAACAACGTGCCCGAGCACGGTGAAGACGGCCGCGTCGCCAACGCCGTCCCGATGATCCCGGCGCCCACCCGCGAGCAACAGGCCGCCCTCACCGATCACGAACGCCAGCTCGCCGCCCTCGACGCCCCACTCGCCACCGCGCGCTCCACCTGGCTTTGGTCACCGTCCGACCACACCCGCATCGCCGCGCTCGTCTCCGCCGCCCGCACCGCCGCCGACGCCCATCCCGGCGTCGTCCTGCTCGACCAAGCGGGCCCGCCTTCCCTCGAATCCGCCTCTGCCGACGACGGCTGGCGGGCCGACCTCGCAAAACCCGCGCCGACGATCCCCGCCGCCAAACTCGATTTCACCGCGAAGTCCGGCCTCACCCTCGCGTATTGGATAAAACCCGACGCTGACAATCCCCGCGACGTCGCCCTGTTCTCCACTCTCAATCACCTCGGCTCTCCCTCCGACACGCAGTTCGGCAAGGGCCGCGAGATCCGCCTCATCGACGGTGAAATCGAGGTCCGCTTCAGCGACCGCCTGCCCGTCTATGCGCTCATCCTCCGCACGGAGGGCGCCGCCATTTACCCCGGCAACTGGCGCCATGTGGCCATCGTCTACGCCGGCGGAAAAAAGGCCGCCCACCTCCGTCTCTTCGTCGACGGCCGCGAACTCCCCACGCGCGTTCTCTACGACGGCGCCAGCTCCGAGCAGCCTAAAAAAGATTTCCTCGTCGGCGCCGACAACGCCAAAGACGGCGTCCGCTGGCGCGGTGCGCTCGCCGACGTCCGCGCCTTTCCGACCGCACTCGACTCCGCCGCCGTCCACGCTCGCTTCGCCGCCCTCGCGCTCCCTCGCGCGCTCGCCAGAATCGCGACCACTCCCGCCACCGCGACCGACCTTGACCGCACCTGGCTCCGCGACGCCCTCCTCGCCGGTCCCGAGCGCGACGCTCTTTGGGAAAAACAGCTCGCCCTCCGGCGCAGCCTGCCCACCGCGATGGTCATGCAAGAGCTCCCGCAGCCGCGCCCCACGTTCGTACTCACTCGTGGCAACTACGACGCCCCCGGTGAGCCCGTCACCGCCGGTGTCCCCGAAGCCCTCATCGCCCCGTGGCCCGCCGGTGCCCCGCGCAACCGCCTCGGCCTCGCCCAGTGGCTCACGCAACCCAATCACCCGCTCACCGCCCGCGTCGTTGT
>CAMBVX010000396.1 GCA_945871085.1 Opitutus sp. GAS368 | reverse complement strand
CGCCGAGCCACGCACCTCGCCGCCGCGCTGCAACGCGTGCAAGCCCACCCGCTCAAGCAACCACCCCCGTCAATCGCCGGCCAGGCAATCACGAAACAACTCGCCGACGAAGCCGCGAACAACCGCGTCTGTCTGGAGTGGATGCACCGGCACCTCGCCTGACCGGGGCCAGTCAAGTTGCGCGCCCCGCCGCCCGCGACCCAGCCGTCCGCGCCTCAGTCCCTGATCGCTCACCTCCGCCGCGGACAGGGTCTGGCCTTCACCTCACGTGCCGACGCGACCGCTACTACGAAGCCGAGTCGCGCCGTAGGGCGCGCGCTCCGGCCGCGTGAGCAGCGCGTTGGCTTCGGCATCGTTGACGAAACGCTCCGCCTGCGCGTCCCACGTGAGCGGGCGACCGAGCTTCATCGCAATCCAGCTCACAATGCAGGCGGAGTTTGCGCGATGGGCGACCGGCGCGGGCACGAGCGGGGTCTTCCGCGATTTTACGCATTCGAGCCAGTTCAGATGATGCTCTTCGCAGCGCGGTAACTCCACGGCCAGACCCTTGGGGTCGAGGAATTTTTCATTGCTGGCGTCGAGCGGACGCAGCCGACCCCGCGGCACGGCCGGATCCTTCGTCGGCACGCTCCCGCGGGAAACAAAAATCCAGCCATCGTCGCCGATGAACTTGAGCCCGTTGGGAAACTGGTCCGATACCGTCACGTGCACGCCGCCCGGGTAATCAAGTTCGACGCGGTAGGCGCCATGGACGTTCCAGATCTTGTTAGTCGGGAAGTCCGCCCGGCCCTCGATCCGGCTCGGACCGCCGAGTTCAAGGTCCAAGGCCCAGTGCAAAATATCGTAGTGATGGGCGCCCCATCCCGTGATCATGCCGAGGCAGTAAGCGTCGTTGCGCAGCCAGCCGGGGCGGTCGTAACCAATCTGAGGATGCACCCGCTGGACGGTGTAGGGCTGCGCCGGGGTGCAGCCGAGCCAGCGGTCGTAGTCGAGCGTCGGGGGCACCGGTTGGACGGGAGAGTCGGGCGCAGTGGGATCGATCGGTAGGCCAATCTCGACGCGTTGCAGACGGCCGACCCGCCCATTGCGAATGAACTCACTCGCCCGCCGGAACTGCTGATAGTTGCACCGTTGCTGGCTCCCGAGCTGGAAAATGCGGCCCGACTTGGCGACGGCCTCACGCAGCAACATCCCTTCCGTGTGCGTCATCGTCATTGGCTTCTGGAGATACACGTCCTTCCCGGCATTCACGGCCGCCAGCGCCGGCTCCGCGTGCCAGTGATCCGGCGTGCTGATGACAATCGCGTCAATGTCGGGGCGGGCGAGCAGCTCGCGGTAGTCGCCATGCACCGTCACTGCAGGCAACGGAAGTTCTTTGTCTCGGTAGAACCCCTCGACCCGCGTGCGCCCGTCGGCGGCCCGGCGCGAGTCGACATCGCAGACGGCGACGATGTCGGCCAGTCCCGAGTGGAAAACGCTGGGCATATCATGGTCGCGGCCGATGCGCCCGCAGCCGATTTGACCCACGCGAATGCGGTTGCTCGGGGCGTTCGCACCGAGCAAGCGCGCCGGAATAATATTCGGCGCGGCCAACATCCCGGCGCCGAGGAGCGAAGTGCGGGCAAATTCCCGTCGGGTGAGCGTTTTCATCAGAGGAATAATCAGGGGTTGGCTGAGGCCACGTAGTCGGAATAGTGACGCGAAAAATCCGTTTTCACCGGATCGCCGGAGAACACCACGACGCGGTAGCGCAACGTCACCGTTTCCCCTTTGGCCAGTTTGATCGCGACGCCGTCCGGCGGCCAATACATCGGCGTGGGCGACATGAACCCATAGTCGCGCGTGAACCACGCCGAGGCACCCCACCGATTCGCCGGGTGCTGCAAGACCGCCAGGCCTTCAATCTCGCCCGCACCGCGTTTGCCGTAACCCGCCATCCACGGCGACGGCACACCAAACGTGCTCTTCTCGCCTGACGCGCCGGCCGCGTTAATCATCGTGCCACCGCTAGCCGGCGTGAGATCCGGATCCAACCGCACACTGAAGAGCGAATGATTCGTCTTCTCGATGGTGACGGGGATCAACGGTTCCAACGTGATCTCGAAGTCGATCAGCCGAAAAGCGGCGGTCGGTGCCGAGATTGCGATCTTCCGCGTATCGCGGATGGGCGGCTCGGCCCCCGGACGCCGCCAGTGACAAACATCGGTGATGACAATCTGCGGCCCGGCGGCCCTGACGATCACTGCACCGGCGGAGAGAATCTGCCCCCGCTCGTTTCCTTCCTGCCAGTAATTGCCGCCGTTTACTTTGTCACAACCGAAGAAGATCGACGAGTGATGCGGAGACTTGCCGTTGCGCATCGACGTGACCGCAGCGCCCGATGGCCCGTTCACCGGGAAAAAGAACGGATACTTCTCGTCGGCGGAAAACCGGTAGCTCGTGAAAAAATCGGTTCCGACCGTGACATCAATTCGCGAACCGATCTTCACAGCCTTGAGCTCTGCCGCCCTCGCGGCCGCACTCAGACCGAGCAGCGCCGCCGCGACGAGGCGCGCGAGCCAGCGGGTGCCGAAAGTCGTCGCCCGGCGGTGCGACGGTCTGGACGCCAGGCGAAACCCGGGGCGCACGGTGAAATTCATCGCGGTCATGCGTTTCAGAGTCTGACCAAAAATGGGTCGATCTTGGTCTCGTCAATTTCGACCCCCAAGCCCGGCCCGGTGGGCACTTTCATTTCACCTTGGTCCACCGTGAGCGGCTGCCGGAGCACCGAACCCGCGATGAACTGCGGACCGTTCAGCGCCGCGGGATATTTCAGATCATACGCGCCGTAGAGAATGAGCGACGCGGCCAGGGAAAAATCAGGATCGGTCAAACCGCTGCCGAGAAACATGAGTCCCGCGTTTTGGACGATCTCGATCTGCCGACGCGCGTCGCTCAAGCCCCCGCACCGCGCCGGCTTCATGGCCAGACCATCGAGGCAACCGAGTTTGATGAACTCCTCCAACTCCACCGATGAGACGACGCCCTCGTCCATAATGATCGGCAATGCGCCCTGTTTTTTGAGGCGCTGGTAACCAGTCAAACGGTTGGCCGGAAGCGGCTGCTCGAGCACGGGCACCCCGATATCAGCGAGTTTGGGCATGACGGCCAACGCCGTGGCCTCGTCGTAGCCACCATTCGCATCCGCCCAAAGAAACCCATCGGGCACGAGCCGCTTCACCATCTTGCACAACTCCAGATCGAACTTCGGATCCGGTGCAACCTTCACGTTAAAATTCCGGTAGCCCCGCGCTTTGCCCTGCGCCACCAAGCCTTCGACCTCATCCAACGTGCGCGGGTTCAACGTCCAACTCAGGGTGATGCGGTCGCGGCCCGCTCGCTTCCACGGCCGCGCGACATTCTCGTGCTGCAAACGGCCGTTGAGGTCCGCCAGCGCAAGATCGATCCCCGCTTTGCAAATCGGTTGGCCGGTGGAAAACGACGGCGCGATATTGTTGCGCAACACCGCTTGGATGCCCGCGCTGTCGGCCGGATCCAGCCCGAGGAGTTCCGGCGCGAGATAGCGCGAAATCGTGCTGTGCACCGTTTCGAGTGTTTCGTAACTCCAGCGTGGGATCGGCACGCTTTCGCCCCAGCCCACCACGCCGTTCTCGGCTGTGATCTTGACCACCACGGCCGGGCGTCCCGTCGGACGTCCCTTCGGCCCCTCGAAGAACTTAAACCGACCGACCATGGGGTAAATCAGCGGGAATGATTCTATCCTTAGAATCTTCGGACCTGCCGCCGCCCGCGCAACCGCGCCGGCTCCGAGATAAACGGCGGCACTCGCTGCGGAGACACCTCGGATAAATTGGCGGCGAGTCGGTTTCATGGGGTGGATTGCGTGGATGGGGCGGGTGGGGAGGCGGGCGAAAGTGTGGTCATCACACTCCACCACCCGCCGACGCCTGACCTCCGGAGGGTAGGAGGAAGGATCGGCCCGGGCAGCGTCGCGATGACACCGCAAGGCATGGGCGGATCTTACTTTCCAAGCACCCCGCCTGTCTGCGCATGGATTGGTCAGACTCGCGTGAATCTTGCGGATCCCGTCGGCGGCGAATGCAGTGTTCCGCCCGACGATGAACCTCTTTGCGCCGCGTCGGTGAATTCAACCCGGCCCCATCACGGAACGAAAGCCAACCAAGGGAGAAACCCGGCGTCCTCCTCGTCGCACCAACCGCCCAGAGAGACGTCCACCCGGCCGACCACAAGCCCAGCTGCGGTAGGTCTGAGCTGCGGGAGGACGGCCGGTTGACACTTAATCCCCGCGCGACCATCGGAAAATTATTTGAAACCCGTTGGATGACGTTCCCTGATGATATCTGTCTCCCTCCATGAAAATTGATTTTTCCGTAGTCCAATCCGGCGAAATCGTCCGACGCGCATGTGGGCTGCTCATGCTTGCACTGCCCCTCTCCACGCGCGCCGACTGGCACCGGGACGATGTTTCACTCGCATGGCGTGCCGAAGGAAAAACCGTCTGGCGACTCAGTTTCGATCCGAAAAAGGGCAAACCGTTTTTCGATCCACTCAGCGTCGCCGGCACACCGAGCCTGACGAACTTCCGACCGGAGGATCACCCGTGGCACTACGGCCTGTGGTTTTCTTGGAAATACATCAACCGCGCGAATTACTGGGAAGAAGATCGCCAGAGTGGCCGGGCCGAGGGCGCCACGCGCTGGAGTCCGCCAACCATCTCGACCAAGCCCGATGGCCGCGCCACGATCAAATTCGATCTGACCTACACCCATCCCTCCGGCCGCGTCGACCTGTCCGAGAAGCGCGAGCTGAGCATCGCGGCGCCGTCGGCCGATGGCAGCTACCACATCGACTGGCGCGCGCACTTCACCGCCGGACCGCACGCGGTGGTGCTGGACCGCACTCCGATGCCCGGAGAACCCAACGGGGCGGTCAACGGCGGCTACGCCGGCCTCGCGCTCCGTCTGGCCGCGGCGCCTCTCGGGATCGCGTTTATCTCCACCGCCGGGCCGATCACAAATTTCGTCAGCGACCGCGCGCGGCCAGCGGCTCCGGCCGTCGCCTGCAATTTCACCGACGGGCCAACCGGGGTGGGTGGGATCGCGATCTTCAGCGATCCCGTCAACGCCGGCCAAAATGCGCCGTGGTATGTGATCAACAATGCCCAGTTTCGTTTTGCCTGTGCCGCTCTGCTCGCACCGCAGCCCCGCGCGCTGGCCGCCGGCGGCGAATTCGATCTTCGTTATCGCATCGCGCTGCGGCGCGCCGCCTGGACACCGGCGGCCCTTCACGCCGGCGCCGCAAACTGGCAACGCGAAAGCCGTTGAGGCTGGTCGTTCCGCTACGCCCCATGCCAGTCCCCGAAAAACCCAGCACACTCCGGCACGAATTGGCGTGAACGAAATCTCGCCGGGGCCGAGTTCGCTAACATTCCGCAACCGGCGGCGCAAAAGCGACGGTCCACTCCGGCGACTCACACGTCGCAAATCCGCACGGCCTCGCTCAGCGAGGTCACCTTGTCACGCAGCGGAATAAATTCCTGCCCGACGTAGCCGCGATACCCCGTCCCAACGATCGCCTGCATGATCGGCCCATAGTTCACTTCCTGCGTATCATCGATTTCGTTGCGCCCCGGCACGCCCGCCGTGTGGTAGTGGCCGATCCACTCCTTGTGCTGCTGGATGCGTCGGATCACATCCCCATGCATGATCTGCACATGATAGATATCGAAGAGCACCTTGACGCGCTCTGAACCGACCAGCCGGCAAATCTCCACCGACCGGTCGATGTCGTCGCAGAAATAATCCGGGTGTCCCTTCATCTCCGTCTTGTCCTTTGAGTTCAGCATTTCGAGACACACCGTCACCTTTTTCTCCTCCGCGTAGCCCGCGATTTTTTTCAACCCATCGACCATGTTTTTGGTCCCGGCCTCATCCGAAATCCCCCGGCGAAATCCCGAGAACGTAATCACCGAGGGAAACCCCGCCGCCGCCGAGGCGTCGATCCGCTCCCGCAGCGTCTTGAGACACTCCGCCTGCTCCTCGACGTGCGCGAAGCCCTTGGAAAATCCGTGGCTGGTCGTCAGCGCGCACACCAGCCCATGTTTCTTGAGCGACGGAAAATCATTCGGCGTGGTCAGTTCGACCGAAGGCAGCCCCAGCCGCACCGCGACGACGCAGAGTTCCTCCAACGTCATTGGCCGGAAACACCATGGCACCACCGACAGCCGCACGCCCGCGGTTTTTTGCTCAGTGAAGTAAACTGCGGTCAGGGTTTCCTCGATCTGCCCCGCATCGCCGCGAAGCTCCGCCAAGCGAATCCCCGCGTGTGCTTCAACCTTGAGATGGCCACGCGCGACCCACTGCTCATCCCGTGCCTCGACGCAGGTTATTTCGTCACCTTTCCCGACCGCCGAGCCACGCACCTCGCCGCCGCGCTGCAACGCGTGCAAGCCCACCCGCTCAAGCAACCACCCCCGTCAATCGCCGGCCAGGCAATCACGAAACAACTCGC
>CAMBVX010000395.1 GCA_945871085.1 Opitutus sp. GAS368 | reverse complement strand
GATCAGGCCTTTGTTCTCACGGTGCAAAATGGCGCCGTCATCGGCACTCCGCCGGCCAGTACGGCCGTGGCGCTCGGTGCCAATGCCCAGTTCACCGTCGTAGCCAGCGGCACTCCGGCGACGTTTACCTACCAGTGGTATCGCTCGGCTGGCGGCACTGGCGGTTTCCTCGCGATGACGGATGTCGCCGGGGTTTACACCGGTTCGACGACCGCTACGCTGACGGTCTCCGGCACGACGCTCGCGATGAATGCCGACCAGTTCCGGGTGGATGTCAGCAATGGGATCGGTGCCACGGCGAACTCGGTCGCGGCGACATTGACGGTCCAACAGGCTCCCGTAATCACCAGTTTGAACAGCACAATTTTTGCGCTCAACGTCGCGGGCAGTTTCTCCTTCCAAGCCACCGGTTCACCAACGCCGACGTTTAGTGTTCCGGCCGGCACGTTCCCGCCTTGGGCGACGCTCAACGCCACCACCGGTGCGCTCACCGGTGCACCGACGAACGATACCGGTTCACCCTTCAGCTTTACGATTCGCGCCACCAGCGCTGGCGTGGCTGCGGTCTCGGATCAGGCCTTCACGCTGAGCGTGACACCTACGGGTGCGTCGCCCGGATTTACCACCCAACCGGCCAGTGTCTCGGCCTCGATTGGTCAGCAGGTCGTCTTCACAGTCGTTGCGACGGGTTCCCCGGTCCCGACCTACCAATGGCAGCGCCAACCGGCTGCGGGCGGCGGATTCACGAACATCACCGAGGGTGGTGGGTATACCGGTGTGACGACCGCTACATTAACTATCGCGGCCGCCACCACGGGCATGAGCGGGGACCAATTCCAATGTGTTGCCTCCAATACGGTCAACACCTTGACGAGCGCGACGAGCACCATCGCCACGCTCACCGTCAGCACGGGCACCATTATCACGACGGTGGCCGGCACGGTAGGCGT
Organism: Opitutus sp. GAS368; assembly: GCA_945871085.1. GTDB lineage: Bacteria > Verrucomicrobiota > Verrucomicrobiia > Opitutales > Opitutaceae > GAS368. The sequence continues at coordinate 5,645 of CAMBVX010000395.1, read as the reverse complement.
GATCGCAACCGTCAACGGCACCGGCACGGCGGCACAGTTTACCAATCCCAGCGCCATTGCATCTGACAGTGCGGGCAATCTCTATGTCGCCGATCCCACGGCTCACGTCATCCGCAAGATTACGACGGCCGGTGTGGTGACGACCTTTGCGGGCACGGTCGGTGCCCCGGGTAGCGCTGACGGTGCGGCCGACGTGGCCCGTTTCAACGGCCCTTCGGGTGTGGCGGTCGATGGTTCCGGCAACGTCTTCGTGGCCGATACGAACAACCACACCATCCGTGGTATTTCGGCCAGCGGCACCGTGCAGACTCTGGCCGGCACGGCGGGGAGTATCGGATCCGTCGATGGTCTGGGCGCGGCGGCCCGCTTCAACTACCCCTTTGGTGTCGCGGTTGATTCCGCTGGCACCGCCTACGTCAGTGACACCTTTAACCACTTGATTCGTCGGATTACGCAGAACGGCACTGTTTCCACGATGGGTGGCGCGGTCGGGGTCAAAGGTAGTATCGATGGTGGCTTAACCGTTTCTCGCTTCAATAATCCCACGGGCATCGCCGTCGACTCGACGGGCAATGTCTATGTGGCGGACTCCACGAACGCTACGATTCGTAAGATTTCGACCGGCAACGTGACGAGCACCTATGCTGGCACGGCTGGCTCTTTTGGTTCGGCGAATGGTGCGGCGCTCACCGTCGCCCGTTTTAACCAACCCAATGGCGTCGCAGTCGACAGTACGGGCGTGGTCTACGTGGCCGACACCTTCAGTCACACCATTCGCCGGATCACGGTCGCGGGTGACGTCAGCACGCTGGCCGGTTTGGCTGGTTCTTCCGGATCGGTCGACGGCACTGGGGCGGCTGCCCGGTTCAATCAGCCCAACGGCATCGCGGTCGATGGTGCCGCTAATCTCTATATTGCCGACAGCCAGAATCGCACGATTCGCCGCAGTGGTGCCACCACGGCGCCCACGATCACGACGCAACCCGTCAACGTCGCCCTTGCTCCCGGAGGCAACGTCACCTTTACCGTCGCAGCCTCGGGCTCCCCGGCCCCCACGGTCTTCCAATGGCAACGCCAGCCCGCGGGCACGACAGGTTTCGTGAACATCACGAATGACGCCACCTATGGCGGCGCGACCACGGCTACACTCACCGTCACGGCGATTACGGCGGCGATGCATAACGATCAGTTCCGTGCCGTCGTCACCAATTACATCACTCCGGACGGGACGTCGAACGCCGCCACGCTCAGCACGGTCATTGCAGCGCCGGTCTTTACCAGTGTGGCTGCGGCGCAGTTCCGCGCGACCGAGGCTGGCACCTTCACGGTGGCCGCCACGGGTAATCCAGCTCCGACCTTCACCGCGACCGGTCTGCCAGCTTGGCTGACGCTCAACGCGACCACCGGCGTCCTCAGCGGCACGGCGCCTGATACCACGGGCTCGCCCCTCTCGCTGACCATCACGGCGACGAACGGCACTCCGGTCTCGCAAACGTTTGCCCTCACCGTCGCGCCGTTCATTGTTGCTCCGATCTTCACCAGTGGAGCCAGCGCGCAGTTCAATGCGACGGAGGTCGGTTCCTTCACCGTCACCGCCACCGGCGCGCCAGCACCGACGTTTGCCGCGACCGGCCTACCGGCCTGGTTGACGCTGAATGCCACGACCGGTGTGCTCAGTGGCACGGCGCCCGACGCCGCTGGGTCTCCGTTGGCCCTGACGATCACGGCGAGCAACGGCTTGAGCGCCACGCAGTCCTTCGCCCTCTCGATCAGGGTGAAACCCGTCTTCACGACCGCCGCCAATGCCACCTTCAACGCGCTGCAGGCCGGCACCTTCACGGTGGCCGCCACGGGTGCACCTGCTCCGACGTTCACGGCGACCGGCCTGCCCGCATGGCTCACCCTCAACGCCACGACGGGTGTCCTCAGCGGCACCGCGCCGGACTCAGTCGGCTCGCCTCTGGCGCTGACCCTGAATGCCAACAACGGATTGAGCACCACACAGTCGTTTGCTCTCACGATCATCTCTGCACCCACCATTTCGGCATCGCCGATCGGCGGCACGATTGCCCGGGGCCAGACGGGTAATTTCAGCGTCACCGCCGCCGGCACCGGGCCCTTCAGTTATCAATGGCGCAAAGACGGAGCGGCTATCAGTGGGGCGACTTCATCGACCTTGGTCGTCGCCGGCGCCCAGTCCGTAGCGGCGGGCAGTTATTCAGTCACCGTCACCAACTCCGCCGGCAGCGTCACCTCCGCCGCCGCAGTCCTGAACGTCAACACGCCGGCCTTCTTCATCACCCAACCTCGCTCACAGACGGCGTTGGCTGGTGCCGCGGTGACGTTCTCCGTGGAAGCGGGCGGCTCTCCTGCCCCCACGTATCAATGGCGCCTCAACGGTAGCTCGCTGCCCGGGGCGAACAGTTCCACGCTGACGCTGTTCAATGTGCAGGCGAACAACTCCGCCAACTACGATGTGCTCATCAGCAATGGCGTCGGCGGCGGGCTCAGTTCCTTGGCCACCCTCAACGTCGTCGCCTCGGCCTCGGCCCCAGTCATCACCGCTTCGCCGGCCCCACGCACCGTCGTGGTCGGCGGTTCGACGACCCTGAGCGTGAGCGCCAGCGCAGCTCCTGCTCCCACCTATCAGTGGCGTAAGAGCGGCGTCGCCATCAGCGGCGCGACCGGAGCCACCCTCCAGTTGGCCAATCTCCAGTTGTCCGACTCCGTCAACTACGACGTCGTCGTTACCAATTCCGCCGGTTCCGCGACCTCCAGTTCCGCTGCGGTCACAGTGGTCCGTCGCAGCTTTGCCGGCACCTACTTTGGTTCGTTTGGCGGCTCTTTGGGTAACTACGCCATCTACCTCCGGGGCGACAACTCCGGCGTGTTCTTGGGTTACCTCCCCGGCAATTCGACGGGTCTGCGCAACACGGAATTCTCGGTGACTGATCTGGGCGCCTTCCAATTGACGCAAGGAGCCGTTTCAATGTCCGGCACGATCGCGACCGACGGCTCCATCACGGGTCTCGTGGGTGGAGTCAGTGGTGCCGCCCTCAGTGGCGCGCGCTCGCCCGACACCGGTCTGGCGCAATCCGCTGCCGGCGCCTACCAAGCCGCTGCCGCGAACACGTCCTCCTCCGTCTACGGCATCGTGAGTGCCTCCGGTCAGGCGTTCGTCCTCGTCCAGACCTCGACCACCTCTGACGGCGGTCAAAGCTCCCTCGACGGCGATAACCGCATCACAATCACGACGGCCCGCCAGTCCATCATCGCGACGATCGCGCCGGATACTTCCGGCCTCACCGTGGTGGTGACGTCTGGCTCGACGGCGACGACGTTTACCGGTGCGAGCGAGGCCGTCTTGGCCACGCAGCGTCTCGCCAATATCTCGACCCGCGCCCGCGTCGGCACCGGTGACTCCGTTACCATCGCCGGTTTCGTGATCTCGGGTCAGGAGTCCAAGCCCGTGCTTATCCGCGCCATCGGTCCGACCCTCAGGGGTCTGGGGATCGCCACCGCCCTCGCCGCGCCCAAGCTGGAGCTCTACCGCTCCGGCACAAGCACGCCAATCGCGTCCAACACCGGTTGGTCCACGGGCGGTAATCTCAGCGCGATCATCGCGGCCACCAATCAAGCCGGTGCGTTTGCCCTTGGTGCCACCAGTGCCGACTCGGTGATCTTCGCGACGCTCGCACCCGGTGCCTACACCGCCGTGATCAGCAGCGCCAATGGCACGCCGGGTGTTGCGCTCGCCGAAGTTTACGATCTCTCCGCCCCTGCGGTTGGCCAGAAGTTGTTCAACATCTCCACGCGCGCCAACACCGGCAGCGGTGACAGCACGTTGATCGCCGGTATCGTTGTTTCCGGCAGCGTGCCGAAACGCGTGCTCATCCGTGGCGTCGGCCCGACTCTCGCCTCCCTCGGCGTCGTCGGCGCGCTCGCGCAGCCGCAGCTCTCGGTCATCAAGGACGGCGTCACTGTGGCCGCGAACTCCAATTGGAGCACGTCGCCGGATGCCGCCGCCATTGCCGCGGTCTCCGCCCAGGTCGGTGCCTTCGCGCTCGGTGCGACCAGCGCCGATGCCGCGATGATCGTCAGCTTGGCGCCGGGTAACTACTCCGCGCAGGTCTCCGGTGCCAACGGCACGTCAGGCATCGCGATCATCGAGATCTACGAGCTGCCGTAAGCGCCGGCTGACTCTTGTTTAGCTTTCAGGTCCGGGTGAATTTCACCCGGGCCTTTTTTTTGCGCTTTGGCCGCCGCGCTGACGAGAAGTGAAGTCAGTGCTCCAAGTGGCATGGACGTTCCGGCTCATGGGTTCCGACGTGCCATGGGCTTTCCAGCCCATGTTTTCGACAGTGAGCGGACAAGCCGCCCGCTCGCCCACGCGGGGGACGCCCCTGCAACGCGTACCGAGAGCCACCGACATCACTTCCATTTTCAGCCGTGCGCCGCGTCCACCGCCTCGTAGCTTGACCCCGCGCGGGCGCAACCTTCCCCGCCGCGTTTCAATCCGCCCCACTGCACAAGAATTTTTTTGGGACCGATCTGCTCGACTACATCGGGGAGAAGCGGGTGATTCCCCTTGTCGGCGCCGAACTCCTCACGGTGTCCGACGGCGCGGGCGGTGAACTCCCGCTCATGCGCGTGCTCGCGCAAAAACTCGCCGAGCGCGTGCGCGTGTCCTCCGACGACTGCACGGGCGACGACGCGCTGCACCAGGTCGTCTGTCGCTACCTCCAGCGCGGCGGCCGGCGCGAGGAAGTCTATCCGCGCATCTGCACGCTGCTGAAGGAACTCGCGCCCACCGTGCCGCCGATCCTCCGCGACCTCGCGCGTATCCGGCATTTCAACGTGTTTGTCGCAACGACCTTTGCCTCGCTGCTGGTGCAGGCGCTCGACGAGGAGCGCTCACGGAGGCGCGCCCCGCGCCTCTCCCCGGCGTAGCAGCGAGCGCCAGCCAGCGGACCTCCGTGGCTGCGTCGCCGCCCGCCGCCCCCGACATGAAACCCGGCTCCGTCTTTTTGAGCAACGTGAGTCAGGACGCGCCGGACGTGAAACGCATCCGCGACGCGCTCGAAGCTGTCGGCATGGAAGTGTGGTTCGATCAACGCCGACTCGAAAGCGGGGACGATTTCGACAAGGAAATTTAAAAAAACATCCGCGGCTGCTCGCTCTTTGTGCCCGTGATTTCGGCGAACACACAGGCGCGCCATGAAGGCGATTTCCGCCTCGAATGGGCCCTTGCGGCCGAGCGCGGCAAACTCGTCGCCGAGACGATCCCGTTTATTTTACCGGTGGTGCGCCCCTGTGAGCGAAAACGATGCGCTCGTGCCGGAGTGGTTCTTGCGCGTGCCGTGGAGTCGATTGGCCGGTGGCGCGACGCCGCCGGAGTTGGTGGAGCGCATGGTGCGATTGATTCGGGATTTCCGGAAACGCGAACGCGGCCTGCCGTGAAAACGTCCCTGATTTTTTAACCACGGATTACACGGATGAACATGGATCAAGACATGAGCGCAAAGAGAGAGAAGTCGATGAACCACGGAGACACTGAGGCACCGAGAACGGAAAAGACCGAGACCGATTTGCTCGGGGAGTTCTCCATACCTCTGTGTCTCTGTGGTTTTCCTTCTGCTTTTCCC
>CAMBVX010000394.1 GCA_945871085.1 Opitutus sp. GAS368 | reverse complement strand
TTCATAGTTGGCCTTTCGCGCTGCCCAAACCGGTCGACCCCGTGTCCTCCGCTGTTTGGTCGCTTCCTGCGGCAAGCTCTTCGGCTCCTGTCCTCGGAAGCGACCAAACAGCTACCCGTCAACCCGGTTGTCTGTGTCCACTAATTCGAGGCACCTTCAAACCGTAACGGCCGGTCTTGCTCTTCGTGAAATGATGCCAGCGGATGCCGGCGACGTCCGCTGGTGGATCGTCGTTTTCGAAGATAACGACCTGGCCCTTGCCGCCGCCAGTGGCGAGGGGCGGTAGAACGCCTCCTTCACGCCGGCCTGGCGGATGCGAGCGCTCTCCTCATCGGGGTCGGCCTCCTCGTAGGCCACCAATGGTGAGTCGAAGATTACAAGCGGGGGGGTGCGGGTGATTGCGCTCCCGACAGTGCCGCATCAATCCGACGATGTAGGCGGCGCAGGTCAAGGCCCGCACGCCCTTGCCGTGAGACGTGCGGAGCTGGTCGCCTATGACGAGGTCCTGCTCTTTCTCGGAGAAAGCCGTGCGCCCGACGGCAGGGTAATTCCATTCGCGGAGCAGCGCTTCGACAATCGCAGCAAACTGTTCCATATCCGCCGTCGTCACGCCAGTGGCCACGCGCACGGTCTTGTCCCCGCCTTTCGCCGCCTGCAGTTCCGCGGCGTAGCGGCGCAACTGCGCTATTTGGTCGGCGGCGGCGTGGGCGCGCAGCGCGACATCACGCTGTTCGGTTTGCGCCCGCAGCGAATCGGAGGACTGCCGGATCCGCGGCATCAGTTCCTTTTCGATACGCCGCTTGGTTGCTTCCATGTCCGCGGCGATGCGCTTGCGTTGGTCGTCGAGTTCGACGGCCTCGGTGGCCAAATTGCCCCGCACACGCTAAAGATCCGCGCGCAACGAGGCGATCTTGTCCTGCTCTTTTTCCGCGGCGAGCTGGACGTCCTCGATCCGGTAGACCGGGGCGCACTCGGGCTTGCGGTGCTCAGCGAGCCGCGCTCCACAAACGGGGCAGGCTTTGCTGCGCAGCGACTCAAGCAGCACGCCGGTTTCCTCAATCGCGAGCAGGCGCTTGGCGTCCGAGTCGCAATGCTCCTCCAGGAGGTTGAAGCGCTGACTCAAACCGTCGACCACGGCCGCCCAGGCCTAGCCCGACCTTCGCAAATTCGAATCAAAAACTGGTGCTGTTTACCTATGAAAATGATGCCGTCGGGACCTAATTGAAGATACGGCCCATCACTGATCGACTCGGCTCTGGCAGCCGATTCATCCGTTTCTGCGATTTTGACATCAAACACGCTGTCCTGGCGAATGGTGCAAATAAGCCTTCGTAGGTAGTCGACTTCGCAGATCACGGCTCGGCGGCGGCCGGAATCCCGAGAGCCTTCGCGACCTTTCCGGTCGATCCCTGCTCCGCTGTCGGCGCGGGCTTCACTCCTCAACCGGCTTGCATCCCTTCGCCACAAGGTAGCGGGCCGAGCGGGTCTTGCCCTCGACCACGACCAGCCCCGTCGCACGGAGCCTGGCCAGCCGTCGCGTCACGGTCATGGGTGAGAGCCCGAGTGCGACTTGAAAATCCCGAGGCGTCGCGGCACCGACTCTCGTGAGATAAGCAAGCATGCGTTCTTCGGTCACATCGCCCACAGAACGCGTGACGTCGAACCCTGATGCGTTCACCACCTTGGGATTTGCGGCGGCCGTTTGAAGAGAACGTTCTTTGCTACTAAATCTTTCGACCGCCGTGGCGACAAGTGCAGCAATGCGCCGGATGCGTTCTGCCTCGGGTAGGTCCGCGTATTTTTTCAGCCAATCCATTCCCTATGGCTTACTACGTCGACCGGCGTAGGTGCCATGCTTATCTGTGAGGAGGTTTCTGAATCGGTGGCCGGCCTTGAGGGGTTTCAAGAACCATGGTTTTTCGCGCTATAGCCGGAAGCAGAATTTCCGTCACACCGCGATTCGCGTGCGCGCCGATTTCTTGGTGCCGGTCGGCAGAGCGACCGTGACGTTTGATACCAGCGGCTGGGATGATTTGGACTTGTTCGGGTAGCGTCGTGACCTCTGGGCGCGACGGGTTCGGGATGTTTTTATCGGGTAGCCGCGCCCAGAGGTCGCGGCTCTACCTCAAGCGGACAAAAGTCCAAAATTTTAGAGCTGTTGGTATGATTTCTGCACGGGCGATTCGCTGGGTGCCGACGATTCGGCGGACGGCGCTTTTTCGGCATCGGCGGCGAGCCCGGTCGAAGCCTGACTTTTTGTGAGATCGAGGGCCTCTACCCTCTCGCCGGGCGACCACCTCGCGAAACCGCGACTCGTGCTCGTAGGGGCAGGCCCATCAGAGCCGACATTTCCGAGATGTTCTGCCGCGTGCGTGCGAGTCCTTCCCGCGCATTTGCCATCCGCTCCTCGATGGATCGCGCCGCGTGTTCCAGTGAGCCGATGACGCCGAGCGGGTTGCCGGAGACATTCGCGTGGTAGGTCATCGCCCCGCGCAACATGACTTTTTCCTGCACGAACGGCCGAAACTCCAACCGGAACCCGGCAAAGTTTCCCAGCTCCACCGGGCCACGCGCAGATTTCTGGCGGTCCGCCAGCCCGACCAGCATCGCGCCGGCCTCCGCACGCTCCTCGTGGGTCCGGCCGACCAGCATGATTTTGAAATTTTCGCCGCGCGTGTCGACCCGCTGCCGCAGATCGGTTTCATACGCGGTCACGGCCTGCTCCAACCGACGCACGTCCGCCTACATCATGTGCAGCCGGCGGCGGGCGTGGTCGCGATCTTCGTCGTGCTGGCCGTGCAAGCGCGAGAGCCGCATGACCTCGGAATCGATCTTGGCTTTCTCGATGATGAGCGGGTTGCCGGACGCGATGGCTTTCACCTCCGCATAGGTGAGCGCGGGCGAGTCGAGACCCTTGATGCGCCGCGCGGTGGATTCCCCGGTCATGACTTGCTGGATGAACTTCGCCTTCGTTTCGAGCGTTTGCCACCTGTATGCAACGAAGCTCCCGGCCGTGTGAAGGTCGCGCAGCACCCGGACCACGGCGTTGAAATTGCCCGGCCGTAGAATCCTGCCCTCGCGTTGCTCGATGTCGGACGGCCGCCACGGCGCGTCGAGGTGATGCCGCGCGACGAGCTTTGTCTGCACGTTCATGCCCGCGCCCATTTTCTGCATCGAACCCACCAGAATGGGGATGCGGCCAGAACGCACGGCTTTGAACAGCGCGGTTTTCGCCGCGTCGCTGTCGTGATCTTAAAGGAAATTTCCGGCGCGGGCACCCCGGCCGCCAGCAGCTTGGCCTTGAGAACGTCATAGACCGAGAACACGTGTCCGTCGCCCTTCCCCCTTCCGCGTGGAAGGGTCGCAGAACACCCGTTGGGGGAAACGCTGATCCTTGGTTTCCTGCCACACCGCGAAGATTTCGCGGACGGCAGGGTTCACCTTGAATTCGGGATTGTCCGCCATCGCTCCGAGCACGAGCCGCAAATCGAGCGCCGCCTTCCGGCCCTCGCCGGTGATTTTGACCATGTTGTCTTCCCATGGCGGCACGCGGTTGGTTCTCAACCGTGCCGCGCGATCGACGAGCGTCGTGACGAGCGCGGTCCATTGCGGTGTGGCCTTCGCCGTCACCACGCGCGCCTTGCCGCCTTCGAGTGCGGGCACCGGCAGCTTGAGCCTGTCCGCCGTCTGAATATCCGCCGTCTGGCGGAAGATGTGCATCAACTCCGGCACGTTTACGAACCGCGCAAAGCGCGTGTTGAGCCGGTAGCCGGCGCCGTCGGGAGCGAGTTCGAGCGCGCAGACCGATTCGCCAAACGTCGCGGCCCACGAGTCGAAGTGCTGGAGCCGACGTTGCAAGAGCGCGTCCATTTGGAGGAAACGCTGCAACGTGAACATCTCTGCCATCGTGTTGGTCACGGGTGTGCCCGTGGCGAACACCACGCCGCCACCGTCGTTGAGCCGCTGCACAGGCTGCACTTTTAAGAACCTGTCGAACGCCCGCTTGGAAGCGGTTTGCGGCAGCCCGGCCACACGGGTCATTTTCGTGATGTAGAACAGGTTTTTGTAGGCGTGCGCCTCGTCTACGAACAATCGGTCGACGCCCAGATCCTCGAACGTGAGGGTGTCGTCCTTCCGATGCTCGGCAGCGAGGTTCTTGAGTTTGAATTGCAGCCGCTTTTTCGCGACCTCCCGTTGCTTCACGATCCGGCTATTCGCTTCGCCGGAAGTTTCGCGGGTGCACGCCTCCAGCTCGATGAGCTGATCCTCGAAAAACTTTTTCTGCGCCGCCGTGGAGAGCGGGAGCCGCTCGAACCCCGAATGCGTCACGATGACGGCGTCCCAATTGTTCGTCGCGATTCGGCCCATCAGCTCGCGCCGGCGCGAACTTTCGAAATCCGCTTTTCCCGCGACGAGAATGTTCGCATTCGGATAGAGCGTGAGGAGTTCGCCGGAGAACTGCCCCGGGTGGGCGGATTAAACAGCGAACATTAGCGGTGTTGATATGTGGGCAGGAGACGGATTGCCGAGCGGAAACTGGCTGTTGCTGTCGGTCGTGGCATAGCGGCACTGGTGCGAAATCACCTCACTCCGCAGTCGTTTCCGAACCGGCAGCACCTGCAATTGACCGCATTTGCACCGCGGGCACGCTGCTGGAATATCGCGCCGCTTAGTTTACGGCGGTAGGATCCCCGACCGGGAGCCAAGACCGCCCCAAGATTCACTCAGCTTTCCCGAGGTCCTGAAACAGACGTGCGTCCATTCGCAGGGGCTTTCCCGCGGACCAGATCGCTGCCTTTCGGTCGTGCGGATGCGCCGGGTTCAGGAGGCCGTTGAATTCTCCAGCCACCAGCGCGCTCGGGGCTCTCAACGCCGCCGAATGCCCGCGAACTAACCAGGCGTCTCCCTGACGTCGGCCTGGGCCCACGTTCAGCGCAGACCGCCAGTTTCGCGGCAGATCGGTCGCGGCGATCGCTTCCATCCACTGGTCGTCGATCTCGACGGTGAAGAACACGCGTTGCGCGCCGGCGTCTTCCTCTGTGCTGACCTGGGCCGGCACCTCGAGCATCGCCAGCGACAGCGAGCCGGCGCAGGAGATCGCCGGACGTCCCGGGCGGTTCCAGCGCCCACCGTAGATTCGGGCTCCGTTTCCGGAGCGAGCCTCCTGGGCGAAGAGGGACTTTTCTATGCGCCAAAGCCGCATAACACCTAGGCCAAAATGCCGTGGTGGATCCGCATCATCAGATCCTCAACCACCCGCGCGCCGAGTTCGGATTTCGCGTAGTCCAGCGGCACGTTGCCGTCCAGACCGACTTGGGCGCGGTTCAACCACGATTGCGCGCCGGCCTCGCTCCGGAAGACCTCGCAAGCGACCTGCCACAACCGCGCGAACCGCATGATATGCTCCGATTCCGCCTCGGTGAACCGTCCCTCGCTTTGCCGGCGAAAGAAGGTTGAACGTGGCACGCCGACCAGGACGGCCAACCGGTCGAGCGGAACTCCGAGCTTCTTGGCCACAAACTCGGCGTCGGCCCACTCCAGCCCCCGGGCGATTCGCTCGATCGCTGCCGACGTGGAGGTCGCTGCTTTGATAATGGAGGGTGCTTTTATCATCTCAAATGGTATTTCTTGAAGTCCAATACTGGACTCAAGCTTCAGTTTTTCAACCCCGGTGCGACGACCTCGCTCGGCTCACTTGCGCGTTGCCATCACATTGGGCCGTGGCTTCGGCCAAAATGAGTCACAGCAAAACTCCAGTTTTTCGTCGAGTCCCGTTCTTCCTTCGTAGGCCGGCGGTAGTATCATGGACCCGATCAGACGGAACCGCCGACCGATTTCCCTTCCTGGAGAACTCCACTTTGAGCAACGCCGAAAAATCTACCAACGCTGCGGATTTCTGATGGGGAAATCCGCACTAAACCCCCGCAGCGTTTAGCGCGCGGGTTCCGTAACACATTTAACTCCCGGGATATCACCCCGGTGAGTTAACACGTTACAGAAACACCGCGTTAAACACTTCATCGGTTTAGTGCGGATTTCGCCATTAGAGATCGGCGCGCGCGACTGCGTTTTCCGCCGTTTTCGGAAAAAGTGTTTAACGCTCGGTGATTGAAACGCGTCGGAATTTCGTCCTGATTCTCGCTCGTAACACTCAATCTGGGCAGAGGCCAATTGGATCGCCCATCAACCCTCAACGGAGGTTTCGATGCATCCGATCCAACAGTCACCCACCCGTATCACGCCCAGCGTTGTTCCCGTCGCGATCTACACGCGCGTTTCCACCCTGCACCAAGTCGGTGGCCGATTCGATTCGTGCGAGAGTCAGGCCGCGATTTGCCGAGACTACATCAAGAAGCACGCCCACGAAGGTTGGGTGGAATACGCGTGCCACACCGACGCAGCCTATTCCGGCGGCACCATGAACCGGCCGGCCTTGCAGGCGCTCAAGCGCCAGATCGAGGCCGGTGAAGTGAAGATCGTGCTGATCTTCAAATTCGAGCGGATGCTGCGCAACACGGACGAATGGGCACCATTTCGCGCTTTCCTCGCCAAGCATGGTTGCCTACTCGCCAGCACCACGGAGGATTTGTCGGAAGAGACTCCGTCGGGCCGGTTGAAAAACAACCTGCTCGTGAG
>CAMBVX010000393.1 GCA_945871085.1 Opitutus sp. GAS368 | reverse complement strand
AAAGACCTCGGCTACCAGTCGCTCGCCGCCCTCGAGTCGGGCAACCTCGAGGAATTTGCGCGCCTCATGGACGTCCATTGGCAGCGCAAAAAAGTCCGCAGCGCCGGCATGAGCAACTCCGTCATCAACGATTGGTATGATCACGCCATGGCCCACGGCGCCCTCGGCGGAAAACTCATCGGCGCCGGCGGCGGCGGGTTTTTAATGTTCTACGCCGGCGACAAGAAAAAACTCCGCCACGCCATGCGCGAAAAAGGCCTCCAAGAAGTCCGCTTCCGCTTCGACTTCGAAGGCACCAAAGTCGTCGCCCAAAACTGACTCCTGTCATTGCGAGGAGCGCAGCGACGCTGCAATCCATCTTCCCATCACCCGCGCGCATCGCGCCCTCCCCAGCTCAACGTCTCTAAACCGTCGCTTCTCCGTCTCTGTGTCCTCTGTGCACCTCTTCCGCCCTCTGTGACAAATTCCTCCTCTCCTCCCACGGCCTTCTCCGCCGCACTCGCCTCTCCCCTCCCCGTCGCCCTCCTTGCCGGCGGCATGGCCACCCGCCTCCGCCCCATCACCGAAAAAATCCCCAAGCTCCTCGTCGAAGTCGCCGGCGAACCGTTTTTCTCTCACCAACTTCGCCTGCTCAAATCCGCCGGCCTCACCCACCTCGTCCTCTGCGTCGGCTACCTCGGTGAGCAAATCGCCGACCTCTACGGCGACGGCTCCCGCTTCGGCGTCAAAATCGACTACTCCTTCGACGGCCCAAAACTCCTCGGCACCGGCGGCGCGCTCATCCAAGCGCTCCCCAAACTCGGCGACGCCTTTTACGTCCTCTACGGCGATAGCTATCTGCCCATCGATTACCACGCCGTCGCCCAACACTTCCTCGCCTCCAGTCGCCAAGGCCTGATGACCGTCTACGAAAACCACGGCCGCTACGACACCAGCAATGTCGAATTCGCCCACGGTGAAATCGTCAGCTACGACAAAAAAAACCGCACCCCCGCGATGCACCACATCGACTACGGTCTCGGCCTCTTCCGCGCCTCCGCCTTTGCCGATTTCCCTCGCGACGCCGTCGTCGACCTTGCCGCCGTGCAGATGGCCCTCGTCACCCAACGCCAACTCGCCGGCTACGAAATTGCCCAACGCTTCTACGAAATCGGTTCGCACGATGGCTTGAACGAACTCGACGCCCTCCTCCGCGCCAGCCAAGTTCGCCTAAATTAATCCACCCATGTCCTACTCGATTCAACATCTCCGCGAGACCACCGAGATCATCGCCAAGATCAATCCCGACGACTGCGAACGCTGCGTCGCCGAACTCGTCGCCACGCGCACTCGCGGCGGTCGCCTCTTTATCCTCGGCGTCGGTGGCAGCGCCGCCAACGCCTCGCACGCCGTGAACGATTTCCGCAAGATCGCCGGCCTCGAGTGCTACGCCCCCACCGACAACGTCTCCGAACTCACCGCCCGCACCAACGACGAAGGTTGGGCCACCGTCTTTGTCGAATGGCTCCGCGGCTCCCGCCTCAAGCCCGCCGACACCCTCCTCATCCTCTCCGTCGGTGGCGGGAACCTGGAGAAAAACGTTTCGCCCAATCTCGTGCTCGCCCTGAAGTTCGCGAAAGAAATTGGCGCCTCCATCATCGCCATCGTCGGCAAAGACGGCGGTTACGCCGCCAAAGTCGCCAATGCGTGCGTCATCGTCCCGACCGTGAACCCCGCCAACATCACGCCGCACAGCGAAGCCTTCCAAGCCGTCATCTGGCACCTCTTCGTCTCCCATCCCGACTTGAAGATGAACCAGACAAAGTGGGAAAGCGTCACACCGCCCGCGACCACCTAATCGCCGCCCCTTTTCCTCGTCTCCTCCTCTCTCCCCCTCTCACGCGGCGCTCCCCACGCCGCGTTTTTATTTCCCTGTCTCCCGCCTCCGCCTGTCCCTATCCGTGTTCATCCGTGCCATCTGTGGTTAAAAATTCCGTGCCCGCGCCCACGTCCCAGCCACCGTCCGCGCCCCAGCCACCGTCCGCGCCCCGCCCCGCCGTTTTCCTCGACCGCGACGGCACTCTGAATCGCCAGATCATCCGCGACGGCAAACCCTACCCGCCAAACACCCTCGCCGAGTTCGAACTCTTCCCCGGTGTCCCCGAGGCCTGCGCTTCCCTCGCCGCCGCGGGCTTCATCCTCGTGGTCGCCACTAACCAGCCCGACGTCGGCCGCGCCACCCAGTCCGCCGCCGTCGTCGAGTCGATGCACGCGCGCCTCCTCACACTCGTTCCCTCCCTCACCCGCATCGAGGTCTGTTACGCGCCCGGCACCGCCCACTCGCCCCACCTACCCGCCGACCCGCGCCGCAAACCCGCCCCCGGCATGTTGACCGAGGCCGCCCTTCTCCTCGACCTCGACCTCTCTCGCTCGTGGATGATCGGCGATCGCTGGCGTGACATCGATTGCGGGAAACGCGCCGGCGTCCGCACCGTGTTCATCGACTTCGGCTACGACGAAATCCTCCAAGCCCCACCCGACTTCACTGTCCGCTCCTTCCCCGCCGCCGCCGCCATCATCCTCCGCCCCTAACACCTCACAGAGCGGCGGTTTCCAACCACCGTATTTTCTCCTTTCTCCCGCCTCCCTTCTCGCTGATCCTCCTCCCTACTATGGCCTCCCTCGCTTCCCTCAAAGTCCAACTCTACGCCGACGGCGCCGACAAAGCCGGCATCCTCGAACTCTACGCCAAGCCGCACATCAAGGGTCTGACCACCAACCCCACGTTGATGAAGAAAGCGGGTATCACGGACTACGAAGCCTTCGCCAAAGACATCCTCCAGACTGTCACCGCCAAACCCATTTCCCTCGAGGTCTTCACCGACGACCTCGTCGATATGAAGCGTCAGGCCCTGAAAATCACCGCGTGGGCCCCGAACGTCTACACGAAGATTCCCATCACCAACTCCAGGGGCGAGTCTTGCCTCCCTCTCATCAAAGAGCTCGGTCTCCTCGGCGTAAAACTCAACGTCACCGCCCTGCTCACCCTCTCCCAAGTCCGCGGCGTCGCCGACGCCCTCAACCCCGCCGTCGCCTCCGTCGTCTCCGTCTTCGCCGGCCGCATCGCCGACACCGGTGTGGACCCGATGCCCCTCATGCGCGCCTGCGGGCCCTTGCTCGAAGGTCAGCCCAAAGCCGAACTCCTCTGGGCCAGCACGCGCGAAGTCATTAACATTTTCCAGGCCGATGAAGTTGGCTGCCAGATCATCACGGTCCCCCACGACATCCTCGCCAAGGCTGCGAAAATGGTCGGCCTCGACCTCGCCGCCGTCTCCCTCGACACCGTGAAAATGTTCGTCGCCGACTCCACCTCCGCCGGCTTCAAACTCTAATTTTTTCCGAACGGAGCGGCGGTTTCCCAACCGCCGTATTCCGTCCGCGATCAGCGGACCCAACACCGCTTGCGGAGGCGCTCAGCCGTAGCGCACTCCCCCGATTCGCCCTTTGGCGAATCTCATTAGCGGTCAAAAACTCCGTCTCCGGCACTCGGCCCCTTAAATTCCGCGCCGCCACTAAAATCCGTATTTACCTTCGAGGCAGACCCACGCAGCGTCGCGGGTCTGCCTTTTTCATCGCCACTATTTTCCGTCCTTCCCGCCGTCCTTTTCGCCTGAGTTTTCCCGTCCTCTCTGCCGTGCTTTTCGCCTGATTCTCCCGACCACCCACTCGCTCGTTCTCCCTCTCTCCCGATTCCTTTTTTCGCGTGAACATCCTCTTCGTTAACTACGGCGACTTTACCACCAACAGCCTCAACCACATCGCTGGTTTCGCCAACACCCTCTGCGCCGCCGGCCACGCCTGCATCGTCGCCGCCTCGCAGGACAAAGACACCGTCGCGCACCTCCCGTCGCCCCTCTTCATCGCGGCCACCTACGCCGAACTCCTCGCCCGCCCCGGCCTCTTCCCCGACGGCCGCCCCGCCGACCTCATCCACGCTTGGACCCCCCGCGAGGGCGTCCGCAAGTTCACCCTCGCCTACCAACGCGCCGCCACCACCCCCGCCCGCCTCATCATCCATCTCGAGGACAACGAACGCTTCCTCCTCGAAGCCTACACCGGCGAGTCCTTCGCCTCTCTCCGCGACGCCAACCCCGCCGCCACCGACGCTTGGCTCATCGACGCCCTCCCGCACCCGCTGCGCCACGAGGCCTTCCTCCGCGTCGCCGACGGCGTCACCCATATCGTCAACAGTCTCCGCGCCTTCATCCCCGCCGACCTCCCCACGCAACTCCTCCCGCCCGGCGTCGATTTTTCTCTCTACGCCCCGCAAGCCGCCGACCCCGCCCTCCGCACCGAGCTCGGCCTCCGCGACGATGAACGCGTCATCGTGTTCACCGGCAGCAACACCTTCGCCAATGAGCCCGAGATGCGCGACCTCTACGTCGCCGTCGCCCTCCTCAACCAGCGCGGCACCCCCACCCGCCTCATCCGCACCGGCTTCAACTCCCCGAAGTTCCTCGCCTCACTTTCCCCCGAGCTCACCCGCCACGTCCTCGACCTCGGCTTTGTTGAAAAAGCTCAACTCCCCCGCCTCCTCGCCCTCGCCGACGTCCTGGTGCAACCCGGCCAGCCCGGCGCCTTCAACGACTACCGCCTTCCCTCCAAGCTCCCCGAGTTCCTCGCCAGCGGCCGCCCCGTCGTCCTCCCGCCCACGAATCTCGCTGCGCTCATGACCGATGGCCACGAGGCCGTTTTCCTCCCCACCGGCACGCCCACGGAAATTTCCGACACCTGCCAACTCCTCTTCGCCGACCCCGCCCTCTGCGCCACCCTCGGGCAACACGGCGTCGCCTTCGCCCACGCCCACTTCGATCTCGTCGCCAACACCCTCGCGCTCGCCAATTTCTACGCCACGATTTTGACCCGTCCCTCGGCCACCGATTGGTCGCTTGTCGTCCCGCCCACCGCCAGCGAGACCACCCTCGCCGTCGCCCGCGCCCACCGCGCCGCCACAGCCCTCGGCGCTCCCGCCGCCGCCCTCGCCGCCGAGACCGATCTCCTCGCCCAGCTCGTGCGCCAGCTCGAACTCGCTCTCGACGCCAACGCCTCCGTCCAACGTATCGTCCAACTCACCACCGAACGCGACACCGGCCTCACTCGCGAGCGACTCACGCGCGACCACATCGGCAATCTCGACGCCCTCCTCGCGGCCGCCCGCGAAAACGTCGCCGCCACCAACCGCAGTTGCGCCGACCAGCTCGCCGCGATCAACCTCAGCTACACCGAGCAACTCGCCACCGAGCGCCAAAACTCCGCCACCCTCGAGCACGCCCGCGTCCTCACCAAAAATCACGCCGACAACCTCGAACGCGAACTCGCCATCACCCGCGCCGGTTACAACGAAGCCGTCGGCGCCATCGCTCACTACAAACATCTCCGCGAACAAGCCGACGCCCTCCTCAAGTCCGGTCGCCAACAAGTCGTCGCCTACGAAAATGCCCTCATCCAGGCCGACGCCCGCATCGCCGCCCTCGAAAATTCCCTCACCGTCACCGAGGAAGCCCTCGTCCTCTCCCGCGACGAAACCGTCGTCGCCCGCGCTGCCCACGCCGCCGAGGCCGCCGCGCTCCGTGCCCAACTCGCCGCCGAACGCTCCGCCCTCGAATCCACCCGCGCCGCCGAGCAAGCCGCCGCCGCCGCTCGTCTCGCCGAGGCCCAAGCGGTGATCCGTTCCCGCGACGAAAAAATCGCGAAGCTGCAGTCCTCCTTCTCGTGGAAGATCACGTCCCCGCTCCGCGACCTGCGTCGCCTCTTCCTCGATTCGCCTTCGGCGGGTTCCGCCTCAGCCCCCGCCGCCGCTTCCGCTGAATTCCACGGCAACATCGATCGTCCCCAAGACTGGCGCACGATTCCGGCCACCCTCAACATTCTCGGCTGGTCCCTCCGCAAAGATCGCGCCCCCATCCGTGCCATCCGCGCCCGCTTGGGTGACGTCACCGTCGCCGCCCAATCCGGCGTCGAACGCCTCGACGTCCTCGACCACTTCCGCGACCACCCCGGCGCCGAGCGCTGCGGCTGGATGCTGAAGGTCGAAGTCCCCAAACGCGGCACCCGCACCCTCGTGCTGGAAGCCCAGGACGAAGCCGGCACCTGGACCCCGTTCCTCACTCGCCAAATCAAGCGCACCACCGACGATGCGCCGCCGCCGCCCAATTCCTACGCCGCGTGGGCCGCCGCCTACGACCGCCTCACCCCCGAGATCGCCGACCAGATCCGCGCAAAAATCGCCGCCCTCCCGAAAAAACCGCTCATCTCGGTGCTGATGCCGACCTATAACACGCCGGAAAAATGGCTCGTGCGCGCCATCGAATCCGTCCGCCGCCAGCTCTACGAAAACTGGGAACTCTGCATCGCCGACGATGCCTCGAAAGAGCCCCACGTCCGCAAAATCCTCGAAGCGTATCAGAAAAAGGACCCCCGCATCAAAGTCGTCCTCCGCGAGACCAATGGCCACATCTCCGCGACTTCGAACTCCGCCCTCGCCCTCGCTCACGGCGAATTTCTCGCCCTCCTCGATCACGACGACGAAATCCGCCCCCACGCCCTCGCCTGCATCGCCCTCGAAATCAACGCCCACCCCGCCGCCGACCTCATCTA
>CAMBVX010000392.1 GCA_945871085.1 Opitutus sp. GAS368 | reverse complement strand
TCGGCTGCTGTCCGTCACGAAACCGCTAATTTCGACACACAGGACTCGCTCGATGCACGCCCCCGACTGGGGGCGTGTTGATAGCGCTCCTGTGTGGGCTCTTAGCGGTGCCTGTGACGGGGCGTGTGTAGACACGCTCCCTCTTTTTTTCAGGCACCGGTAAGAGCCCACACAGGGCCAGCCGTCCGACAGAGGGCCGAACATCTCGCGGATGTTCATGCCCTGTGCCCTCACGTTACGACCATCTCAGTCGCGAAGAGCTGTTGCGACTTCTCGACGCGCGCGACCGCCGCGATTCCACCCGCTTCGGCCTCGTCTGGGAGGCAAACGAGATCGAGCGCGACCGCGCCATAAATTCCGACTTCGTCGCCCTAGACCTCCTCCCCGAGCACAGCGTCGGCCCCGGTCCGTGGCGCAACCTTATCATCGAAGGGGACAACTTCGACGCCCTCCGCCACCTCCGCATGACCTACGCGGGCGAGGTGAAGTGCATCCTCATCGACCCGCCCTATAACACTGGCAAAAAGGACTTCGTCTACAACGACCGCTTCGTGGACGAGAACGACTCCTGGCGCTTCTCCACCTGGATAGAGTTTCTATATCAGCGCCTCATCATCGCTCGCGACCTCCTGAGCGAAGACGGCGTTGTGCTCGTCTGCATCAACGACGACAACCGCGCCAAACTCGAACTCCTGCTCGACAAGGTCATGCCCGGCCTACGCATCGGCAGCATGGCATGGCGCACGCGGGACTCGACGAGCGCCAAAGATCGCAACTTTAGCGACGTCCACGAACACATCCTGATCTACGGTCGCTCCAAATTCAGCTTCAAGGGCACCGACAAGTCGCAGAAGAAATACAAGAACCTGGACAAAGACCCTCGTGGGCCTTGGAACATTGATCCACTCACGCTCGGCTTTGACCGCGTGCAACGGCCAAATCTTTTTTATCCGATCCTGAATCCAAAGACCGGACGCTGGTATCCCTGCGACCACAACCTCGTCTGGCGTTATGCCAGCGAGCTTAAAACAAAGGACGTCGAAAAACTCGAAACGGAGTCGATGGAGGAATGGATTCGTCAGGACAAAATCGTCTTCCCGAATCCCAAAGAGGAACGCGTCGAAACCTGGAACACGTTGGGGGAGCTACTGGCGGCGATTGATGAAGGCGATATTCCGGTGACGCCGAAGAAAAAGAATCCGCTTTTCACCCGCGACACGCCCGACCTCGCCTTTTGGGTCGGCAAGCCGGTGGGCTTTGGCCGACCCGGTTTCAAGAAACACTGGAAAGATCTGCGCAGCCACACCAACCCGGTCGGTAGTTGGATCGCGCGACTCAACGAGGACGAAGACGAAGATGAAGTCGGGATTTTGAGGTCGCGAGAGGCCGGCGAGGGCACCGGCGTGATCGAGAAGATTTTCGGGCGAAAAGTCTTCACTTACACCAAGCCTCCTTCGCTCATGCAGCAACTCGTGGCCCAAGCGACCGACCCCGACAGCATCGTGGTCGATTTCTTCGCGGGCTCCGGCACCACCGCTCAGGCCGTGCTGGATCAAAACGTGGCGGACGGTGGAAATCGCCGCTTCATCCTCGTCTCTTCCAGCGAGGCGAGCACCGAGGAACCCGATAAAAACGTCTGCCGCGACGTCTGTGCCCCGCGAGTGAAAGCGGTCATCAACGGTTTCGGGAATCGCGAGCCCACCGGCGGCGATTTCGCCTACCTGCGCTGCCGCCGCATCCAGCCCGGCCGCCTGCTCGACATCGAGCACGCGCAGGTGTGGACGGCGCTCCAGATGCTCCACCTCGATACGCTAGCGCCCTACGCCGACGCACCCTACCTTGCGGCGGGCGGCGAGGATCAACTCGTCGTCTATATCCCGCGCTTCACGCCCGATTGCGTCGCCGCCCTGAAGCGCGCCGTAAAACCCTGCCTCTGCGCCGTCATCTACTCGTGGCAACCCGAGAGCCTGCGCCAAAAAATCCGCCAAACCCACGTTGAGCACGCCGGAATCCCCGAGAGCCTTGCCCTTCGTTTCGGCCTGCGCCCCTGAATGCGCCCACATCGCCCGCGACCATGAGCCTCAAAGTCCTTCGCAACTACCAAGAAAGCGCCGTCGAGAGCGGGCTAGCGCTTTTCAGCCACAACCAAGCCTTGCTCGCCGCCGCCGGGGCGAGCGACGCCGGACGCGCCACCGCGATCAACCACAACGGCTATCTGTTGATCGAAGCGCCCACCGGAGCGGGCAAGACGCTCATAGCCGGCACCCTGGTCGAGCGTTTCAGCCAGAAGGAGCACGTGGTCTGGTTCTGGTTCGCGCCATTCAAGGGCGTGGTCGGCCAGACCGCCGACAGCCTGCGCGGCCAGTTCAAGGGTCTGCGCCTGCGCGAACTCGCCGATGATCGCTCCGCCGAGCAGAGCCGCGCGGGCGATGTGTTTGTGACCACCTGGCAATCCGTCGCAACCCGCGCCAAGGACAAGCGCAACGTGCGCAAGGACGGCGACAGCAATCCCTCTATCGACTCGCTCATCGGCGCGCTCCGCGCGCAAAATCTGCGGGTCGGCGTGGTTGTGGACGAGGCGCACCACGGCTTCGGCGAGGGCACGCAGGCGGCAAATTTTTTCCACGACGTGCTTCGGCCTGATTACACCGTGCTAATCACCGCCACACCGGACGACGCCGAGATTAAGGCTTTCGAAAAAGTGCTCGCCATCGCCGAGCTGCACCGCATCCGCGTAAGTCGCCCCGACGCAGTGAACGAGGGACTCATCAAACAGGGCGTCAAGTGCGCCGCTTACTTCGTCGCGCCCGAGAAACGCGCGCTGGTGGACCTCGAAGGCACGGCCCTGCGCGACGGCGTGGCTGCGCACCGCAAGATCAAGAAAATCCTCGCCGCCGGCGAAAAGCCGCTTGTGCCGCTGCTCCTCGTGCAGGCCGGCGGAGGAAAAAAGGACAACCCCGAGGCGCTCAAGGCGCGCCTGCTGCGCATGGGTTTCACCGACGATCAAATCGCGATCCACACATCGGAGGAACCCGACCCCGACTTGCTGGCGCTGGCCAACGACGAACGTCGCGAGGTGTTGATTTTCATGATGGCGGTGGCGCTTGGCTTCGACGCGCCCCGGGCGTTTACCCTTGTGTCGATGCGTGCGGCGCGCGACGCCGATTTCGGAGTGCAGTTGGTCGGCCGCATCCTGCGCGTGCATGCCCACCTCCAAACCCGTGCCCGTGCCAAAACTCTGCCCGAGGTGCTGAACTACGGTTACGTTTTTCTCGCCGATGCGGAGAGCCAACAGGGACTCGACCTCGCTGGTCAGAAGATCAATCAGATCCAGACCGAATACGCCAAGGTGAGCACCGCCACCGTGGCGCTGCGCATCGGCGAGGATGTGAGTGGTGTGTCCAAGGTCGATCCGAACGGGCAGATTGCGTTCTTCGGCCTGGAGTCGGAGACGGCGGCTGGCGAGTTGGTCACTGAGGGCACCGGTGCGACTGCGGCTAATGAAGGCGCTTCGGACGGTAGTCATGAAGGGGACGTGGTAATCCTCGGCGACTTCGATTTTGGGAGCTTTTTTGGCGCGGCGGGCGGCGGAGACTCCGTGCCCGGAGGGGCGGACCGAGCATCCAAACCGGCCGCGACGGCGGGACCAACGCAGGTTTACCGCTATCCGTTGCGCGCCGACGTGCCACACCGCTTCAAGACACAGACTGTGGGGTCGGACAACGAGGTTTCGGAGGAGGATTGCGCCGACCGATTCATCGTCTCAACCCGCGAGCTTTTCGAGGTGATGAAGAACAAGATTCCAGTCGAGAAGCGCACCCTCGACGTGTTCGCCAGCACCATCCAACAGGAGTTCAACTTTGCGGCCGATCTCTCGCCTGATCAGGCGGCAAAAAAAGCCGAAGCAACCTTGCGTGAAAACAAGGTGATGGATCCGCGTGAGCTGCGGCGAGCCCTGCTTCGCAAAATGGAGCGCGTAATGCGCGACGAGGCGATGTCTGAGGCCGAGGACCCAGAGCAGGTGGCCCGCTTTCTCGACGTCATCCTTGCCACGCATCCAAACCTGCTGCGGGAAGCGCAGAAAGCCGCCATCGCGCAACACGCGGAGATCATTGAGGCGGAAGACCTCGCCCCGGAGCTTGAGTCTTCCAGTCCGCTCACGAAGTCGCCCCGAAACATTTACCAAGTCATGCCCGAGGGTCTGAATACGTGGGAAACCAGTTTCGCCGAATTGCTCGACCGCGATAGCGGCGAAACCGTTCTTTGGTGGCACCGCAACGAACCGCGCCAGCCCTCATCGGTAAACGTGCTGATGCCTGACGGACGCGGGTTTTATCCGGACTTTGTGATCGGCATCGCCGGACGGAAGACGGAGGAGCATGCCTTGCTTGCCGACCCGAAGCTCAATTTCGCGCGTGAAGATGAGGCTCCCAAGGTGCTCGCGGAGCACAAGACCTACGGCAAGGTCATGATTCTCTATCGCGACGGAGAAGCCCGGTGGATGACGGTCGGTTACGATGCGAAACGTCGCGTGCCCCACGTGAAGCAGGAGTTTCGCCTCGCTGATGCGGCTGGTTTCTGAGGGCCGTCGATTTCGACTACGAGAGCCGGAAAGAAATCATCAAACAGGCGAAGGGCTTTGGCGTGGAAGGCGAATTGCCCGGCGTCATCAAAGACGAAGGAGAATTCATCGACTTCGAGGAACGCTGGACCGGCGCCTACATCTTCGAAAACGAATGGCAGAGCTTCCGCACCCGCCAGGACCGCGACCTCGAACTCAAGAGCGTGTGCCACGTTTATCCAAAACCCGGCCGCTACGTCGTCGCCGTGAAGGTCATCGACATTTTCGGCAACGACACGATGACGCTCGTGCCAGTGACCATCGGGTAGGAGCCCGCTTGCGGGCGATGGTCTGCGAGGGACGACTGCGGTCGCACTGAATCGCCCGCAAGCGGGCTCCTACCTTCCGATCCGATGCTCTTTATCGACGCTCTCTCAGCACCTTCCCCCTCGTCCCCGCGCCCGTGAAAGCCGCCGCGCTCGCGGCGTTCAACGCCTGCCCAGCAGTTCTTCGACCGTGAGGCCGATGTCCTTGGCAATTTGCCGCAGGAGTGGCGGCGCGATGTCTCGCTTTGTGCAAAGGCACCGTCGTGCCGCGTCCGTCTGCGTGGCGGTATTGAACGTGCGAACCGCGTTGGCGCACGGCGGCGAAACCCAGCATCTCCAGCAACCGGCAAACTTCGCCGGGTTTGAGGACAGGGACGTTTCCCCTCGTCAGGCGACCGCGACGCTTTGCGTGCCGACGAATTCCGCCTCCAGCTTTGGCTCGCCGTCTTCCAGTAGCATGGCGACAACTTCGCGCAGATTGGCGTTCAGTTCATCCAAAGACTCCGCCTGCGAGTGCGCACCGGGGAAGCCCGGCACATAGCCGATCAATAGGCCCGTCACGGGGTCGCGTTCCACGACTGCGGTGAAATTTTTCATGTCGACATGCTTGCTCCGCCTGGCCGGAACGCAAGCCCACCGAACCTCGCCGAATGCCACGCCCCGGCCGATTCCGAGTTCACCCACATGCTGAGCCCCTTCCCCCTCGTCCCCGCGCCTGTGAAGTCCGCCGCGCTCGCGGCGTTTCGAGGCGTGGTCACTAAAATTTGAGGCCGGCCACCGCGCAAACCGGGACTTGCGATGAGTGAGCGTCGCGGTAGTTTTCGCGCCATGAGCCCAGCCGGAATCACCGCCGAACTGCCCATCCCGATCGACCACGAGAAGGTCGCGGAGTTTTGTCGCGCGCGCGGGATTCAGAAGTTGAGCCTGTTCGGTTCCGTGTTGCGCGATGATTTCGATCCGGCGCGCAGCGATGTGGATGTGCTGGCGGAATTCGCGCCGGGCGCCGCCCAACGGGCGGGCTGGGACTTTTTCGCCTATGGCGGGCAACTGGCGGCGGTGTTGGGACATCGGGTCGATTTTTGCACGAATCTGCGGCCGTGGCTGCGCCCGCTCGTCGAGAAGCGCGCGTTGGTCATCTATGACGGGCAAACACCATAACCCGCGCGGGCCCCTGCTCGACATGCGGGAATATGGCCGGCGTGTCGTGGCGCTCACGAGCGGTCTCACGGCGGAGTCCCTGCTCGGTGACGCGGGATGGGTGACCCGGGCCGCGCTGGAGCGGACGCTCTTTATTGTGGGCGAGGCCGCGAATCGCGTGCCCCGTGAAGTGCAGGCGCAGCATCCGGAAATTCCGTGGCCGGCGATCATCGGGCTTCGCAACCTCCTCGCTCATGGCTATGAGACCATCGAACCGCAGAAGCTGTGGCTCACGGCCACCATCAGCGTTCCCGAACTCCTGCACCACCTCGATGCGGTCATCGCCCGCCAGCCGCCCTTCGAAGCGTGAAGGCGGATTGCAGCCATGCCTCTGCGTTTCGAGTGGGGACAAGCGTAAAGCGCATTCCAACCTCGCCAAGCACGGCGTGAGTTTTTGGAGAAACCTCCACCGTATTCGGCCCTCCCTGGTCGCTGACGATTCCCGATCCCGCCCATTCACAGATGGAGGAACGCGCGATTGTGCTGGGGCAATCGCATGAGTGGAAATTGCTGGTTGTCGTGCATACGGAGCGGGGTGACAATATCCGCATCATCAG
>CAMBVX010000391.1 GCA_945871085.1 Opitutus sp. GAS368 | reverse complement strand
CCGAAGTAAAGGCGCACGACTTCGCCGACTTTGGCCTGAAGCGCCTTGTCGCCGACGAGGGAACCGACGGAGCCGTTGAACACGACATAGGTCGGGCGCTCGTCCATGGCCTTGACGTTGTCGAACGCCTGGAGGCCCGACTCATTCGTCGCGCCCTGCGTGTAGAGGTCGCCCTGCATGACGTAATACTCGCGGTCCGCGGGCGGCAGGCCCTCTTTGGGTTCGACGAGGATCAGGCCATACATGCCGTTGGAAATGTGCATCGGCACCGGGGCCGTGGCGCAGTGATAAACGAAGAGCCCGGAGTTGAGCGCGGTGAACGTGAATTGCGACGAGTGCCCGGGCGCGGTGAACGACGAGGCCGCGCCACCGCCCGCGCCGGTGACGGCGTGGAGGTCGATATTGTGCGGCATCTTTGAACTCGGGTGATTGTTGAGATGGAACTCGACGACATCGCCCTCGCGCACGCGGATGAACAGGCCGGGGACTTCGCCACCGAAGGTCCAGAAGGTGTATTCGACGCCATCCGCGAGGCGCTGGGTGACTTCCTTTACTTCGAGATTCACGACGACCTTCGCGGGATGCTTGCGGCCGATGGGCGGCGGGACATTGGGCGCTTTCGTGAGCACGGCGACTTCGAGCGGGAGTTCGGTCGCGATGGGCGCGCCGCCCGGTTTGGCGATCACCGTGCCCTCGGAGGCGCGGGCCGACGGCGTCAGCAAGGTGGCACCGGCGAGCAATAGACCAAGAGCGGCGGTGAGCCGCGGGAGGGGGAGTTGGGTTTTCATAGAGGAGTGGAGTTGGGCGAGGAGAGAGACTATGTCAGAAGTGCGCGGGGTGGGCCTTGATGTGCATCAAGCAATGGTTCGGTGGGCGCTGGGCTCAGGTGCGCCACGCCAGTGCCGTCGCGAGAACGAAAGCCAGACCGAGGACCGTCTCGATCATGCCGAGCGTCCGCGCGCGCAACCCGGGGCGGGGCCACCCGAGGAGCGCCAGCGCGCGGACCGCAAAAAGGCTCAAAATCCACGCCGTAGCACTTGGCGCGATACCGTCGCGCACGAATCCGACCGCGACGACCAGCGCGAGCCCGGTGCTCACGAGCGCCGATGCAGCGCGCCGTTCCCCGGTCTTCCCCGCGCGCAAATAAGCGCGCACGGTCAGCACAGACGGGACGGCGCGGCCCACCATCAGCAGCGCCAAGGCGGCTGCGGCAACCGGGCCCCAGCCCGCGAGGACGGCGAGCGCGGCGGGCACGAGGGCGAACGCGGCAGCACCGGCGACCTCGGCGATTTCCTCGCGGCTCGCGCCGCGAAAATCAAAACGCAAAAATACCGCTCCCGCCGCAGCGACCGGAATCAGCCAGACCAACCACGCCACTCCGCCCCACCCGATGGCACCCGCCAGAAACCCCCCTGCGATGAGCGCGAGAATCGCCAGCGGCCCCCGCGCGGCCGCGCGGCGTGCGGGTTGCGAATCACGGAGCGCAATCCGCAAAGGTCGCCGCGCGAGAAATCCCGCAACGACGGCGATCGCTAGGCAAGCCCCGGCCCGTGACGGTGCGGCGATGAGCCCCAGCGCGAGGGGCTCTAACGCGAAGGACCAGCTGCCGTGCTCGCGGGGCAGCGCGACGTCACGCCAGAGAGCGAGTCCCCGGGAAGACGAGGCGTCGACCGACGGAAGCAGCGGAGGCGGAGCGTGGGCGACGGTGGGCATCGCCGACATTTTGCCCGAATGATGCGGGCGGTGCCTTGATCCTGATCAAGCCCGGCGCGCGGGGCCGGCGCGGCCCGGGTTGTCCGCCTGATCCGGTTCGGGTTACTTTGTCACCTGCCTTGCGAAAAACAGCCTGCTTCGAATGTAACCCAATGGGTTACACTACCTATAAAAGCGGGACGTGAATCTGGGCGCGACGTAACAGAGCAATGCTAGCCCAAAAATTTCACACCCAGAGGAGATTCGACGACAGCGTGTTTCAGCGGGTTTGGTCCGTGGTAGCGCGGTGCTTTAGCCCGCGGACGGAATTTGCCGCGGCGTCGGAACGCGGGCTAAAGCCTCGCGCTACCACTTGGGCGCCGGAGCGTGAAATATCCGACTACGGAGTGCCGATTTCGAACACCTCGACCAACGCAACACCCGGCCGGGCGGGTTCGTCCGGGAGCAATTCGAATGGCCCCACGATCACGGTGTAACTGCCGGGGGGCAGATCGGCCAGCAGACAGGGCTCCCGGCGATTGGCGGGCGCGAGCCCCGTGGCGACAATTTGCTTTTCGTTGTGGTAGCGCACGAGCGGCGTGAAGTCGTTGGCGGCGCTCGCGCCACCGACCGAGTTGGTGCTCCAGTCGTCGTTGCGCAAGATGAGTTTTCCGGCGGCATTGCGGAGCTCCATGAAGGGATCGTCCATCGCGTCGGGCACAGCGAACGGGGCCTGCGCGAGCGACGGGCCGCGCACGCGCACGAGGATTCGTTTGGTGGCATCGGGTGCGCCCCGGACGACAAAACCCGCCACGATCGGCCGGCCGCGGTTATCGGCATAGGCCCGCGTCGCAAGATTCACAATACGCCCCGAGTCGGGCCCGCTTTCGTAGGCCTCGACGAGCACGGCGCCGGTGGCGGATTCGCTCCGCACGACGGCGGTGTAGCCACCGGGCGGCAACGTCAGGAGGAGCGCGGCGTCGGCGCTACCGGGAGCAAACGGAAAGGCCCCCGCCTGCAGTGCCGCCGTGGAGACCGCGGCCGCACCCGGCTGGGCCGACCAGCCGGAATTTTCGGCCAGCCGCGTCGCGCCCGCGTAAAGCTCGAGCACCGGGGTGGCCAGCGGCGTGCGCACGCCGAAAGCCGCCAGCGACGGGCCCGCGGCCCGCACCAACATCGTCTTCGCCTGGCGACCCTCGACCGTGAAGCCGGCAATCACTGCGCGCTCGCCCGGCCCGATACTCGCACTCGTCGACACGTTAATCAGGGTGCCGCGACTCGCGGGAGCCTGAGTTTGCAGACGATACGTCGAAACCTCGAAGGCCGCCTGCTCAATCGTGCGCGCTGTATCGGATTCTCCGGCACGACCCTCGGCCAGGCCGACCGGCACGTTAATGGGCGCGGGCGCGACGACGGTCGGGTTGGAAAAATAACCCAGCTCGACGCCCGGCGGATAGGCCATGATGTCCCGGTAACGCACGCCATCGGCCCCGAAGAACCGATAGCCGTAGCTGTAACCATAGGCGCCGGGGGCGAAGGCGTTTTCCCGGTCATGTGCACACCCAAACGAATGGCCGAACTCGTGCGAGACGACGCTTGTGCCGGCCACCGAAAAATATTGGACGACGGAAAATGCAAACAAGGCGTTCGTCGTGTCGCCGGGCTTGTCGATCACGAACGCGAGACCACTGCTCGAAAAATCGGAGCGGTTGAGGACGAGGCAAACCAGATCCGCACCCGCTTGGTCGCGGAGCGTGTGCAGTTCGTCCATCTGGCCGTCGGTCGCACTCTGCAGCGCCGTGAGCGCCTCGTCCTGCACTCGGTTACCCGCGCTCTTCGTCTCGTCGTAGGTCGTCTCGGCGACTTTCACGAGCTTCACGCGCGCCGTGACGAGGCTCGCAGCGAGATCGCGATTCACGCGGGCGATCGAGGCATCAAACGCACTCACCAACGCCGCCGTCCGCGCCGCGCCTACGAGGGTGGACAATACATTCTGCGTCACCGCCATCATCACGTGCACGTCGACACTCTGCGGGTTTCCCGCGACCGCCGCGGCTCGCTCCCACGGTGCGCTGAGCGCCGGGGCCGCGGCCGGTTGTGCGGCGGACGCGAGTGCAGCCGCCCGCAGCTGCCGTTCGCGTGCTGCGGTTAGCACCGCTCCGTCGACCACCTGGCGACGTTCGCCGCCGCACGGTGGCACGAGTGCCGGGTCGACTTGATAACACTGGGAAAGCTCGGTGGTCGCGACGCGGATGACGTGCGCACCGAGTTCGCTGTCATCGACGGTGGCGTGGAGAAACCCCTCGTTGAACGCAAAAATTGCCCGACTTGCCGGCCGGCCTTCGAGCTGTCCGGTGCTGGTGAACCGATCGGACCCGAGCATCTCGCTGCCCTCGATCACGACCCTGAGCACGCGTCCGTCCGGCAAAGGCCACGCGATCCGTCCTTGCCCCGGGCGCTGCCAAAACGGTGAGGATTTGCCGGCGAGCCAAGCCGTGTTTACGCGCACGTAGCGAACCGCCCGGCTCGGGGCCGGCAGCGCGGCGGCGAGCGCGGCGAGCACGGGCTGAGCCGGCGTCGCGTCGGCAAACAGCGCTCCCTGCGCAAAGACCGGCAGGGCGTCGCTGGCCAGAGCGGATGAAACGAAACGCACCGCCGCAAGAGTGACCGCGCTGCCATGCGCGCCGCCGTCCGACGGCCGGGCCGGCGAGCGACGCTCGTGGAGCCACACCCCACTGACCCCGAGTGCTGCACAAAGCAGGAGCCAGTGAAAACGGGGGCGGGAAAATTCCAACATGCGCGTAGTGAGTGCAAAGTCCCGCCCGCCGCAACGCTACGCTGGCCGGCTCCGCGTTTACAGTCCCGCGATCAGCGCCCGGAGTTGTGCCGCGTGGTCCGCCGTGTCCACTTTTTCGGCGACCGCGAGCACGGTGCCGTCTTTAGCCAAAACGAACGCGGCGCGCGCCGGCCCGTGATATGTTTTTCCATACATCGATTTTTCGACGATGGAATCCGCCGCCTGCGCGAAGAGATCACCCGGATCACTCGCGAGCACATACGGGATCTTCTTCTTCGCGGCGTATTTCACGTGCGAGCCAACGGTGTCGCGGCTGAGCGCGATGAGATTATAGCCGGCCCGATCAAACTCCACCGCGTGCGCCGCGAGGCTGTCGTTCTGTTTGTCGCAACTCCCCGTGTTATTTTTCATGTAAACCGACACGATCGTGCGTCGGGTGAGGAGATCGGCCAACGCGACCTCCCGTTGAACGCCGTCTTGGACGATCTTTAGCTTAAACTTGGCCGGCAACTTCTTACCCTTGGATATCATGGTGCGCCGAAGGAGCGTCGCTCACTCCGAAACGTCAAATCCGATGGCCAAAAACCCAGCCGAAAGTTCTCCGGTTGAAGCTTTGACGTGCCGATAAAAGAGTTCCAACGTCGCCGCGCATGAAATCGGTCAAGGTCCCCGCATTGGAGCTTTTTCTCCACGAGATGATCCCGCTCGCGAAAGCGATGGGCGTTGGCGTGGAGGTGAGCGACGCGCGGGCGCTGACCCTGACCGCTCCAAAAGAGCAGAACAAAAATTCGCTCAACACGGCTTTTGGCGGCAGCCTCGTTTCCCTCGCCACGCTCGCCGGCTACGGCGTCGTGTGGGAGCTGATGAAAAACGAAAAAGGCGCCGACAAAACCGAGTGGAGCATCGTGGTGAAAGAGAGCCGCGCCGCCTACCGCCGCCCCGTGATCGGCGACCTCCGCGCGATCTGCGAACGTCCCGCACAAGCCGCCATCGCCGAATTTAAGGATGCCCTCGACCGCTACGGCAAAGCGAAGCTCAAGCTCCGCGCCCGCGTGATCGAAGCCGGCGAGACCGCCGTGGATGTGACGGCGGCGTTTGTGGTGACGCGCTGATTGCGGCCGTGGAGCGAGTGTGCTGCCACAGCGCTTGACTAGGCGTTTGGCGTGAGCACGGTAATTACACATGCAAAGCCAGACCCTCAAAGTAGTCCGGATCGGCAACTCGCGCGGCGTCCGTCTGCCCGTGCCTCTCCTCTCCCACTATCGCATCGGCCACGCCGTCATTGCCGAACGGACCGCCGAGGGAATTTTGCTCCGCCCGACCCGCGATGGCCGGCTGTCGTGGGACGACACTTTTCGGGCGACCGGCGCCGAGCAGCGCAAGCAGGGCGAAGAATTTTCCGCTTTCGATACCACGGCGGGCGACGGCCTTGCGGCGCTGGATCGATGATCCCGGTCCGCTACGGAATTTATCTAGCCGCGCTCGACCCGACCGTCGGACGGGAGATAGCCAAGACGCGGCCGGTCGTCGTCGTGAGCATGGATGCCATGAACCGGCACGCGGAGAACGTGGTCGTTTGCCCGCTCACGACGAAGCTTCAACCCACGTGGCGGTCGCGCATTCAGGTGCGCAGTGCGGGTAAATCGGCCGAAATCGCGGTCGATCAGATTCGCACGATCAGCACCTTGCGACTCGTCAAAAAAGGGGACGTGCTCGCCGCCGCCGATGCCTCCCGGCTGCGGGAACTGATCGTGGAAATGTATGGGTTGCCGTAGATCGCGGGGAAACCATGCCGCTTCCGTCCGGTGAGTTCTCCTATCAATCCGTGCATAAGTTCGTGCGCCATTTCGATCGACGCTCAAGGGATTTTTTCTTCTCAGGTTCCGCTGTTCCCTCCGCTGCTCAGAGGTGCAGGACCTTTCGCAGAAGTTGATCCGAGCGGTGCCGCGGGAATACTTCCGCCGGTCTCAGAAATTGGGGTAGGAAGATTTTACAGGGAGGAAGATTTTTCGGAGAAAGTCCCACCCACGGGAGGTTGAGCGGGGCGTTCAGCATCGTCCGACGCGCCGTGATCCCAAGCGAATGAAACGCGAAACGAAAACCCTGATGGGAATTGTTTCCGTGATCTGGAAAATATTCCTAACATCGAAATCTTCC
>CAMBVX010000390.1 GCA_945871085.1 Opitutus sp. GAS368 | reverse complement strand
TCCTTGGTTTGAGTGAAGATTTTTTTCGCCTTCGAGATGAGGCTGTCGTTGTCGGCGGCAGGCTCGGTTTTCCGCAGCGCTGATTTGGCCGGCGTGGGTGTAGGAGGCGTGCCCACTGCGCGCGCGACTGTGGGCGCAGGTTCGGCACGCGCCGTGCGATATTTGGCAAATAACGTATCCAGCTGGGTCAATTCGCTCGCCGACAGCTTGGGGAGACCGGCGGCGGCAAACTCCGCCGGGCTGACGCTACGCGAAAACGGTTCTGCGCCGCGCGCCACCAGCACTGCCATCGCCCAAATTCCGATTGCCAAGGCTGATTTTTTCATGGCGGGATCTCACGCCGTGATCGGGCCGGGCGGCAATGATATTTCCCGGAAGACCCGAGCCACGCAAGCCGGGCAACCCGTCACTCCGTCTTCTTGGCCGATGGCACCACGACGGCCGGACCGACGTTTACGCGACCCTCGGGCACGTTCATGTTTTTCTCCAGGAACGCTTCCACGCGGCGGAAATACTCGAGCTTGTTTTCCAGTTTCCGGAAGCCGTGGCCCTCGTTTTCGGCGACCATGACTTCGTAGGTCTTGCCGTGCTGCTTGAGTCGCGATTCGAGCATTTGCCATTGGTCGAACTGCACGCGGGGGTCGTTCTTGCCGTAGGCCGAGAAGAGCGGCGCGCGGATGTTCTGCACGTGCGCCACGGGATTCGTGGCCCGGATGATGTCGGCTTCTTTCACGGGATCGACATTGCGGATGGCGAGACTTTCCCTGATCACGCGCGGTCCAACAAAACTCCGCGGAATGCCCCGGCTCTCGATATCGGCCACGCCCACATAGTTGACGCCGCACGCGTAGAGTTCGGGCGTGAACGTGAGGCCGGCGAGGACCGCGTAGCCGCCATAACTGGCGCCGTAGATGCCGACGCGCGCGGGATCGGCGAGGCCTTGCTCGATGCACCACTTTACGCCGTCGGTCAGATCGTCCTGCATTTTGCGGCCGTAGCCCTTGTAGCCGCCGAGTTGGAATTCGAGGCCGTAGCCGCCGCTGCCGCGGTAGTTGATCTGCAACACCGCGTAACCCCGGCTCGCGAAGAACTGCACATCGTCGCTGTAGCCCCAGACGTCGCGTGGGCCGTAGGGGCCGCCGTGGGGCACGACCAGCATCGGCATTTTGGTCGTGGGCCGACCGATGGGGATCGTGAGATAGCCGGGGATTTCCCAGCCGTCGCGGGCCTTGAACCGGACCGGACGCATGGCGGACAGCACCTTCGGGTCGATGCCTTTGCGCGCGCGCCCGAGCTCGCTGAGTTCTTGTTTGGCGGCGTCGTAGAGGTAAAACGTGCCGGGATCGCGGTCGCTCGCGGCGCGCACGACCATCAGTGAACCGTCGCTCGTCGTGCTGATGATACCATTACGGGTGCCGCGGAGGGCCCCGTCGATGTCTTTGGCGAGTTTGGCCAGCTTGGGGTCGAGCCACTGCACTTCCGGATACTCATCGGTGTAGGCAACGCCGCCGAGTTCGCCGGCGGAGTTAAAAATCAAGCCGTCGGGCGCGGCGCGCGAGTTCAAGCCGCCGGTGCGCAACACGTAGTTGGCCAAGCGATCGCCCGGCTCGACGCGCGGGTGCGTGAAGAGCACGGGGCCCCATTCGCCGGTCTCCGGATCGAGGGTGCGGAGGGCGGACTTGTCGTGGTCCATGAAGGACTTCACGTAGAGCGTGCGGTTGTCCTTCGCGAAGACGCTCGGGCGCCAATGTTTCTCGACCGGGGAAGCTTCGCCTTGAATCAGCGAGAGGTCCTTGCTGAATTCGCCGAGGGTGCGCCATTCGCTTTTCGCGTCCTTGCGGTATTTCACGCGGATCGGCTCTTCGAGATCGGTGCAAATCGCGACGCGGAGCACGCCGTTGGCGTCGGCAATCCACGCGCGGGCATTGATGTAGTTGCGCTCCTCGACCGTCTCCTTGCCGTTGCGGATGTTGACCTTGATCACGTCGGCGAGTCCTGAGCGGCCGCGACTGCGGTCCATGAGGATGTGGTCCGGATCTTTCGGCAGGAGGCTGATGAGGGACTTGGGCAGATCGCGCTCGCTGCCGGGGGCGCTCTCGTCACCGCGGCCATCGGCATCAGCGGCGACGCGCTCGAGCGGATTGATGACGACAAAATTTCCCCCGTCGGGATCGCACGCAAACAGGCCGAACTGCTCCCGGCCGGCGAATTGTTGGACGAAGAGCAGCCGGTCCTTTTTGGCCCACACGTAGTTCACGACATTTTCCTCCTTCATGTTCGTGAGCCAGCGCACCTGCTTCGTCTCGCGATCCTGGATCGCGAGATTCATCCGATTGTTTTTCGGCGCCAACCACGTGAGGTAGCGACCGGTCGGCGAGATCTTCACCTTGTCCATGTCCGGATCGGCGAACATGGTCTCCGGGCGGGTCGGGGGCGGAGGTTGGGCGTGGCTTCCGGCGACAAACAGACTGGCGATCACCGCGAGCAGGCGGGGCAACGTAGTTTTCATGTGGTGGTAGTCCGGCACTGAGTCGGGTTGTTTCCGAGAGTCAATTCCGTCGCCGCTGTCGCCCGAGAACGGCGTTGCGTTCACCTTTGTGCGCCACGTATGTCATAGGGGTCAACACAACCTGCCGGCATTTCGCCGGTAGTGACACCACCAACACAACACCATGAACACACCGCTCCTGACGGCCGCGCTTGCGGCTGCCCGTTTCGGTCTCTCTTGCTTGTTCTGCGTCGGCGTTCTCGCCGCGCAGGAAGTGAAGAAGACCGACGATAAGAAAAAAACCGACGAGACCCAGAAACTCGAAAAATTCGAGGTCACGGGTTCGCGTATTGCCGCGGTGGACATCGAAGGTCCATCCCCGGTCAAGATCATCACCCGCGCCGACATCGAGTCGAGCGGTCGCACCAATCTCACGGAACTCCTGCGCGAGCTCCCCGAGTCCAGCTCCATCGGCATCAACGAAGGCGGCACCACCGCCGCGGTTCGTGGTTCCACCGCGCTCAGTCTCCGCAATCTCGGCGCGAACAACACGCTCGTGATCGTGAATGGTCGCCGCACCGTGCTCACCGGCAACCCTTCCGGCGGCACGACGTTCGTCGATATCAACCGTTTCCCAGTCGCGATGGTGGAGCGCGTGGAAGTACTGAAGGACGGCGCCTCCGCCGTCTACGGCGCCGACGCCACCGCAGGTGTGGTGAATATCATTTTGCGCAAAGATTTCAACGGTGCGGAAGTGACGACTTCCTACGGCAATTCGCTCAAGACCGACGTCGCCGAGAAAAATTACTCCCTCTTCGCCGGGGCCGCCTCGGGCAAAGGCAGCGCGACGGTCGGGGTGACCTACTTCGACCGCGCGGCCCTCACCGCCAAGGACACCACTTTCGCCAACAATGCCGATCTGACCGCGCGCTATCTCTCCAAGGACGCGAAATACGGTGATCCGGCCAACATCCCGGTGGGCTTTTTTGACCTGCGCTCGGGCACCGGTCCGCAAGCCCGCGTCGCCCTCGCCGGTCTCGCGGCGGGTCAGATCAACGGACAGAATGGCGTCAATATCCCCGGTCTCGCAGCGGGTGCGGTCATCACCCGCCTGCCCGGCACGGGTGGTGCAGTCGCCGGTACGCTCGCTTCGGCGACGCCGAACTTCACCAGTGCACCCCGCAACCCGACCAACGGCCAATTCAACGCTGCGGCCGCCGCGTCGTTCGAAGCGCAACGCCTGGTCTCGGGCGTCACGACTCCGTCCAATCTCTACAACTTTCAGGACTTCGTTTGGCTCACTCCCGAAACCAAGCGTCTCGGATTCAATTCTACGTTCAGTTATGATCTGACGAAGAACATCAATCTCTACACGGCCCTGTCCTACCAGCAGAACAAGTCCCACATTGAGCTGGCTCCATCGCCCATCTCGACCGCGGGTGACAACGGTATCCTCGTTCCGAAGACAAATTATTGGAACCCCTTCGGCGTCGATCTCTCGTTTGACTACCGCCCGATCGACATCGGAGCCCGGCAGGCCGACATCACCAATAACACCTACTCGATTTTGCTGGGAGCGAAGGGCACCGTGCTGGACCGATTCGATTGGGATTTCGGTTATCTCTACGGCAACGATGAGGCGACCGATGTCACCACCAATGCCATCAGCGAAAGTCGCCTCCGTGCCTCGCTGGCGAAAAACACCCCGGATGCGTTGAACATCTTTGGTGGCTCCGGCTACAAGGTGCCGCAAAGCACGCTCGACGAATTCCGGGTGAAGACCCAAAAAGCCGGGAGTGCCTCCCTCGACCTCGCCGACCTCAAGGTTTCGGGCGATCTGTTCAATCTCCCCACCGGTTCCGTCGGTGGCGCGGTTTACGCGGAATGGCGCAAGGAGAAGTTCAACGTTTCGAACGACGACATTTCCGTGAAGCTCAACGACATTATTGGCCAAGTCCGTCTGTCCGACCCGACCCAAGCCCGTCGCACGGTCAAGTCGATCGCCGCCGAAGTGCGCGTGCCGCTGTTCAAGCCCGACAGCGGCTTCCTCCTCCGCAAGGCCGACCTGAGCGTCGCCGCCCGCCACGAAACCTTTAGCGAAGGCTACAGCTCCGGGGTGAAACCGTATTTTGGTCTCCGCTACCAGCCGATCAAGGACCTCGTCCTCCGCGGCTCGATCACCCGCGCTTTCCGTGCACCGACGCTCCCGCAACTCTTCGGCGGCGAATCGCAATCGTTGGTGAGCGGGCTGAGCGATCTGCGCCGTCCGCAAGCGTTGACCGGTGATCCTTTCGACGGCACCACGACGCAACGTCTCGTCCGCCAAGGCGGCAATCCCGCCCTCTTGCCCGAGACCGCCAAGATCTACAGCTACGGTTTCGTTTACGAGATTCCGGTGAAGGCACTCAAGGGTCTTTCCTTCGGCTCACAGTTCTTCCATATCGAACAAACGAACGTCATCACCACGAGCGGCACGGCCTTCATCCGCCAAAACGAAGTCGGTGGCGGCACGGCCGATCTCGTCATCCGCGATCCCGGCTCCGAGACCTTCACCAACCGCACCGCGAACCCGATTAATCTTCTCTCGGGTGCCAATGCCGCGACCACGCCGCTCGCGCCCGGTGCGACGATCACCGTCCCGGGTCGCATCACCGCGATCTTGGATCGGGTCGTCAATCTGGCCTCCCAAAAGGTCGAGGGCTACGACTTCGATCTGACTTACGACAAGCGCACCGTGAACTATGGTCGCTTCGTGTCACGCGCCACCGTTTCCTACTCCAAGTTCCGTGGCTTCACGCGCACGGTTGACCCGGCGCAGAACGCCGGCCGCGACGGCTTCCCCCGCTGGCGCGGGCAGGCCAACCTCGGTTGGAATCGCAAAGAGCACAACGCCTCGATGGCCGTGAACTACATCCCCTCCTACGGTGACTACGTCCGTGACGGGTTCGAGGTCGATCCTTACTACACGGTCAATGCGAACTACGGCTACGATTTCCCGGCCGGCCTGTTCCCGCTCTTGAACAACACGCGTGTTTCGATCGGCGTCGACAATGCGTTGGGCAAAGCGCCGCCGCTGCACCGTAATAGCGTCGGCTACGACCAGTCCTTCATCGGTCGTCCGCAGGGCCGGTTCTTCTTCATCGCGCTGCGCAAGTCGCTGTAACGCGATCATTCTTCGGGACCTCACTCCCGTTCCCCCAGGCGGCCGGATTTTTCCGGCCGCCTTTTTTGCGCCTGCGCCCAGCAGTCTACCGCAGATGTTTCCTCCCCGGTGGAATCGCCCTTGCCACGCGTCGGACGCGACTCTGGCATGGCAAGCGCTTAGCCTCCTGAGACCACACCTTTGGCCGCTCGAAACCCATCGGCAGCCGACCACCTATGAACGACACACGTATTCCCACCGTCTTGGCGGCCCTTCGCCTCGGCGTCATCGCTGCGCTCTCGCTCGGCGTGCTCGCAGCCCAAGATGTCAAAAAGACCGATGACGGCCAGGATCCCACCGCGCCCAAAACACTCGAAGCCTTCGAGGTCACCGGTTCCCGCGTCAAGCGGCTCGACTATGAGACCGCTTCCCCGGTCGTTACCTTCACGGCCGCCGCCATCGAGGAGAAAGGCTACGCGACGTTCGGCGAGTTCATGCAGAGCCTGCCCTACAATAACTCCACCGGCGTTTCCGAGTTCACCACCGGCAGCTTCGTCACTGGCGCGGCGACGATCAACCCGCGCGGCCTCGGTTCGAACCGCGTGCTCACCCTCATTAACGGACGCCGCGGCATCCCCTACGCGCTCACCAACAGCGCGAGCGGCACGCCCCAGACCGTCTTCAACTTTAACTCCATCCCGCAGTCTGCCATCGACCGCCTCGATTTCCTCAAGGACGGCGGCTCCGCCCTCTACGGTTCCGACGCCATCACGGGCGTCTTCAATATCATCCTGAAGAAAAATTACAGCGGCACCGCCGTCGATTTTTCGGTCTCGAACACTCTGAAGCACGACTCGCTCAATCGCCGCGCGAGTGTGTTCTCTGGTTTCTCGAAGAACGGGTGGGAGGTGATGTTCGGGCTCAATCACACAGTCCGGCACTCCAACTTCCTCACCGATTTCGGGATCAACTCCGTGGACTACCGCTCGCTCGGTTTTAAGGGGCAAAGCTTCCAAGGTTCGAGCAACAATCCC
>CAMBVX010000389.1 GCA_945871085.1 Opitutus sp. GAS368 | reverse complement strand
GCCCGGAGCCAGCCGAGAGAAACGAGAAAGGCGTCGGTGGCGGCGAGGGTGGCGCGATAGGCAGAGTTGTCGCCGCGGCCGTAGTTGAAGTAGCCGTGCGTCGCGCCCGCGGTGCCGACGAGTTCGCAGCGGTTGCCGGCGGCTTTCATCGCGTTGGTGAAGGCTTCAACGGTGGCGTAGGGGACGGTGGTGTCGGCTTTGCCGTGGAAGATGATGGTGGGCGGTGTGCCTTTTTTCACGTGGTGCGCGGGCGAGAGATTTTTTGGGTCGGTGCCCATGCGTTCGGCGGGGACGCGGTCGCCAAAGTTGGCGAGTTCCAGGCCGGGGAGCGGTGCGAGAACCAGCGCGGGATTGAAGAGGACGAGGGCGTTCGGAACGGAGCTGATCTTCAGGTCTTCCCCGGGGCTTTCAAAACCGGGGACGGTGGCGATGGCGGCGGCGAGGTGGCCGCCGGCCGAGCCGCCGCCGGCAGCGATGCGTTGCGGGTCGAGACCGAGACGAGTGGCATTGGCGCGGACCCAGCGGAGGGCGGACTTGGCGTCGGCGACGCAGTCGATGGGTTTCGCCTTTTGGCGCGAAAGGACGCGGTAGTCGGCGGTGATGGCGACCAGCCCGCGGGCGGCGAGGGCACGGCAGTGTTGTTCAAACTGGCCGGGCGTGCCGTTGGTCCAGCCGCCGCCGAAAAAGAAGACGATGGCGGGGCGGTTCGTTTTGGCGACGGCCGCGGGCGGCTCGAAAATGTAGAGCGAGAGCTGGGTGTCGCCGATGGTCTTGTAGACTTCGGCGCGGGCGTCGGTGAAGGAGGGAGGATAGGCTTGGGCGGCGGTGGCGGTGGAGTTGGCGAGGGAGAGAAGGAGAGTAAAAGAGAGGGGGAGAAGGAGGCGGATGATGAGGCGAAGGGAGAGCATGGGTGGAGTAGACGAGGGTGGAGTAGGCTGGGTAACGCAGAGGGGACTATTTCAAGGTGGTGAGAAATTCGAGCAGATCGGGGGCCTACAGGGTCCGGAGATACGCGGTGAGATCGGCGAGGTCCTGCGCGGTGAGGCCGAGTTGCTCGGCGGAGAGCATGAGAGATTTGAAGCGGTTGATCCGCATCGTCCTGATGCGGTCGCGCGGGACGAGTTGGGTGACGCCGCCCATTGACGTGATCATCACCGGGTCGCCGACG
The DNA here is from genome assembly GCA_945871085.1 of Opitutus sp. GAS368. GTDB lineage: Bacteria > Verrucomicrobiota > Verrucomicrobiia > Opitutales > Opitutaceae > GAS368. The sequence goes on along the minus strand of CAMBVX010000389.1, from coordinate 5,519 downwards.
CTGTGGGCAACGCCATCGATCGAACCGCCCGCTTTCAGGTCGATGTGGGTGAACTCGTAGCCGTGCGCGATATCCTGCGACGGAGAAACGACGGCGGTGATGAACGCCTCCACGCCTTGATCCTTCACCCAACCGGTGAGATCGGGGCCGAAGGCGACGCCGGTGCCCGCGAGGTGATGGCACATGATGCAGCGGGCTGATTGCGTTTTGCCGCGCGCGGCATCGCCCGTGAGCTTGGCGATTTCGGCGGGAGGCGGGAGCAGGGACTTGTTCGGCGCATCCGGTGGGGCGACGATGGATTGCAGCACCACTTTTGCGGGATCGTAGATGCCGCGTTGCGCGAGAATTTCCCGCGTGCCGAAGGCCTTCCAGTGATCGAGGCCGCGGTTGAAGAGCCACCAAATCGCCTGAATTTTGATCGCGTCATCTTTGCCCGCCGCGAAATCGCCGATGGCGGCGACCGCTTCGCGATTGCCGATGAACGCGAGGGTGTCGAAGGCGAGGCGCCGTTCCGGTGCGGTCAACGCCACGGCGCTGGTGCGCTGAATCAGCGCGGGCACGGCGGCCGGCGGAAGCAGCCGCCACGTGATCCGGGCAAAGGTGGGCGACCACTTCAGGCTGGCCGGCTGGGCTTTGGCGAGTTCGGCCCAAACATCGGACTCGATGCCGAGCGCGGCGGCGCCGCAGGCTTCGAGGTAGGTGCGATCATCGGCATCGCGGAACTGGGAGAAGAGTTTGGCCACGAGATCGCGTTTCTTGGCGCGATCCGCGTCGCGGAGCGGGATTGCGAGCTCACGGCGCACGGCGGGGCTGGGGTCGGTGACGAGATCGCGGGCCAGCAGCAGAACATCGGCGCCGGCGTTGCGCAGGGCGCGAAAGGCGAGCAGGCGTTGCTCGGCGTCGGCGTGATGCAGGCGCTCGCGACAGAGGGCCGCGCCTTTTTCGCCCAACAGCGGCAGCAGCCACACGGCGCGCGCGCTGACCCAGCGGTCCGAATCGGCCAGCACGGCCTGAACGGCGGGCAGCGCTTTTTCGCCGGCGGCTTTCAAAGCGACGAATCCAGCGTAGCGAACGTGGGGCGCCGGGCTCTTCAGGCGATTGATCGCGTCGGCGATGGCGTCGCCGGTGGGTTTGGGAATCGCCGGTTTGAAACCGCGCGGGGCGATCCGATAAATCGTGCCGGACAGGCTCTCGTCGTTGTCGGCGTGGCCGCCGACGCGGTTGTCGAACCAGTCGGCGATGTAGAGTGCACCGTCGGCCCCGACCATCACATCGGAGGGGCGAAACAAGGTGTTCTTTTTGCTCACGAGAAAATCGGAGCGAGCGCCGAGCTCGATGGCGGCACCGCGGCCGAGCTGCGGTTTGTAGCCGAAGATTACCCGCTGGCGCGCTTCCGCGCTGAGCAACGTGCCGGCGTATTTTGCGGGCAGAGCGCCGTTCTCGTAGAGCGCGATGCCGGTCGGGGCGCCTCCGCCGTAAACATCGCCGGACGGCAGCGAGCCGGGATCTTCCTGACGCCAGTGGGCGGTCGGCACGGTTTGGCCGGGTCGCTTGTCGACGTTCCAGACGCGCTGGCCGTCTTTGGAAAAGTAGCCGAGATAGCCGCCTTCCATGAGCCACGTGTTGCGGCATGAGCCCTGGTCGTCGTTGTCGTTTTGGAAAATATCGCCGAAGGACGAGAGGCAGTTCTCGTAGCTGTTGCGAAAACCATGGCCGACGATTTGGACGCCGGAACCGTCGGGGTTCATGCGTCCGATCGCGCCGGCGAGCCAGACCTTGCCGTCGTCGCTGGGCTGGCCGGCATATTCGCGGGGGTTGCTAAACCAAATCGGGTTGCCGGCGCCGTTGTTATAGTAGGTGCCGCCGAGCCGGAAGGTTCGTCCGTCCTTGTCGGTGACGAGCGCGCCGCAATTGCCTTCGTTGAAATACCATCTGCCGTCCGGCCCCGCCATCGTCGCGTGCAAGCTGTGATCGTGGTTCTGGGCGTTGAAGCCGGTGAGGAGCGTTTCACGGCGATCGACGGCCGGATCAAACTTTCCGTCGCGGTTCACATCGGTGTAGACGATGATGCTCGGCGGCTGGGCGACGACGATTTGGTTGTCGAAGACGCTCACGCCGAGCGGGGCGATGAGGCCTTTTTCCTGCACGAAGGTGTGCGATTGGTCGGCGCGACCGTCGCCGTCGGTGTCTGCGAGCACGACGATACGGTCGCCGGCCGGCCGGCGCAGCTCGTGGCTGCGATAATTCACGCCCTCGGCGACGTAGATGCGCCCGGCCGAATCGGTATCCATATTAGTGGGATTGGAGAGCAGCGGCGTCGTGGCCCAGACGGTGATTTCGAGATCGTCGGGCAGCGTGAAGTCCCCGAGGGGAACGTGCTTGGGCCGGGAATCCGAAAGGTCCGGCAGGTTCGCGAACGCCGGATTGGCCGGCGGGGCGGCCTTATTCCGGCCGCCGGATTTTTTGGTGTCGGCGGCGACGGCAGCGAGACTGAGTAAAAGTAAAGCGGCTACGTAGCGGGGGCTTTTCATGGGCCGAGAGTCACGGGGGTGGAATTGTAGCAGAGCGGATCGGATCGCAGGCGGCGCATGGGGAGACGAGGGGAGAGCATGGGTGGAGGGGGGAAGGAGGATGTTGAAGGTGACGCAGGGGGACTATTTCAAGCGGGCGAGAAATTCGAGCAGATCGGCGGCTTCGGGGGCGGTGAGGTTCTGCAGGAGACCTTCGGGCATCACCGAGGTGCGCGTAGTGCTGCGCTTCGCGATTTGGGCTGTGGGGATTTTTTCGGTGAGGCCGCCGGCCTGGCGTAGCGCAATGAAGGTGGTGTCGCGCGCCGTGATGAAGCCGGATTTGGTGCCGCCGTCCTTGAGGTGGACGGTGGCGAGTTCCCAGGCGGCGTCGACGACCGCGGAGGGGGCGACCATTTGTTCGAGGAGGCCGGCGCGGTCCCACTTCGTGCCCACGTGTGCGAGGTCGGGACCGAAATTAATGCCGATGTCGCCGAGGCGATGGCACGCGCCGCAGACTGTGGCGAAGATGGCGCGGCCGCGCGTGGCGTTGCCGGAGCGGGCGAGCAGGGCCTCGCGGTTAAATGTAGTGCCGAGCACGTGACGGCGCTGCGCCTCGGGTAAGAAGCGCTCGAATAAATCGCGGCGCAGCGGGTCGGTGAGGGCGGCGCCTTGGGCGATGGCGGCCGCGCGGGCTGGAGGCGGGAGCGTGCCTTCGATGAGCGCGAGGGCGACGCCGAGGGCCCCGCTGCCGGTCGAGAGGAGCGCGGGTAGAATCGTGACGTCGTTGTGGCGGAGCGCGACGAGGGCGGCGCGTTCTTTTGCGCGTTGCGCGGCGGCTTCGGGAGTCACGGTGCTGCTCCGGGGACTCAGCCCGGCGATCCAGTCGCGCACGAGCAGAAGGCCGCGGGCGTCGACGAGGCGGCTGCCGAGGTAGGGCATGTGTCCGCTGCCCTCGGTGGCGAGGCGATAGAGCAACACGCTGCGCTCGGGATCGCCGGGTGCGATCACGCGGGCGTCGGGCAAGCCGAGGTCGCCCTGCACGGGTTTCTCGTCGAGGAGTTTCGCGTCGGTGAGCGGGCGTTCGAGGTTGAGGAGAAGATTGGCGGAGCCGCCGCCGTTGAAGCGGTGGCAGGTGCTGCAGTTGGCGTGGAGATAGGAGCGGGCGCGGAGCTCGATCGGGCCGAGGTCGCGGTGCGGGTCGGCCATTGTGGGGTCGGCCCGGGGGATTCCGCGGTCGGCCAGCTGGTCGATCTGGCGGTCGGGTGTGGCGGACGGGGGGCGGTTGAGTTGCAGGGCGTTGAAGCCGGCCGTGTAGTTGAGTTCTGGATTATGGCAGCGCAGGCATTCTGCGCGGCTGGGAAACCGCCACGTCTGCTGGCGGGTGCCGCCGGGTGCGGCAGTATCTTTGATTTTGAATACAGCCTCGGCGCCGTCGGTGGGGAGCAGGTCGGCGTCGGTTTGCGCGGCGTTCCAGCGGTAGCTGTAGGCGGACCACTGCTGCTGGTCGTAGTGGAGAATCTGGGTTTCGACGCGCTGGCGGGTGGCGGGTTTGCCCTGCTCGAGTTCGAGTGAGTAGGTCTTCGCGAACACGCTGTTGTCCGGGAAAACCCAGCGGCCGACGGGCATGAACGCGAGTTGCTCGGTCGCGAGGGTGAGGCGGCTCGTGCCGGGAAACGCGACCCAACGCTCGGCGGTGGCGTGGTCGGCCCAGCGGGGTGCGTTGATCGCGTAGGGCACGACGCCGGGGGCGGGGACTTGGCGGGCGGCGTCGGCGTAGAGACCGGTTTCACTGAGCTTGCGGGGAAATTTCGCGGGAGTGCCGGCGGCGGGGTTGGGGGCGAGGCGCCAGAGGCCGCCGCGGGCGTAGTCGCAGATGAGCAGTTCGCCGTCGCGTTGCGTGCCGAAGCCCACCGGCGCGAGGGTCGAGCGGCACAGCTCGCGCCGCTCGGTCACGCGGTCGCCCTCGGCGCGCAGCGACCAGAACACGCCCGTCTGCCAATCGCCGTAGACGTAAGCACCGCGCAGCGCGGGGAGCTTGGTGCCGTGGTAGAATTCACCACCGGTGATGCTCGCGGCTTCCGCGTGGGAATGGGCGACCAGCGGTGGCAGCACGGGCGAGGGGCCGACGAGCCGGTCCGGTCGCACGTCCTGGCGGCTGCCCTCGGTGAGACTCCAGCCGTAATTGCCGCCGCGCTGGATGCGTTGGATCATTTCCCAGAGCTGCCAGCCGACGTCGCCCGAGTAGAGTTCGCCGGACCGGGGGTCAAAGGCGATGCGCCAGGGATTGCGCAGACCGTAGGCCCAGACCTCGCCGCGGGCTTTGGGCACGCCGACGAAGGGGTTGTCACGGGGAATCGCATACGCGAGCCCGGGGTCGGCGCGGTCGACATCGATGCGCAAAATGCTGCCGAGCAGATCGGAAATATCCTGGCCGGTGACGAACGGATCGGGGGGCTCGGCGGGGCCGGCGTCGCCCGCGCCGAAGTAGAGCATCCCATCGGGGCCGAAGCGGAGATTGCCGCCGTTGTGGCCGCCCTGCAGCCAGGTGATGATCACGCGGCCGGTGGCGAGATCGAGGCGCGGGCGCGGATCGGTGGTGACTTGGAAGCGGATGATGCGCGTGCCGTTTTCGCGGTTCTTCAGTCCGCGGGTTTTGGCGAGCGCCAGCACGTAGACGAAGCGGTTCTCGGAAAACTTCGGGTGAAACGTGAGCGAGAAAGACTCGGTCAGTTCGCGATCGAACAGGGAGACATCACCGAATAAATCCGTGGCGGCGGTGGTCTCGGCCGAGTGAAACGAGTGCAATTGGCCGTTTTGTTCGACGACGACGAGCCGGTCGGTACCGGGCAGTACGGCGATTTCGAGCGGTCGCACAAAGGTGAGTTGGGGAAACGCGCGCTCGACGCGGAAGGCCGCCGGCGCCTCGGGCGAGCCCTGGATCGTGGAGGTCGTCCACGGCACGCGCGGCGCTGGCGACACGTCGGCCGCAACGGACGCGAGCGCGGCGGC
>CAMBVX010000388.1 GCA_945871085.1 Opitutus sp. GAS368 | reverse complement strand
CCTGTCAAAGTCTCATCGCTACCGCGCTTCACTCGCGGGTCTTCCCGGCGGCACCGGCGACGGCGAGCGGTAGGTCTGCATCACCGGCACCGCGAGCTCGCGCTCGAGATCTCGGATACGACCAAGGACGAGTTCGGTGCCCTCCTCCTCAGGCGGCAATTGAGGATGTAGCCGCGTCAGCCAAACGAGCGCCTCCGCCTTTCGCCCGAGTCGGCGGAGCAATTCAGCATGCAAACGCGCGGCGTAGGCCGGAGCACCGGGTTGCTCCCACGCCTTGCGGTAACTCACGGCGGCGGCGGCGGTGTCGTGCAAGCGGTTGAGCTCGATGTTCGCTCGCTCGATCCAGAGCGCAGCGTTGGCCGGGTGAAACGTCATCGCTTCTTCCAACAACCGGATCGCAAGGCGGGCTTGCTGGGCCCCCAGTTGCTCCTGCTGCGCGACCGGCATTGACTCGTAGCCGCCGGCTAGCTCGATGCGCCACGCCGCCAGGTCGAAGGCCATGATGCGCGCTCCATTGACCCAGAAATAGATCGGCCGCGGGTCAATCGCGGTGACGAGTCGCACCAACGTATCGGTCGTGGCCAAGTCCCGTTGCTCCCAGATCACATGGAGCCGCAACCACGTGAAATCCGCTACGATCGCGCGGAAGCCGCCGAGCAGACCCAACATCACACCCTGCCCCGCCGCTGCACCGGTCGAATCAAGGCGCAGCGCGGGCTGTTCCGCGCGCAACGCCGCCCATAACGGAGCCTCGAGCCACCGCATCACCGCGCCCGTCAACACCAGTCCACCCACGGTGACAGATAACGCGAGCAACCTAGATTTCACGTTGGCGAAAACTGAACACCGAGAGCCCGCACCCTCCCGCCACATAGCCCAACGCGTAAACGCTCACCCGCGCGACGCGATCCCACGCCACCGGCACACCCGCGCCGACGTTGTCCGCGAAATTGAACAGTTGAAAATTCGGGAACATGAGACCGAGAACTCCGGCCACGACTTGGCCGAAGGTCGAACCACCCTGGGCATAAACGTCCTGCGCGAGATATTGCAGATGACAAATCACGACGACAAAAAATCCCGTCACGACCGTGTAGAGCTGGGTTCGAGAGAAAGTTGCGACCAACAACGTGAACGCGGCGAGCACGGTGAGCTTGAGCCATTGCAGATAACCCGCCCATGCGAGATCCACGATCCGGAGCGTGTGCCCCTGTCCGAATGAGTCCGGAAATTCCCGCATCAACGCGCTTTCCCGCGACCACAACATCGCCACGAGCAAACCGGTGATCAGCGCGCAAAAAACCGCCGTCACCGCGACTACGCCCAAGTATTTCCCGAGCACAAACTCCGCGCGCCAGACCGGCTTTGCGAGCAGCGTGAGCGCGGTCCGGTTGTCAATTTCACTAAAGAACAACTGCGCCGTAGCGGCGATCGTCAACGCGGCCCCAAAAAACGCCATCGCTCCATAACCGAGGTCCGCGAGGAATTTCAGTTCCGACGCGCCAAAATTAAATTCCCGAAACCATTGCGCGCCCCCCACGAGCCCGAGCGCGAGTAACAGCAGGAAACTAAATAGTTTTTGCCGCGAGGCCTCGAGGAGAGTGTTGCGAGCAATCAGCCGCACCCGCGTCAGGGAAAAAGATACCCGGCTCATGCCCCACCCTCCCGGTTCGTCGACTCACTCCGCCCCACCCGATCCAAAAATATTTGGTCAAGCCGTGCACGCGGCTGTTCCACCGCCTCCAAGGTTCGGCCGCGCGACCCGAGCCAGGTTCGCAACTCTTCGAGTTCCTGGGCCGAAAGTTTCTCGACGATCAAGGCCTGCCGCTCCGCTCCGCCGACGAGATCCCTCACCGCACCTTCAAGGATCAAGCGACCGCGATCGAGGATCGCGACCCGGTCACAGATGTCCTCGATCTGCGTAAGGAGATGCGAGGTGATGAGCACCGTCTTGCCTCGGGCCTTGAGCTGGAGAATTAACTCGCTGATCGCCGCCGAACCGACCGGGTCCACCCCAGCCGTCGGTTCGTCGAGAATAACCAAACGCGGATCGTGGACCAACGCTTGGGCGAGACCAATACGTTGCAGCATCCCTTTTGAATAGGTACCGACGAGGCGGTCAGCGGCGGCGGTGAGACCGACCCAGTTAATCACTTCCGCGACCCGAGCCGACAAAGTCGCGCCTCCGAGGCCACAAATGCGGGCGTAGAACCGCACCAACTCGCGCCCGGAAAGATGTCGGTAAAAATACGGCGATTCCGGCAGGTAGCCCACATCGACCCGCGCCTCTACCTGCGTGCTCGGCACTCCAAAAACACGGCACTCTCCCGCCGTCGCTTCGAGCAAGCCGAGGATGATTTTGATGGTGGTGCTCTTCCCTGAACCGTTCGGGCCCAGCAGACCGAAAACCTGCCCCGCCGGCACCCGCAGGCAAAGGTCGTCCACGGCCCGCAACTTCACGCCGCGCAGGCCTACCGCAAAATCCTTCACCAGCCCGCGCAGATCGATGGCCGGCCCGTCCGGCGAAACCGTGCTCATTTGATCGTGAATCCGCTGAACTGAGGGGCGCGGGTGCCGGCGGTTCGTGCCGACTGGCGCACGTAGCTGTGCATCCGCTCCTCAACGCCACCGATAAAGGCGGCCACGTCCGCCGCGCGGCCCTCCACCTCCAAATGCACCCGCCCGTCGGCAAGATTGCGCACGAATCCAGCGACCTCGAACTCCTTGGCGATCTGCAAGGTCGTATAGCGGAAGCCCACGCCTTGCACGCGGCCGGTAAAGTAAACTGTCTCGTGATGCACGTCAGCCATTCGGAAGGAGCAAGACGTTAGCGGAGCCGTCCGAACCGATTCAACTCGCAAAAAAAAATTACAGACTATTCCGCTCAGAAATTCATTTGCTTTTCCCTGCCGCCCCCCCTGAGTTTCGCGCCAACGCATGAGCAACTTCAATTCTGACGGTAGTCAGGAGCACGACGGAGAAGACCGAGGTGAACTAGCGTGGAATGAATTCGACTGGGAACGCTACCTCAGGGAACAGGACAGCGCAGTTCGCCGCTATCTGACTTTCTACGAAGCCGCGCAAGGCGACAGCCATCGCATCGACACCGTCGCGGAAAAAATGGGTTGGGGGCACGATGATTGGAGTGACGACGGCGACTCAGCCGATTCGGCAGACGATGACGACGATGATGATGATTCGGCGAGTTTCGACGACGAAGTCTACACCGTGCATCAAAACCCCATTTTTATCGCGACGAAGGCGATTTCGCTCGGCCTCCGACAATCCTGGGAAAACCTCGCGACCGACGGCACCAAAGTCCCACAATCCCTCGGCGTCGCCCTACTCGGTGCGCTCAACCGCTGCGAGGAACATGCCGTGCAAGCGATCCACGCGCTCGATTTTGGGGACTACGCGATGGCCGTGAGCCTTTTCAAACGCGCAATGAGCTCCCTAAACAGCGCCCTCTCCTTGCTCAACGATGAGGCGATGGCCAAACATACCGTCGTCGCCGCGTGGCGCGGCGACGCCCTCCCTCGGTTGTTCGATCTACGCGAAATCTGGCTGCGGGTGATGGCGGAATGTCGCGAGGAGTTTGATCGACCGGTCGACGAAGAAAGCTGAAGTCTTCGGCGTGTTGCTGACGACGCTCACGACACTCACGTCGCTCGGCCGGGGTGGGGGGAACCGGGGTGATTCCAGCGCGGGCGAATTCGAATTCGCGCCTAGTTTTACTCTGTCACTTGCCTCGCTAAAATCACCCTGCACGGAGTGTAACCCAATAGGTTACACTTACGTAGGCGTTTAACTTGGACGTGACGACGGCGGGGACAAAAACCGGTAGGGTGAACGGATGAAAGAATCAAAGGCCGGGGAAACCGAGGTGGAGCAGAGGACGGGAAGGCATCGGACCCGCAGTGAGCGGGAGCAGTTGGTCGAAGCGTATCGCGCGAGCGGACAGACGCAGGCCGTGTTCGCGCGCGATCGCGGAATCAAGCTGACCACGCTGCTGGCGTGGATTTACCGGCGACGGGCGGAGGACCACGCCGGGCCGGATCGAGCCGGTGCGCATCGTGAGCGGCGGTTTTACCGGCGCGACGATGGCGCGCTCGGCGACCACAGTGCGTTGGCCGCAGGGCCTCGAGCTCGCGGTCGATCTGGACGCTGCGGGAGTCGAGCGATGAGCCTCCAACCGTCGGCTGATATCGGACCAAATGCTTCTAAATGCCCACGGGAGGCCGATTCGGCGCAGCAACACGACCGGCGATATCACAGTGAGCGGATGCGCGGAGGGTTTGGGCGAAGTGATTGTGGCCTTTGGCGCCGCCATCTGCTCCGTGGATGTTGGCGCGGGAGCGGACTTTGCCGTCGCGCCGACTACGGGACGAGTATCCGGCTCATTCATCACCGCGCTTTGCATGACTGGCATGCGAAGGAGCTGTGCTGAGACTGGAACGATCTCAACGCGCCGCCACAGCAACCGGTCCCGGCGCGGAAACCCCAAAAGTTGGAGCGCCGATGCCCGGAGTCGGAGCGATGTTCACCGGCCCGAGAGTCGCCGGCGCGGAAGACCGGGAACAAGGCCTGGGAGAACCCCCCTGACGACAGTCATGGCTACCGACCGTGTTGCCTCAAAATTCACGGTTACCGGAGATGCCTCAATATTATGTTACCGAAGGAGGCGGTTGTTCGTTGAGGGAAGGAGGTGTGGAGGGAGGGGGCAGGCACCTCTGCTTTGAGAGGTGCCGGTTGGCCCCCTCCCTCCACTTCGTAGGTTAGTCGTCAGGTGGTAGAGGGCGGCACCGGGGGTTGAGTGTGGAGATCGCGGAACACGAGCCTGCTCGCGGCCGCAAGCCGCCAGTCTGCTAACCTGCGTTGGAGGGTGCGCAACTGGCCGTCAGGGAAACGTCCTGGGTAGGCGTCTTGCAGTCGCGCAAGCAGTTCGACCCCGAGCTGGTCGGGCTCCGCATCGAGCCACTCGGCGATTTCTGGCCAGACCTCCTCGAAGGGGTCTTTGCGCGTCCGCCAGATTCGATTTGGCCGCGGTTTAGGCGCATGCGTTGGCCGGACTTCGCCGGCTTTCCACGCCAGCGCGAGGCTGGCAAGGAACTCGGTCAGATCCTCTGACCGAGTGGCTGGCGCATTCACCCGCTCACCTTTGGCCAGTGCCGCCAGATGATGCTGCATTGCGCGAATCTCATCGAGCAACCGCAACGGATCCAGGCTCTCGCTGAGATTCTTGAGTCGATCTTTGATATCCGCGGCGATACTCTCCGCCGCTATCAAACGGGCGGCCGGCGTCGCTGGTGCGAGGTAGCGCTTCACGACCCGCGAGCCTTCGCGATGTTTTTCCGCGAGCTTGAACGAGGGCTGGAAAAAATTCACGAAGAGCCGGGAGCTTTCGTAGAGTCGGGCCAGTGCTTGCCCGGAAGCGATCACCTCCAGTCGGCCATAGCCGACCATGCGTCGGACGACCGATCCGTTTTTCTGCTCAATCCACGCCTGATCATTTTTGAGGTAAGGCCGCGAGCGAGTCAGCCCGAAGCTGTGTTTGGCACAATATTCGACCAATACTTCGTTCACGAACTCGGTCCCATTGTCGGTATCGAGACTGAGCAAAGAAAACGGCAACGCCTGTCGCAGGCGCTCAATTGTTTCCACCACCAACTCCCGTGACCTCACCACCAACGGCGCGCATTCCGTCCAGCCGCTGACCACGTCGGTCATGACCAATGAGCTGACGTAACTGCCGGAGACCATACTGCCGCAATGGGCGACGAGATCTATTTCCATTTCGCCAATGCGGGCTCCGCCCCACTCGGCAAAGGTCCGGAGCGGCATCTTTCGCCGCAATTGCGACGGCGCCCGGCGTTTGCGCCGACCACAGGCCACCGCCCGCGTCGGCGCCAGCAATCGGTCCATCGTCGCCGCGCTCAACGCCAAGAGCGAGGTCTTCACTGTCGGGTCGACCGCCAAGTGCCCATGTTTTTCCAACGCCGCGAGTAGCAGCGGCAGCAGTGCCTTCAGCCGCTTGCCACAGACTCGATCCGAAGCCTCCCAGAGGGTGACGAGCGCCTGTTGCACCGCTTGATCGTAGAGCCGAGGCCGACCCGCCCGCTTCAGCGGTGGCTCCGGCTCCACCTCCCGATTCAAAACTCGAATCGCCGACTTTCGATGCAGTCCGCTGACTGCGGCAAACTCCGAGAGTATCCTGATCTTTTCCTCTCGAGTTGCGGCTGCGTATCGTTGTCGCAACGCCTCCACCAATTCCCGGCGCGAGCGCGCCGTCATCGAAGCACTCATGGTCCACCTCCATTTGGTTATTCCTTCGGGAATCGTTCCCGTCGGTAACAATAATTATGAGGCAACACCCTACCTTCGGTAACAAAAATTTTGAGGCAATGCGCGCGCAACGACAGCAAGCGGCCGAGCGAGGCGTCCGCGTAATAACTCAAACCGTGTTCGTCGCCGACGGTGACGAGCACGAGGTAGAGGGCCCACGCTTTCGCGTCGACGCGGCGCAGATGATGGTCGCGCACCAAGCGGTGGTCGACCCAGCTAAACTGCGGCGGCACCCGCCGCACGCGTTCCGGACAGAGGAGATGTTTTTCGATCATGGTATTTTTTTGGGTTGGGCTCGAGGAGAGCCTGCCCACGCGTTATCAGGCGGCGCAGCACCCGCGCCATATCCT
>CAMBVX010000387.1 GCA_945871085.1 Opitutus sp. GAS368 | reverse complement strand
TAATCGAGGTAGTTGCGGAAACCGCGCGGGTGAATGCCGCGATTGCCGGCACCGGCGGTCGGCGTGCGGGGATCGCCGCCGTTGAACGGCCGCAGCGGGGCGGGGCCGCACCACATGTCCCAGTCGAGCTCTTTCGGCACTTCCACGGTGGGCAGTGGTTTCTCGGGACCGCTGCCGCCGTAGTTGACGAAACAGCGGACCATGCCGATGTCGCCGATTTTGCCGGCGCGGATAAAATCACGACCGCTGACATTGTGCGGCGAGATGCGGCGGTGGGTGCCGACTTGCACCACCCGGCCGGTGGCGCGCGCGGCGTTCACCATGGCGCGGCCTTCCATGACGGTGTGGCCAATGGGTTTTTCGACGTAAACGTGGGCGCCGGCTTTCACGGCGGCGATCATCGGGAGCGCGTGCCAATGGTCCGGTGTGCCGATGATGGCGATGTCGGGCTTCATCGCGGCGAGGCATTCACGGTAATCCTTGAAGAGTTTCGGTGCGCTGCCGGTGCCGGCGGCGCCGTTTTTCATCGTCGGCTCAAACTGCCGCGCGTCGACGTCGCACAAGGCGACGAGTTCGCAGTCTCCGCTGGCGAGGGCTTCGCGGAGGATATTGTTACCCCACCAGCCGCAGCCGATGAGGACGGTGCGAAACTTCTTCGTACCGGTTTTGTCGGCGGCGCGGATGGAAAACGGGAGCGAGGCGATCGTCGCGGTGGCGGCGGAACTTTGGAGGAAGGAGCGGCGATTCATTTGGAGGAAGGAGAGAGGATTTTTTGACCGCTAATCTTCGCTAATTTTTCGGAACGGAAGATTCGCCTGATCGGCGAATCAAAACGCGGATGTTTCTGGATTAACGAGAATGGGCGGAGAGGAGGGGTTCACTCAGGCTTTCAACCCGAGGCCGATCTTTTGGCGAAGGTGAGCGATGGATTTTTCGATTTCGGATTTCTGGAAATCTTGGTTGGCCTTTTTGCCGGCGGGGCCGGCGGGGGCTTTCCACGCCGTGAGCGGTTTGCCGCGTTGCGCGAGGGCGACGAATTTCGCGAGTTTGTCGGGGCGCCGGTCGTAGTCTTTCCAGAAATCCGGCTGCTTGTACGGAAAGATGCGCTGTGCGCCCGAGATCGTTTCGATCATGATCGGCACGCGCGGACACAGTTGGGCCCAGCGCGCCGCGAAGGCTTTCCAATCGATGAGGCCTTCCCCGACGGAGGTCCATTGGACGGCGGCGCCCTCGGGTGTGTCCCAAATCTGTTGGTCACGCAGCGAGGAGCAGATCGTGACGGGCGCGAGCGTTTCGAACGCGTCCATCGGATCTTCGAGGGTCCAGGCCGCATTGCCGGAATCGAAATTGCAGCCGACAAAATCGGTGCCGGCGGACTCGATGAGTTGGCGGCATTCCCACGAGTGCAGGTCGCCGCCGTGATTTTCCATGGCGATCTTGATGCCGGCGTCGCGGGCGTCGCGGCGACAGGCCTTCAGCACGGCGACGGTGTCGGCGATACGCGCCTGGATGCCGCCTTCTGTTTTTCGGTCGGCCATGCCGCCGAGCAGGGTGCGGAAGATGGGCGAACCCAGCGTCTTCGCTACGCGGATACCGAGACGGAGATGCTCCTCGGCGGTGCCCCAGGTTGGCTTAAACCCCTTGGAGGTCGGGCAAATGCTCCAGCTGCCGACGTAGAGCTGGAGGCCGGCCTTTTCGGCTTGGCTGCGCACGGCACGCAGCGCGCTGTCTTCGAGGCTGCCGAGCGCATCAAGATCGGAGATGAAGAGCGTGTCGCACCTGAGCGAGGCGGCGTAGTCGATGAGTTGCGGGGCTTTCCAGCCCATTTCGCGGACGGCAAAGTTATCGAGGCCGACGGCGATTTTGGGCGCGGGCGCGGTTGCACCGACGAGAGGAGAGCGGGAGATCGCGGTCGCGGCGGTGGCGACTGCGGTTGAGTGGAGGAAGGTGCGGCGGAGCATAGGGGTGGAGGAAAACGTGAGGAGTCGAAACCGTTTTCCCCACCTAGGCCACTCCAGAAATATCGCTGGGCGGCCGAGGGCGCGGTTTACGGTGCGTTAGTGGGCACGGGCGGCTGAATTTTTTTTGGCTTCGTCGTCATCTCGAAGTCATCCGTGCGGAACGGCGTGACGGGCAGGCCGTCGGTGGAGAAGAGATTGCAGACGGGATTGTCGGCCCATGCGTAGCGCACGGCGATCGGCGCGGCGACCTCGGGGTGCGAAACCTCGACCTGGTTAGTGCCGACGATTTTGGCCCCCGCCCAATGCCAGACTTTGTCTTCGCCGCAGATCGCGAAGCCGCGGGCCTCGGTCACGTCGAAGGCGCGGAGTTTGCTGCCGAAGCACTCGAGCGTGACGGTGACCTTGTTTCCCTCGATGGCCATGGTTTGATACTCGGGGCTGCGGTAGGGAAACTTCATCCCGTAGTCTTTCACCAACGCCCAGCGCACGAGACGGGACGCGACGTCGTATTTGTTGCGCGGGTGGATGTCGCGGCCCTCGCCGATGTCGATGATCACGGCTTGGCCGGTGTTGGGCAGGGCGAGGGTCTTGGTTTGGGTCTCGCGGAGCTCGGCCCACGTGCTCTCACCGGGCGCGGATTTCTCGGCCATAAAATCGGCGAGCTGCACCCAGTAGAAGGAAAAATCACCCTGACCCTGCTCTTTGCGCCACTGCTCGATGACGAAGGGAAACAGTTGGGCGTGTTCGTAGGCGCGACCGGCGTTGGACTCGCCCTGATACCAGATCACGCCCTTGATGCCGTAGCCGAGCGTGGGTTTGACGACGCCGGCAAAAATATTGCCGGGCCGGGCGTTGCCGGTGAGCCACGCCAGAGGATTTTGCAGCGGAAGCGGCGGTGTCTTGCCGGCGGCTTTTGCGGCCTCGACGGCGAGTTTCCATTTTTCCGTCGCGACGTCGAAATCGGCCTTGGTTTTGCCGGACGCGGCATCCTCTTCGCGCTTTTTTGCGCCGGCCATCAACAGCGAGAAACGCGGATCATTCTCAATCGTCTCGCGGCGCACCCACGCCTCGGCGGCGGAGCCACCCCAGGCGTTGTCGATCAGTCCGACGGGCACGTCGAGGATGTCGTAGAGGTAGCGACCGTAGAGATAACCGATGGCGCTGAAATCTTTGGCGTTGGTGGGATTCGCGACCTCCCATTTCCCTCTAAAATCGGTCTTCAATTCCTGCGTGCCGACCTGCGGCACGGAGACGATGCGGAGGTTGGGGCGACGCGCACCGGCGCCCTCGATGTCGCCCGTGTAGGTCTGGCCGAGTGACCACTGCATGTTCGATTGACCGGAGCACATCCAGACTTCGCCGATCAGGACGTCCGCGACATCCCGCTGCGTAGTGCCGGCGATGGAGAGGATTTGTGGCGTGGCGTTGGCGGGCGCGGCGGCGAGTTTCACCGTCCATTTGCCGTCGGTCGCGGCGGTGGCGGAGTAGGATTGGCCGGAGAACTTCACGGTGACTTGGGTGCCGGGGGTGTCCCAGCCCCAGATCGGGTTGGCCTGCTTTTGTTGCAGGACCATGTGGTCGCCAATAATGGCGGGGAGCTTGAGTTCTGCGCGCAGGAACGGTGCAAGGGCGAGTGCGCCGGCGATGAGAAGTCCGAGTTTTTTCATGGGGATGGAGGGAAAGGAGGCCAAGGGGAGAACGCAGGGAGGTTAAAACAGGTGCTTCGTTGGCGGAAGCTGCGGGCGGAAGCAAACCCGCGCGTGAATTTTTTACCGCGTGGGTTGGCACCAGGCTCGTGTTGCATTGTCCCCGGCCCCGGGAAAAACAACCTGCTTGGAGTGTAACCCAATAGGTTACACTCACTGTGAAATCCGAGCGTAAATCCGGGCCCAACGTAACCAAGTAATACTAGCCGTGAAAGACACGGAGCTCGTCAGGTCGGTGTAGCGGCAGGCGTCCCTGCCTGCCGGTCTGGTAGGCGAGTCGCCGAACCCCACAGGCACGGAGGCCTGTGGCGACCCCGGGCCAAATCGGCCACCCACCGGAATCAGCGGGGAACCCGATTTTTTCACCAAGACGGATCAGGGTTTGGGTCGGAAAGTTTGCGAGCCAAGGGCGCGGATGCCGAAGAGGGCGTTAATCCACATACGAAAATTCGTTGGCGTTGAAGAGCGCGAGGCAGACGTCGGCGAGGGCGCGGGTGCGGAGCGGGACGTCGGCGGGGCGGAGGTCGGGGACGAAGTCGGTGTTGGCGTGGAGTGTTTCAGTGAAGGAGAATTTCTCGCCGGTATTTTCTTCCACAGCTTCACGGCGGACTTCGAGGGGCGGCGCGGGCGTGGTTGGCGTGTCGTTGGCGATGAGGGCGGTGATGGCTTTCCAGTGCGCGTGGCACGCGGCGAGTTCGGCGGCGCTCGGGGTGCGCGAATACGCGAGGGCGAAACAGCGGGCGAGGGCGGTGGAGTCGGTGGAGGTTTCTTTGATCGCGCGGGCGGCGAGCGCGAGGGCGCGCGCGTGGCTGGCGGCACCGTTAAACAGGCTGAAGACCTGCGGCGTGACGGTGGAGGCGTCGCGGCGTTCGCAGGAGAAATCGGGCGTGGGCTGGTTGAAGACTTCCATCGCGGGATCGGGGAGGCCGCGAATTTTCAGCGCGTAGAGACTGCGCCGGTGGCGCTGCGCGGGGAGCGGATTGGGAATCCACGCGGAGGCGAAGGTGCCCATGACTTGGCGCGGCTGGAGCGCGGCTTCGAGGTTCATCTCGGGGCGGTTCGGAATGCCGCCGAGCGTTGGGTTCAGCTCTCCGGTGGCCGTGAGCATGGCGTCGCGCAGCTCTTCAGCGGTGAGGCGGCGCGGCGCAAACACGGCGTAGCTGGTGCCGGCGGGATCTTTTTCGGCGAGGAGCTTGCGGTCGGGGTGCGCGGAGCTGCGGCGGTAGGCCTCGCTCGTCATGATGACGTGGTGGAGTTTTTTGAAGGACCAACCTTGCTCCACGAACGTCGCGGCGAGCCAGTCGAGGAGCTCGGGGTGCGTGGGTTTCTTGCCGGTGCTGCCGAAATTATTCGGGTTGCCGGCGAGGGGTTGGCCGAAATGCCAGAGCCAGACGCGATTCACGATGGCGCGGGTGGTGAGCGGATTTTCGGCGGTGGCGACCCACGCGGCAAACGCGGCGCGACGGCCTTCGATGGTGTCGGGCACGGGAGTTTTTGGCGCGACACCGAGGGCGCTGAGCACGCCGGGCGAAACTTTTTCACCGAGGGCAAACGGATCGCCGTAGGTCAAAATGCAGGTCTGTTCGAGCTCGCCCTCGGTCAGGCGCGCGGCAGGCATGCGGAGGGGATTGAAGACGGACTTCAGCTCGGGTGTGCGGCCGTTGTAAACGGCGAAGGCGACGGGCTCGTAGCGGTCGAGTTCCCATTTGAGGCGTTCGAGGCCTTTGCGGGCGACGCGCTCGTTGCCGTAGTCCTCGGGACTGAAGCCGAGCAACTTTGGTGGAAACTGGTCTTCAGGCACCTTCTGGCGGGACATCGCGCTGCGGGCGGCATTAAAAGCACCCTCAAATTCCTTGCGCTTGCCGCCGCGCTCCTGGGTGCGTGCCTGCGTGACGGCGGCATTCCATTTCGTGGGGTCGAGGCCTTTTTCTTGAAACCACTTTTCGGCGGAGGCGAGCAACTGTGCATCGAGGCGACGGAGTGTCGCGAAGTAGTCGGCGCGACGGGGTTCGAGGTATTTGGCTTCGTCGAAACCGGCGGTGTTTTCGTCGGGTAAAAACGCGGCCGGCCGCTCGGCGAGTTGGGTCGTGGCGAACGTCGCCTGGATCGCGTAGTAGTCGCGCGTCGGCACGGGATCGAACTTGTGATCGTGGCAGCGCGCGCACTGGAGCGACTGGGCGAGAAAGGTTTCGCCGACACTGTTGGTGACGTCGTCGAGGAAACGTTGGCGCGCGACCTTGGGGACTTCCATGCCGGTGAGTTCCCACGGGCCCATGCGGAGAAAACCGGTGGCGATCAGAAGTTGAGAGTTGAGAGTCGAGGGTTGAGCGGACTCGGCGAGTTCGTCGCCGGCGATCTGCTCGCGGGCGAAGCGGTCGTAGGGTTTATCGCTATTGAAGGAGCGCACGACGTAGTCGCGGTAGCGCCACGCGTTGCCGCGTTCGAAGTCGTTGGCGAAACCGCTGCTGTCGGCGTAGCGCACGACGTCGAGCCAGTGCTGCGCCATGCGCTCGCCGTAGTGCGGGCTGGCGAGGAGTCGGTCGAGGAGATTGCTGATGGCCGATTGAGGATTGGCGATTGAGGCGGACGTGAAGGCAGCGACTTCCTCGGGCGTCGGGGGGAGGCCGGTGAGATCGAAGGTGGCGCGGCGGATGAGCGTGCGCGCGTCGGCGGCGGGCGCGGGGGTGAGGCCGGCGGGGAGTTTCGCGGCGAGGAAGGCGTCGATTGGATTTGCGGAAGAGGGCGAGACGGGGAGAGGGGGAGAGGGGGAGACGGCGGCGGTTTTTTTCTCCCCGTCTCTCTTTCGCGCCTTCTCTCCTTCTTGCGCCGCAGGCGCAACCGGCACCACCGGCTTCTTCACTGGCTGGTAAGCCCACATGCCCTCGGGTTTGTAGCGGCGATTGGTCCAATCGGCGGAGAGGCCGCCGCTGGTCGGCATGATCACGCCGTCTTCGGCGGACCATTTTTCAGCATTCGCAGCGGCGATCAGTTTTTGGTCTGGTCAGCTGAATCTGTGGGTGACCTCGGGTTCGGGTAGGTGCCCAAGATTGTGATACAGGGCGACCTCCATCGCCCGGTAGGTGCGAAAGCCATAGGAGCGTCTGGTGACCACGCGGATTTTATTGTTCAGACCCTCGACTGCGC
>CAMBVX010000386.1 GCA_945871085.1 Opitutus sp. GAS368 | reverse complement strand
GCGAGGGTGCCGGTGCCGGTCGCCTGAATGACGCCGGTAAACGCCGTGCTGGTGTTGTCGCCGCCAGCGGTGAGGGTAAAGTTCGTGGTGCTGGTATTGTCGATCGTGCCAGCTCCCGCAATGGAGCCGACCGTCTCCGCATTATACGCTGCGGCGGCGGGAGTGAATCGGAGGAAGGCTCCGGTGCCGACGGTGACAGCAGCGGTATCGCCGATTGCGCTGACGAGGGCGCCTTTGTTGAGGGTGAGGGAGCCACCGGTAATGTTAACCGCGCCGTTGCCGGTGTTGGCCCCAGTGCCGGCGAGGGTGAGGATGCCGGTGCCGGTTTTGGTGAGAGCGCCGGTCATCGTGAGGATGTTATTGGTGCTGCCGGCGCCTCCGATGGTAAGGTTCGTCGTGGTGTCGAAGGTGCCGCCGCTGGTTCCGATCGTAATGCCGCGGCGAGTGTCATTGATGACAACGTTGCTGATTTCGCTGCGGAGCGTGCCGCCATTAAGGGTCAACTGGCCGGCGTTCAGGGTGCCCGGGTTACTGCCCAGGCCGGTCTCAGCGGAGATTGCGACAGTGCCGCCGTTGATCGTGGTGGCTCCGGTGAAGGTATTGACGCCGGAGAGGGTAAGGGTGCCGGAGTTGTTCTTGGTGAGCGTGCCCGTGCCGGTCGTGATCGTGCCGGTGATCGTGGTGTTCCCCGCGCCGTTGACCGTGAGATTTCGATTGGTGCCGGTGATGGAGTTGGCGGCACCGATCGTGAGAGTGCCGGTAGAATTTTGATTGAGAACGAGGGCGTCGTTGAGGGTGAGGCCGGTGTTGATGTTGTGGGCGCCGGAGCCGGCGACGTTGATTTGCGCGCTGCCGGCGCTGACATCCATGACGATCCGATTCGCACCCGACAGCGTATAAGCGTTATTGTTTTCGAAGTTCATGTAGCCGACGGTGGCGCCCGCCAGATCCTGGGTGACGGTGCGCGGCGCAGTGATGGCGCTGTCGAAGTTGGCGGTGGCGCCGATGCCGTTGGGGACGCCGCTCGGGGCCCAATTGCTGGCGGTGTTCCAATTGCCGGCGGAGTCGACGTTCCAGGTGGAGGCGGTGCCCGTGTTAGGGACAACTTCGAAGAGGCCGCCGGAGATCGAGACGATTTTGGCCCCGGTGCCGTAACCGGTGAAGCTGATGCCAGCAAGGTAACCCGCGCTGAGGGCATCGGAGGCACCGACGAGGAACTGGCTGGCGCCGCCGCCCGCAGTGCTGCCGGCCCAGTTGTTGATCACGAGGCTGGCGCCGGCGCCGAAGACGTTATTGGCTTGGACGGCCGTCGAGAGGCTGAGGCTGCCGGCGAGGCTGTTGAAATCGATGGCCGAGGCGGTGGAGGCGGTGAGGGAGCCGCTGGTGACCGACTCGACCTGACCGTTAATCGAGAGGGTGCCACCGCCGAAGACGACGGCGCCGGCGAGAATATTGCTCGCGGCGAGTCGCACGGTGCCACCGGTGAGATTGAGGGTTGCGGGGGCGAAGGAGTTGGAGTTGGCGGTGCCGCCGATCGTCATCGTGCCGGTGCCGGATTTCGTAAAGCTGTTAGCGCCGGTGCCGGAGAGGCTGCCGGTGTAAGTCGTGGACGTGTTGTCCGCGCCGGCGTTAAGCGCACCGGCGGCCCCGAGTGTGACAGCGCCACCGCCGGCGAGAGAGCCGACGGTGTTGCTGGTCCGGCTGTTGACGTCAAAGGTCGCGCCGGTGGCGACGGTGACGGCGGAGGTGGTGGGGAGGGCGCTATTGATGCCGAGTTGGAGCGTGCCGACGTTGATATTCGTTGCACCGGTGTAGGTGTTGACGCCGCCGAGGTCCATTGTGCCGTTGCCCGTTTTGGTCAGGGCCCCACTGCCGGTCGTGATGCCGTTGTAGGTGAGGTTGGCGTCGGTTTGGAAGGTGCCGCCGGAAGCACCGAGGGCGACGCCGCGGTTCGCGTTGAGGGTGAGAACCGCAGTGTTTTGGAGAGTGCCGCCGTTGAGCGTGAGCTGGCCGGCGGTGGCGGCGCCCGGAGCGGTACCGAGGTTGCCGTCGCCCGCGATGGAGACGGTGCCGGCGTTGATCGTGGTGTTGCCGCTGAAGGTGTTGGTGCCGGCGAGGGTGAGGGTGCCGGTGCCGACTTTGGTGAGATTATTTCCGGCCGCGCCGGAGATGATGCCGGAAATGTTGAGGCTGCCGGCGTCGACGCCGACAGAATTGCTACCAGCCGTGCCGAGAGCCACGGTGCCGGTCCAGGTGTTGGAACCGGCGACATTACGGAGGGCTCCGGCGTTACTGACGCCGTCGCCGTTGATCGTCAGGGCTTCGGTGGCGAACGTCGTGCCCGTGCCGGCGAGGGCAAGGGTGCCGCCGGTGGAGACGGTGGTGCCGGCGGCGGTGCTGCCGAGAGCGGTGGCTTTTTCGATTTGGAGGGTGCCGAGCGTGACGGTGGTGAGTCCCGAGTAGGTGTTGGCGCCCGCGCCCGTAAGTTTGGTCGTGCCGCTGTCGCTCTTGACCAGCGAGCCCGTGCCGCTGACGGAACCGGCGAGGACGGTCGTGCCGGTGCCTTTGAGGCCGAGGACGTTGCCGCCGCTGTCGATGTTGCCGCTGATGGTGAAGGTCGGGGAGATGTTGTTATTGATGTCCAGGTTTTGATTCATTTGGACGTCGAGGCCGATGGTGTGGGCGGCATTGCCGCCGGCATCGTTGGTGAGGTTGATCGCGGTAAGACCGCCGGGGGTGGTGGAATCGAAAATGAGTTTGCGGGCCTCGCCAGTCGTGAGCGTGTAGCTGTTCTTCCCGCTAAAATAGATATTCGTGATCACCTTGTCGCTGCCGTTGACGCTGATGGATTGCGGGTCAACGGCACCGAGGTAGGTGCTGTTGAAAATCACATTCGACTTGAGGGTGGGGTTAGTTTGACCGGCCCAGTTGAGCGGGTCGTCCGTGCCGGTGCCCCAGATGCTGCCACCGCCCACGCCGCCGTCGCCGGGGCCGTTGCGTTTGTCCCAGATGAAATTGCCTGTGCCCGCCGTAGCTTGGATGGTGAGGAGGCCGCCGACTTCAGTGATCAGCGTGCCGGCGCCAGTGCCGGCCGCGAAGCCCAACTTCAATTGTTCGGGGCGGACGAAGGAGCTGAGGTCGACATCGAGGAGCTGATACCAGAGGCCATCTTCGCCGAACTGCATGCTGACAGCGAGCTGGCTGCTTTCGTTGATCGTGATCGAAATGTTGCGGTATTGGGTGCTCTGATTCGGGCGCGCCGTCGCGAGGGGGAACGCGATGGTATAGGGGACGGCGGGGACGGAGCCGTCGGCGACATCCAGGGTGGTGGCGACGCCGGTGTCGGTGAAATCCCGATACCCGGTGCCGGCGAGATAATTGTAGCCGGTCACGCCTTGGCCGGGCCCGCGCACCGCGACGGTGTTCGGCACGAGGGCGGTGCCCGGACCGCCTTGGCGGCCTTCATTCGTGGTGGAGAAATTCCCGTAAGGGTCGAAAGCGACGCCGATGTAGGCGCCATTCAAGCCATTGGGGTTGGCCCCGAGGCCTTGCGCATAACCGATGGCACCGCCGGAAGAACCAACTGCGAAGGTCTTGCTCGCGTCATAGAGAAAAAACGTGATGCCGTCCGCGCCAGTATTGGCGTAGTTATTGCCGCCCCAGAAATTTGCGCCGAAGGCGATAGTGACGCTGTTGCCGGCGGAGGGAACGGGGGTGTCGAAGTAAACGGCGTTGGCCTGATTCAGAGTATTGTTGGTGAGTCGCAGCCAGCCCGCACCCGCCGTGTCGATCTTGACCCCGGGAGCAAAACCGGGATCGCCGGCGCGGGTGTCCGCATTCGACGTGAGAATCGTACCCGGGGTAGAATTACCGGCCGGATTCAACACCCAGCCCGGGGCCGTGGAGTTCTTAAAATCTTCCGAGTAGCTGAACTGCGCCTGTGCGCTGGCGACGAGGGTGAAAACGACGAACAGGGCACGGAAATTTATCAACGTGCGAAGGAGCGCCTGGCAAGGAGGAGAGATGGGCGTCATGGCCATGACTAACAATCAATCGGCCAGGTTGATCGGGTCAATAGTGGTTTGGGGTATTAACCCCAGTATTTTCGCGTAGACGCTAGGGTATCCTTCCTCGCGGATTGGACGAGAATTTCCCGGCTCACGACAAATATCAGAGTGGTGGAGAAAAGAGGGCGTGGGGGAGGGCGGTTTTGGCTGGTTCTCCCGGTTTTGACCTGATCAGGGCTGTCGGCGCATGCGAGCTGGCGGGTGGGCGACGACCTTGGTCCGGGGATGGGGCGAGCGACTCACATCGAACGCAGGCGTCTCTGCCTGCCGGTCGGGCGGGCGTGTCCCCAAGCCCCACAGGCACGGAGGCTTGTGGCTACCGCCGGCCAAGTGTCTAACCCACCGCAAACAGCGCGGGCGGGTTAAAATCGCGAGCGTCCGACCCGAGTCTTGGGCTTGCCGGACCGCCCACCTTTCCGCGGACTTGGCCGTCGATTGCTTCCCCCCACTCAACCCCATGATCCTTCAATCAATGCCCCGAATTTTTTTTCGCTTCTTCGCCGCGGGGTGGCTGGCGGGTGTCCTCGGGCCGGAGCAGGTCGCCCACGCCCAGCGCGGCGACGCCCCGGAGGCCCGGTTGCGTGCTCCGGACGAGCAACGCGCACTCTTTCATTTGCCCCCCGGTTTCGAAATCCAACTTGTCGCGGCCGAACCGGAAATTCAGAAGCCGATGAACCTCGCGTTCGACGCGGCGGGCCGGGTGTGGCTGACCGGCTCTACGCTCTACCCGTGGCCCGCGCAACGCGACGCACTCGGCGAACCCATCGCGTCGTTTCAAAAAAACTGGGACGACAACACCCTCGCGTTTCGTGCGTCGTCCACGCCGCCCGAACCGGCCGAGCACGGGCTTGATGCGGTGCGGGTGTTGTCGGATTTCGATCCGGCAAGCGGCCGAGCGCGCAAATCGACGATCTTTGCCGCCGGGCTCAATATTCCCATCGGGGTGGTCCCGCTTCCGCGGGCACCCGGGGCACAGGGCGACACCGTGCTCGTGTTTTCCATTCCCGCGATCTGGCGTCTCACCGATACTGATGGCGACGGACGTGCTGACGTCCGCGAAAAACTTTACGACGGCTTCGGTTTCAAGGACACCCACGGCATGTCGTCGAACTACTGGCACTGGCTCGACGGTTGGGTTTACGGCACGCACGGTTTCGCGAATGTGAGCGAAGTCGTGGATCGCGATGGTCGGGTCGTGAAGCTCACCAGTGGCAACACGTATCGTTTCCGCCCCGACGGCTCGCGCTTCGAGATTTTCGCGCAGGGGCAAACGAATCCGTTCGGCCTCGCGTTCGACGCGCGCGGCGATGTCTACACGGCCGATTCCCATTCGAAGCCGGTCTACCTGCTCATCCCCGGCGGGTTCTACGAGGGTATCAATCAAGCGCACGACGGCCTCGGGTTCGCGCCCGCCATCACGACGGACGATCACGGCTCCAGTGCGATTGCGGGCATCGCGCACTATTCGGCGGCGCATTTTCCGGCAGAATTCCGTGGTAATTTGTTCAACGGAAATCCGGTCACACGGCGGGTCAACCGCACGCGGTTGGAGTGGCGCGGCGCGACGCCGGCCGCGGCCCGCCAAACCGATTTTCTCACGTGCGACGATCCGGCGTTTCGCCCGGTGCAGGTAAAGCTCGGACCCGACGGGGCGCTCTGGGTCGCCGATTTCTACAACCCGATCATCGGTCATTACGAGGTGCCGCTGACGCACCCGGCGCGCGACCATGGCCACGGCCGCCTGTGGCGCATCGTCTGGCGGGGGCTCGATGGCCGCGTGCCGGTGCCCTCGCTGCCGAAGCTCGCCACGCTCACGACCGCCGAGCTGGTCCCGCGTCTCGCGGATGCCAATCTTGTGGTGCGTGGACTGGCGCTCAACGAACTTGTGGCGCGCCCGGCTGCGGCGGCCGTCGCGTCGCAGGTCGGGGCGGCGGCGGCGGGCCTCGTGGCCGGCACGGACCTGAGCGCAGATGGCACGGCGGCGCTCCCGCTTTTCTTTGCGCTCGAGCGGCTGGGTCGGGTCGATGATGAGTTGCTCGTTAGCGCGCTGACGCGCCCTGAAAGTGCCGTGGCGCACGCGGCGCTGCGCGTGCTGGCCGACCGCGCCGCGGGGCCAGCCAACTTGCAGCAAGCTTTCGGCGCCATCGTCGGAAAAAATCCACCGACGCCCGGCGACGGTGGGGCGACTGCGGGTTACACGTGGCGGCTCGTCGCCGAGGCGCTCTCCCGTCAGCCGCAGCCGTGGGGGGCGCCGTTGTTGCTCACGATGCTCGGGCGTGCGCCGGAAGCCGATACGGCACTGATCTACGCGTTGCGGCTCGCACTGAAGCATCACGCCATCGCGGCGGACGCCTCCACGCTGGCCGCGTGGGCGGCGGCGAGCGCCGGTGATGCCGGGCGCATTGCCGATTTGTGTCTCGCGCTCACCACGCCGGCCGCGGCCCGATTTCTCGCCGCACGGGTGCGCGACGCGAAGACGCCGGATGCGCGGATCGGGGAGTTCGCGCGGCAGGTCGCGTTGAATTTACCCCAGGAAGAACTCGAGTCATTCGGTGCGCTGTTGGGCCCGCTGGGCATCGCGCCCGCTGCGCAACGGCTCATCGCCGCCGAGGGGCTCGCGACGATCGCCGCCAAACCCCAGCGCGTGCTGCCCGATGTAGTGGCGGCGTGGATGCGTCGTGAATTGTTTGCCGCGCTGGAGGACAAGGCGGCCTCGGCCGTGCGAGCGGCGAATGCGTTGAAGC
>CAMBVX010000385.1 GCA_945871085.1 Opitutus sp. GAS368 | reverse complement strand
GCAGCGCCGGCTGTTGCAGGCCGTAGCCGAGGGTGGAAGCGGCAATGGATGAATACTCTACGAGCCCGCCAAAGTGTTACGAAGACTGGGGCGTGATGATGGGGCCCTTGATACCACGCGACTTCAAGATGCCGACGATCCGCTAGGCTTTGCCCCCTCCGCGGCCGAGAAAGAACTTCTCCGCGCGGTACCCGTGCAGCCCGGCACGCCGCCGGATGTCGGCCGTAGAAAAGTACTGATAGGCCGAGTCGTGGAGGCATGGCGATAGAAAGCAGTGGCGGCCGGAGCAATCAGCCCGAAGGTGGGGCAAACCCCGGAGCAGCTTTGACTGATGCTCAAAAACTGCCCTTTAGGCCAAACGTGTAGAGCCGCACGTTGCTGATGTGGCTCCGCAGCACCGCCCATGACGGCGTGCGCGGCCCCTCGACCTCGTTGATTATCGGCTCGTCGTTCGTGTTGTTAACGTCAAAGAAGAGTGAATACCGTTTGTTCAGCCGGTATTCGCCGCCAAGCGTGAGCAGTAGGCGGCTGGCGCGCCAGTCGAAGACTGCGGGGCCGACGCTGCGGCCCGCGAGGTATTGCGCGCCGCGGCTGCGGCTTTCGTAGTTCCAGCGGGCGCGCAGCGTGAACTTCGGCCGCGCGAGAGTGACGCCCCAATTGGCGCTCCGCGGGATGAAGCCGGAGAAGTTCGACGCGTTGTCGCCGTCGCCCGTGGCGCGCTGCGCGCTGAAATTGCCGAAGACCTGGAGGCCGCGCGCCCAGACGGGCAGGAACGTCAGCGTCTGCTTGTAGTCGACGGAGAAGCCCGTCATGCGCACGGAGCCCGGCAGGTTATACTGCGTGGAGACCTGGTAGCCCTCGTATTCGACGGGATCGAGGCTGTAGTTCGCAAGGAACTCCGGCGACGGGACGAAGACTGTGTTGCCGAAAAAGTTTTTGATCTCGCGGCTGTAGCCGCTCACCTGCAGGAGGCCGACGTCCTTGAAATAATATTCGAGCGATAGTTTGTAGGACTCGGCCTGCCAAGCCTTGATGCCGACGTTGCTGACGCCGATCCGGTTGCCGGGCCCCGGCGGGTTGTCGAGGTTGGGCAGCGTGAGACTGCCGGCATACTGCAGGAAGACCGGGCGGCCGACGGACTGGAAGTAGCCGCCACGCACTATGAAGTTTTCCGCGATGTTGTAGGTGCCGTTGAGGCTTGGGAACCAACGGAGATATTCCTTTTCCGCCTCGAAGCTGCGGGCCTTGTTCGTGAGCTGTGTGGCGGCGAGACTTCCGGCGGGTTGGATGAGCAGCGGCTGTCCATTAGCACCGAGTGCCAAATTGCCGGCGGAATTGCGCTGAAAATTGGCCGTGGCGTCGATGCTGTTACCCTGGCCCTTGATATTGGTCTGCTCAGCACGCAGGCCGCCGACGACCTTCAGTCGGTTATTGAAGAAGGAAGTGTCGCCCCGGAGGTAGACGGCGCTGATCAGCTCGCGGGCGTATTTCGAGTTGTTCGCGACCGTGTTGTAGTCGGCGACTTCGTTGCGGGTGAAGTGCGCGGGATTGGCGCGAAAATATTCCGTCATCCGCACCTTGTGGATCCACTCGGTGGCCGGGAATCCGAAAGACGTCGGCCGGGCCGACATTCCCGGATCGACGAACGCCCCGGCGCTGTCGTCGGCCGTGTTGGCGACGCCATCCGCGCCCACGAACGTGCGCTGGCCGGAGGTGTTCTCGTGATCGCGCAGCGTGTCGTCGAGGCTGAAGCCGGTCTTGATCCGCAGCGGCAGCCGCCAATCGAAGTCGCGCTGCACGCTTGCGAACACGCGGCGGCTGGCGCCGTTGTTGAGCGCGCCAGGGCGAAACGAGGTCGTCAAGCGATAGTTTGCGAGCCGGCCGGCGTCCACGGGCCGGCCGGTGGCGTCGGCGATGGTCACCCGCGGGAAGAAGCCCTGCGTGCCGTTGAAGCGGAGCGTGACGTTGTTCAGGGTCGCCCGGGAGTCCTCGAAATCGAGCCCGGTCTGGTAGGTCGCGGCGCTGCTCGAGAGGGAGTAGCCAAGGCCGGCATCGATCTTCCAAACCGGGCCGTCGTGCCAGTAGTTCAGTGTGTTCAGCCAAGTGGTGTCGCGGCGGTAGAAGTAACGGCGGAAGATCGCGACCTGTCCCTGCCCCTGCGCACCCTGCGTGAAATTGTCGCCGAAGTCGCCAGGATTCACGCGCAGCAACTGGTAGGTGATCTGGTTGCCGTCGCCGCCGATGTTGAACTCGCCGTAATGCGCGCTGAAGGAGAAGCGGTCGCGCGGCGTGAGCTTGAAATCGAACGAGCCGCCCAAGGCGCGGCGCGTAAGTTCGTCGACGCTGTCAAGGTAGCTGTAGTTCCAGAGGTAGGGCTTGTCCGGCGTGGTGTCGGCGTAAGTTGTGCCGTTGGTGTCGGTCAGCAAACCGCGCCAGTTGCGCGTCACCTGCACGCGGGTCGGGCGCGTGGTCGTACTGCTGCCGGTGAAGGTGAAGCCGAAGTGGTCGCTGAGCGGCACCACGGCTGCGAAGCTGCCCTGCGGGTTGATTTTGTGGGCCTCGTTGTCGGTGCCGCCCATCCCGGGCGACTGGCCGAGACGGCGGTCTCGCTCGCGCATGACGATTCCCGCATCGAAGGTGTAGGTCGGCTTCGCGCGGTCGAACGCGCTACGCGGCACCATATTGATCGCGCCGGCCAGCGCGGCGCCCTGCGTCTCGGGCGTCGGGGTGAACACAACCTCGACGCGCGACATGTTGTTCACCGAAAGGCCGGACATCGCGCCGTCGCGCCGGCCGGCGCCGTCGACGGCGTGCGCGAGCGTCATGCCATTGACGGTCACGGGCACGTTGCCGGGGGGAGCGCCGTTCATCGAGACGCGATACGGATCGCCGAGGCCGCCGGGGACCACGGTGATGCCGGGAACGTTGGCGAGCACGTTGCCGATGTTGTAGGCGGAGACTTCGCCGTATTCGTCGGTCGAGAGCACGGTCATCGTGTTGGGCGCGAAACGCTGGGTATTGATCGCGACCGCCGCGCCGCTCATCTCCTTCGAGGACGCGACCACGAATTGATCGAGTTTCACGACGCCGGGCGCGGCGGCGCCGGTCTTCCACGCGAAGTCGACTCGCGCGACCGCGCCCGACGCGACCGTCACGGCCTGCGGCTCGAACTCGGCGCCGGTGTAGAACGCCCGCACGCGCACCGCGCCGGCAGGCACGCGCGCCAGCCGGTAGGTGCCCGTCGAATCCGTGAAGGCCTCGAGCGCGGTGCCGTCGACGGTCACGCGGGCGAGCTCGGTGTATTCGCCCGTGGCCGGGTTGGAGATGCGACCCTCAAGAGAGCCGGTGGCGGGCTGGGCGGAGGCCCGCGGGGCGAGAAGGACCACGAGTGCCGCAGCACAAAAGCCAGCGAGGCGAGCGGAGCGAAGGGAGTTGCGTAGGATTTTCATTGGGATTGCTAGCCGGCAAGAATCGCCGGCAGGGTAAGGTAGATGCGCAGCAAAACCGGCCACTGCGGCGCAGGGGAGCGCCAAAGAACCGACATCAACTGAGCGTGGGGAGGTTACTCCGAACCAATCCTCGGTGCATTGAACTATTGAGTAATAATCTTAACCCTTTGCGTCGCGCGGCACTCTCGGCTGGTGCGCGGTGGGAGCATTAATATTCGAGGGTCGAAAATGAAGCGGACTGCGACTGCATAGCCCTAAGGGCGTCGTCGAAACCTCAGCAGATCGTATCAGCGAGTTGACCCGGACTCGCTTTGGTCTGGTCGGTCCTGCGCAGAGTGGCTCGACGTCAAGCCGTTCCACCTCGAGAGAATTTCTCCGAACTCAGTCGACCCTCACGCGCAGCCCGGTGGCCGCAGATCGCAGTGCGGCGTCTAGCACCTTGATGCATTTGACCCCGTCGGAGAAATCGGGCGCGATCGGTTCACCGGACGCGACGGCTTGGAGAAAATCGACGACCCCGTGGACGAAGCCGTGCTCGTAGCCGATGATGTGCCCCGGCGGCCACCAATTCGCTACGTAGGCGTGGGACGACTCCGTCGCGAGAATGGTGCGAAATCCCTGCGCATGGCCGGGATCGCTCCGGGAGAAAAACTGCAGCTCGTTCATACGTTCCAAATCAAATGTGAGGCTGCCTTCGCTGCCATAAATCTCGAAAGTGTTGTGATTCTTTCGGCCCGTGGCGAAGCGACTCGACTCGAAGCTACCAATTGCGCCGCAGGCGAACTCGGCGTGCATCAACGAGGCGTCCTCGACGGTCACGGCTCCTTTTTGCGTCACGACCCCCAGCCCGGAACTGAACGCGGTCGCCCCCTGCCCCGGCAGGGGCCGCTCGCGCACGAAGTTCGCGGTCAGACACGAAACCGTCCGGATGTCGCCCACGAGGAAATGCGCCAGATCCACGCTATGCGAATTTAGATCGGCGTGCGGTCCGCTGCCCGCAGTCTCCTTCTGCAACTGCCACGTCAGCGGGAAATCAGGATCGACGATCCAGTCCTGCTGGTAGGCCCCGCGCCAATGGAAGATCCGGCCAATCCGGCCTTCATCGATGAGGCGGCGTGCGAGTTGCACCGCCGGACAGCGTCGGTAGTTGTGGTTGAGATAGTGGCGCACCCCCGCGCTCTGCGCCACGGCGAGCATGTTTTCGGCTTCGGCGGCCGTGAGCGCCATCGGCTTCTCGCAGAAGAGGTGCTTGCCCGCCCGCGCTGCGGCGACGGCGATGTCGTGATGCAGGTGCGTCGGCACCGCAATGTCGATGACGTCGACATCGTCGCGCGCGATGACGCGACGCCAGTCCGTTTCGACGTGCTGCCAACCCCAGCGTTGCGCGAAGGCCCGCACGGCGGGCTCGTCACGCCCGCACGCGACCTGCAACACGGGCCGCAGCGGCGGGTCGAAGAATTTCGAAACTTGCAGCCAGGCGTTCGAATGCGCCTTCCCCATGAAGTTGTGCCCGATGATGGCGATGCGAAGCTCCTTTTTCATGCGGATACGTGGGGAAATTTGGCCGCGACCGCCTTTAGGTGTCGCATGCTTTCCTCGATCATTGCTTCCTCGTTGTCGCGGTAATTGGGGTGAGGCATATCCGTTTCAAACGCGAGAAAACCCTTGTAGCCGCTATCGTGCAAGACCTGCGCAACACCCTCGATGTCGACCAGACCGGTGCCGGCCGCGACCGACGAGAAATAATACCACTCGCGCACACTTACTCCTTTTACCGGCAGGACGTCCTTCACGTGGGTGGCATACACGTGCTTCGCGAGTTTGCGGGTCGCCTCGACCGGATCGTCCAACACGCGGATGAAGTTCGCCGTGTCGAGGTTGATGCCAAAATACTCCGAACCCACGGCGTCGATCAGCCACTTGATCTCGTCCGCATTGTAGTCGATGTGGTTTTCGACCGCGAGGCGGATGCCCTTGAGCTCGGCGATTGCGACTGCCTCGCGAAACCATGCCGCGAGCGTTTGCAACTGCGGCTCGTGTGGCTGGAACCGAAACATCAGACTGCTGCCAACCACCCGCATGACGGGCGCCCCGATCGCCGCGGCATGATCGATATGGCGGATCATCTCGGCTTTTGCCCCCTCGTTGGACCCGGCCTCCAATCCGTCCGGGTGACCCCACGCATAGACTCGGTCAAAGCCCAGCGCATCGAGCTGACCCCGCAACCCGCGCAGGTAGTCCTGCCCGAACTCCGGGAAGAAGCAGCTCTCGAGCGACACGCCGTCGCAGCCAAGATCGTTCGCCCGGTTGAGAAACGAATCCATCGTGTAACGATGCAGCGGCGCGCTCTGCATCGGGTAGACCTCGCCGAAGAAACGGTGATAACAGTAACTGTCGATTCCGACTTTCATGATGAGAGGACTGGGGTGCTATCGGTGAACTGATTTCGTCGAACTGCAGAATGCGCCGAGCAAAGATACTGGCGGGCATCCTTTGATCGGCGGACAAACATTCCCCGGAGATTTATTGTCAATTTCTATACGCGGTTACTCGGGGACCGACCGGTGCGGTTCTGTGACCCTCATCGACGCGCCAGTCCGACAAGTCTCTATTGGCAAAGAGGCCGGTTTTTCCTCTGAAAAACCAAAATATTTCCGTCCGCTTCGC
The DNA here is from genome assembly GCA_945871085.1 of Opitutus sp. GAS368. GTDB lineage: Bacteria > Verrucomicrobiota > Verrucomicrobiia > Opitutales > Opitutaceae > GAS368. Next base: position 759 of record CAMBVX010000385.1, on the reverse strand, counting down.
GAGGGACGACGCGCGACTGCCACGCAGATTCTCGTTCTTCGCGATACGTGTTCCGTCAATTTTATTACGCAATAGTTCATATGCGTGGCCGCACCTGTGGGATACTCTCGGTCCTGTCACATCGGTTACCATCGCTCGTAGAATCGTCGTTAACACCCTCGGCGCATTCCCGGCGCACCTTACCTTTTTACGCCACACGCCCCTTTCGAACAAGCCTTCCTGCCACCTGGAATTTCTTCGCGCATCGCGCGGTCCCACCATGAACCCTGACTCCCCCCGCAATTCCCGCCTCTTCTGGGGCTGTTTCATCGCACTCGTCACCTGCGCCTTCGGCTTTGTCGTTCGCGCGCAGGTCATCGGCGAGTGGCAGACGGAGTTTAATCTCAGCGAGACGCAGAAAGGGGACATTCTCGGCGTCGGATTCTGGCCGTTTGCCTTCAGCATTTTCGTTTTCTCCTTCATTATCGACAAAGTCGGCTACGGGCGCGTTGCGGCGTTTGGCCGTTTTTGCCACCTTGTCTCCACTGTGATGCTCGTGACGGCGAAGAACGCGTCGCAGCTCTACTGGGGCACGTTTATTTTCGCCCTCAGCAACGGCACGGTCGAGAGCTACATCAACGCCGCGGTCGCCGCAATGTATCCCCGCGAAAAAACCAAATGGCTTAACATCCTCCATGCCGGCTGGCCCGGCGGCATCGCACTCGCCGGCGTCATCGGCATCGGCCTGAGCGGCTGGTCGTGGCAGACAAAAATTGCGCT
>CAMBVX010000384.1 GCA_945871085.1 Opitutus sp. GAS368 | reverse complement strand
GTCCGGTCGAAGACGACATTCACATTGCCCTGCATGTAGAAGCCCTTGTTCGGCACCCAATCGACGGTCTCGGCGAATTGATAGCGGCGCGCGTCGTTCGAGTCGCCCTCGACAAAGCCGGTGCTGATCATGGCAGCCTTGCCGCGTTGAACGATGTAGCGGGAGTTAAACGTGAGCTGCGGAGTCGCCTTCACGATCGCGGTCAGACGCGCGCCGATGATGTCGTAGTTGAGCTCATAATATCCACCGAGGCTTGGGCCATAGCCGTCGAAGCGGTTTTCGTGATCCTTGGTAAAGAACTCACTGCGGAAATTGAAAAGGGTGTTCGGCGACCAACGGGCACCGATCTTCAGATTGGCGTGTTTTTCCTTCACCTTGTCAGCGGCGTTACTGGAGGTCGGCACGATCACCAGGCCGCTGGGCGAGACACTCGAGTAGGTCGAGCGTTCATCCTGCGCCATGCTACGATAGTCCCATGAGCCGTAGATTGAAACGTTCTTGATGCCGCTGTAGCGGGCGTCGATCGCGGGCGTCCAGGGCTTTTCCGTGTTCTTCTGGGAGTTCGGCGCATTCACGAGCTGCTGGGCGACGACGCCAGTCGTCTGGTTGACGAGATTATTGACGTAGACGGCGTTGTTGTAGCCGGAGGTTTTATACTCTTCGGCCCGCACGGCAAAATTGATGTTCAGATCGGTGGTGGGCTTGGTCTCGAGACCGATGTTGCCGGTCCAGACTTTCAACTTCAGCGCGCCCGTGCTGTTGTAGGAATAGGGCGGACGGCCCCCGGAGGTAAACGAACCGATCGGAGCCACCGTGCCAGTCAACGTTGCGAAGCTGCCCGCCATCAAACGCGATGCAGCGATGTCGTTATTGGAGCGATGATAGTTACCACTGATGTAGGCCGTGATCTTGTCGCTGACGACCGTCGTCACCTTGCTGGCGACCGTGAGACCGGATTCCTTCAAGCCCTGTTGATCGAAACCTCGGACTTGATTATTAGCGAGAGCGGGCGGAACCAGCGTCGGTGGATTGGCCGGAATGGCCGGGAACGGTTTTAGTTCACCCGGATAGCGGTCGACCGAACGCGTATTGAGATTATTGACGCTATGGCCGCTGATCGAAAGCAGTCCCGTGGTTTTGCCAAACGTCTGACGCACCGAGGCGACCCACGTTTCTTGGCGCTCACCGAGCTGGATGTAGGCGGGGATAATTTTCCGGTTGGCCGAAAACGGATTGAGCGCCGCGAGGGAGAAGATCGGCACACCGGTAAAGTCCGTGTCGCCCCAGATCGTGGAGGCCTTGCGGCCGCTGCGCGTCTCGTTCGTATAGCGGAACGTGAAAACGGGCGCGTTGGGCAACGCGACGGTGGCGTTCACGAAGAATTTGCCACGGTCGACGTAGATGGGGCGCGAATAGATCGGGAGCCACGCGTTGTTCACCGGGAAGAAGCCGCCCGCACCGTCGTAGAACGTGCGGAACCGCTTGTAGCCGGCCTCGAACGAACCGACTTCATTCTTGGTTACGCGGAACTGCGCGAGGTAATCTTCAGCGCCGAGCAGGGCCCGAGCGTCGATGACCAAGGTCGTGGTCTTGTCGATGTCACGGGTAATGTTCAGCTCCTCAAGGCCACCGACTCCGGTCTTGGGAATCTGGGTGTTGGCTTGGGCGGCGGCCTTGCTGCCCTTGGTGGAAAGAGCCTGGCCGGAAACCTTCATGTAGTTCTCCTCCGGCACCGGGAAGGCATCGGCCTCGGCGGCGCGGGTGGCGGAAAACGGGATGAAGGCGCAAGCCGCGAAACCGGCGGTGCGGAGAAGGGTGAAGAATTTTGCGTTCATGGCTTAGTTGGTGCGGAGGTTAATAACGCAGGGCTTTGCTGGCATTGGAGCCGTGGACAGCCTCGTGGCAGCCGGCGATCCAACAGGTGCCGTTTTGCAAGCGGGTGCGGTGGTCCTCACCACCGACGAAGATCGTGCCGTTCCGGTCGGTCGTCTGCACGTGGCAGCGCAGGCAGAGATTGGCGTCCCGGGCCACGAGCATCTTGGAGTTTATCGAGCCGTGCGGGCTGTGGCAGGTGACGCAGCCTTCTTTCATGGCGTTGTGGGCGAAGATAAACGGCCCCTTCTGCGCCGTATGGCACTTGGTGCAGGTTTCATTCGCGGCCTCGATCGCGGCGCCGCCGCCCCTGATAGCCCGACCCTCGTGTGGATCGTGGCAGTCGCCGCAGCTCATCTTGCCGTTCAGCACCTGGTGGCTGTTGGTCAGGCTGAACTCGCCGCGTTTCTCGATGTGACACTCGAAGCACGCTTCGGAAACTTTCTTCGAGTTGATGATCGTGCCCTTGGAGCCACCGTTCTTCGCGTGGATGCTGCCGGCGCCGTGACAGGCTTCGCAGCCCGTCGTGCCCAACTTGGGATCGGCAAAGGCGAGCTTGGCGTGCGAAGCATTGGCGAATTTATCGACCTGCTCGGCGTGACATTCCTTACAGGCTTTGTCGCCGACGATCGTCGCACCGGGGATATGGGGCACGACCAAAACGGTGCGGCTGACAGCCATACACCCGAAAAGAATCAGCCCCCAGATGGCGGCACCGCCAAAGATGAGCGTGTTCTTGGTAAGTCTCAGTTTCGGTTTCATAGAGCAGTGGTTTGAGGTTAGCGGGGGGAGTGGCAGAATTCAGATTCGTAATAAGTCGGAAATGACTATGGAGATTTATCGGCGCGTTGACTGCGCACCGATTGGCAACTCAGGCGCAATATTTGCCCTCATGCGTTTTAGAAACGGCTACATGAGCGGACCTAGCCTAGGGAATCGTCACATCAATCAGGCGGTGCTGATCGGACCCTTTCTCCACTGGAAAAAGGACGATTACGACGAACGGCTCCAGATTCTTAGACTTTGCGTGGGCTTGAAGTAGCGCCGCGACCGCTGGGCGCGGCTACACCGGAAACACAGAATAAATCTCGTCGCACCCAGTGGTCGCGCAGCTACCGCCAAAACTTTGATTCCTACCAGCTGACGGCCTGACGCGGCGCGGGCACGCGCCTGCTTGATCTTCCTCAGGTGGCGGCCGGAGAGATTTCTACACCGGGCCGTCGGCAAACAATCGCGGTCCTGTTCAGAAAGACCATGCGGAGTGGCGAGATCTTCGATCAGCAAGGCGGCGACCGCTTCCGCAACGTGCCAGCGCAAAACAAACCGTGGTCGAGCGCGAGAGCGGCGAGGCGCGGTAAAACTGGAGCGTCCACCGCCCAAGTCGTCCTTGCTCTCGAAGTAGCCGGGCGTGGCGTGTCAAATCCATGAATCCGATACAGCATGCTTCACGCTGACCGGGATCGCGGTCGCTGCCACGACCACATCTGCGAGCGACCCCCTAAATCACCGAGTGCGTCTGGTCCGAGCGGAGTTCGTTCGCGTCGTGCACCGCGAACGGCGGCCTATCTTTGACGGCAACCGTGGCCTCGAGCCATGCGTTTCCGGGATGGGCCTAATCCTAGTTTCAGCAGTTGGCTAACCGCTAATCTTCGCTAATCCGCGCTAATCCATAGGGAAGAATCTGGTCGTCCATGAATTTCCGATTCACCGATCTGGTGGGTCAACCTATCGGGTGGAAACTGATTCAATCTTCTTCATTAGCGGTAATCAGCGAAGATTAGCGGTTCCTCCTTCTGCGGTTTTTAGGCTAATATCCGGATTTCGAGCCCTGCCACCAAGGAAACTCCAAGCTGCACCGGGCGCGCGCCCTCTCCCCACGCCACGCGCACTCGAACAAAAAATGCGGCAAGCTAGCCAAAAGGCGGCGAGCACAAATTCGGCCTTCAGCCGATAGTCCTCCTCGCAGTCCGGCCCCACCCCGCCCCGATCCACCCCGTCCATTCTAAACTCCCACTATGACCACGACCAAACACCTCTTCGCCCTCATCCTCGCCAGCGCCGCCGTCTCGACCTACGGCGCCGATGCCACTGCCAATTGGAATGAACACTGCGCCAAGTGCCACGGCGAAGACGGCAAGGGCAATACCAAGATGGGCAAAAAGCTCGGCATCGCCGATCTCACCGACGCCAAGGTGCAGGCCAAATTCACCGATGAGCAGGCGTTCAAGGCCATGAAGTCCGGCGTCACCGACGACAAGGGCAAGACCACGATGAAAGCCATCGAAGGCCTGTCCGATGCCGACCTGAAGGCCATGATTCCGGTGATGCGCGCCTTGAAGAAATAGCCTGCCCACTTCGCCGTCGACCCCAAGGAACCCCGCCATGGACCACCCCGCCCCTCCCCCCGTCGGGAGTTCCGACCGCCGGACCAACCTCTGGCTCGCCGGCCTCACGGTCGGGTTTTTGGGCTTGAGCGCGCTGTTCCTCGGCAACGGCCGGAGCCAGGCGGCGCCGAGGCAGGCCATCGCGCCCGTCGACGCGAAGTTCCTGGACACGACACCGTGGCGCCAGACCTACACCGACCTCGTCAAAGCCAAAGAGGATCTCTCGGACTACGACTGCTACAGCTGCCACGAAAAGAACAAGCCGCCGCCCATCCGGTTCGACGCGAACAACAAGATCATCATCCCGAAGGAGCACAAAAACATCGTGATGGGCCACGGTTCCCATGACCGCAACGACCTCTGCTACAACTGCCACAACGAACAAAACCTCGTCACCTTCCAGGTGCGCGACGGACGCGAGCTGAAATTCGACAACATTCCGCCGCTGTGCGGCAGCTGCCACGGCCCGACTTACCGCGACTGGGAGGCCGGGGCGCACGGCCGCACGAACGGCTTTTGGGATCGCACTCAGGGCGCGGCGGAGCGCCTCAGTTGCGCGAGCTGTCACGATCCCCACGCGCCCCGCATCCCCACCCGCCCGCCCGCGCCCGGCCCGCATCCGCTGCACGCGGTCGACGCCGCGCCGGCCCACCCCAACCCGGCCCTCTGACATGCCCCTCCCCTCTCCCCTCCCCGACAAGACATCCGATCGCGCGATGTCCCGCCGCAGTTTTCTCCGCGGCAGCGCGGCCTTCGGCGGCCTCACGGCCCTCGCCGCCAGCCTTTCCCCGCTCCGTGAGCTGAGCGACTTCACGTCCACCGACCAGTTCCTCCAGAAATACTACAAGGAGCTCTCGCCGGACGACATGACCAAGGTGATCAAACGAATCGAGGGCGACGTGCAGCGCCAATACGGCATCCGCCCGCACGTCCGCGATCTCAAGCCGATGGACGGCGTCGAATTTGTCTACTGCCTGAATCTCACCCGCTGCATCGGCTGCCGCAAATGCGTCCATGCCTGCGTCGCCGAGAACAATCAGTCCCGTAATCCAGAAATCCAATACATCCGCGTGCTCAAGCTGCCGCACGGTTCGCTCGATCTGGAAAAGGCCGACCACAACTACGCGCCCGAGTCCGTGCCCGAAAAAGGATTCTTCTACATGCCGGTGCAGTGTCAGCAGTGCAAAAATCCGCCCTGCGTCAAAGTCTGCCCCGTCAACGCCACCTGGCAGGAGAGCGACGGCATCACCGTGATCGACTACGACTGGTGCATCGGGTGCCGCTATTGCGAGGCCGCCTGCCCGTATTTCGCCCGCCGCTTCAACTTCGCGAAGCCCGAAATTCCCAAGGACAAGATCAACCCCAACATGGCCTACCTCGGTAACCGGCCGCGCAAAATGGGCGTGATGGAAAAATGTCACTTCTGCATCCAGCGCACCCGCGCCGGTCGTTATCCCGCCTGCCTGGAGGTCTGCCCGGTCGGCGCACGTAAGTTCGGCAACATCTTGGATCCCGAGAGCGAGGTCTCCTACATTCTCCGCGAGAAACGCGTGTTCATTCAACTCAAGGAGGAAATCGGGACGTCCCCGCGCTTCTTCTACTACTTCGACAAATGATCTCCGCCGCCCGCAACTACCTCGTGTTTCTTTGGCGGTGCGCCCGGATCGCGTTCGTCGGCGACTGGCGCTACTATGCCTGGATGGGGCTCCTGACGGCGTTCTGCCTCTTCGGCCTCAATGCCTACTGCAAACAACTCGTCTACGGCCTCGCCTCCACCGGCATGAGCGACGAAGTCTCCTGGGGCGTCTACATCGCCAACTTCACGTTCCTCGTGGGCGTCGCCGCCGCCGCCGTGATGATGGTCATTCCCGTCTACATCTACGGTAACGAGGAGATGCACGATCTTGTGATCTTCGGAGAGCTGTTGGCGGTCGCTGCGATTTGCATGTGCCTCGCATTCGTCACCGTGGATCTCGGCCGGCCGGACCACTTCTGGCATCTCATCCCCGGCATCGGCCAAATGAATTTCCCCGCCTCGATGCTGAGCTGGGACGTGATCGTGCTGAACGGGTATCTGCTGCTAAACGTGTATATTTGCGGCTACTTGCTCTACTGCCGGTATCAAAAGAAAAAGCCGTCGAAGTGGTTCTACATCCCCTTCGTCTTCGTCGCGATTGTTTGGGCGATTTCCATCCATACGGTCACCGCCTTCCTCTACGTGGGACTCGGCGGTCGGCCCTTCTGGAATTCCGCGATCGTCGGCCCCCGCTTTCTCGCCTCGGCGTTCACCGCCGGACCGGCGCTCATCATTCTCGCCCTGCAAGTCGTCCGCCGCGTCACCGCGGCGGCTCACCCGGCTGAGCACAGCCGAGAGCCCGGCGAAACCGGCGTAGCCGAACCCCGGGAGGCCAGGCAGGGAGATCTGGAATTGTTGGCCCGCCACTTACCTGAACTTGCTTCGGTTCCGCTCGAGGATCGTCAAAAAAGCCTCGTTGGCGCGACGGTCATAGAAGTGGCCGAGGGCGACATCTTGCTGCGCCAAGGCGCGGCCGACGACGGAGCATTCTTTGTTTTGAGCGGGCGCGTCGTCGTCGAACGGGAAGAGGGCGGACGCTCGCGGATCAC
>CAMBVX010000383.1 GCA_945871085.1 Opitutus sp. GAS368 | reverse complement strand
GCGGCTACGACTGACCTTTTCTGTTAAATTTTTCCGTTAAACTTCACCTTCTCCTCGTCGCGTTCGAGGTAGGGAATCCCTTTTTCCATCCACTCGGGCGCGGCGGCGCCTTGGAGGTAGTGGTCGAAAAATTGGTGCATACGTTTCGCCCAGTCTTTCTGGTCGGCGCGCCGGCGCAGACCGTGGGCCTGGCCATTATAGTTGAAGAGCCACGCGGCTTTTTCTTCGCGGCGCAGCGCGAGGAACAGCTCGATGCCTTGATACCACGGCACGGCATCGTCGGCGTCGTTATGCAAAATGAGCAGCGGCGTCTGCACCTTCGCGATTTGGAAAACAGGCGAGTTGTCGAGGTAGGTCTGCGGGGCAGCGGTGAGTTTTTTCCCGATACGGCTCTGGGTCTGCTCGTATTGAAACTGCCGCGGCAGGCCGGTGCCCCAGCGGATGCCGGAGTAGGCGCTCGTCATGTTGCCGACGGGGGCGCCCGCTTCGGCGGCACGGAAACGGTTCGTCTGCGTGACCATGTAGGCGATTTGGTAGCCGCCCCACGAATGCCCCTGAATGCCGATGGCCTGCTCATTGATGAAGCCCCGCTTCACGACGGCATCGATCGCGGGCAGCACGCAGCGCAGCGCGCTGGGGCCCGGCTCGCCGGTTTTGTAGACGATGTCGGGCATGAGGACGACGTAGCCGTTGCTGGTGTAAAATGAAACGTTGATGCTCGTGCCCGGCGCGGGGTTGACGAAGCCGTGCACACCCGGCGAGAGCCGCTCGTAAATGTAGACGATCATCGGGTATTTTTTCTTCGGATCGAAATTTGCCGGCTGATAGAGCGCGGCTTGGAGCGGCACGCGGTCGGTGCTGCGGAACGAGATCAATTCGCTCCGGCCCCAGGCAAACTTCGCGAGCTGGGCGCCGCCGTCCGTGGCCTTGGTGAGTTTGGCGAACGATGAGTCAGTCACCTGCACGTCGGGAAATTCATCGAAGCGTGACGCGGTCACGAGCAACACGTCGGCTTCCTGGGCGCGGCCGAGATAGCGGTAGTTCTTTTCACCCCACACGAGCCGCGTGGGCGCAGACGTCGCGGCGAAGGCCGTGCGGAAGAAACCGCTCGCGCGGGTCTCCTCGCTTTCGCCGCGCAGGTAGAGCGGCTTCGCGGGATCGAGGCCGCGCGCGTCGTCATCGTCGTCGACCGGCTCGATGCGCTGGACCCGTAGGGCGGTCTTGGTGACGCGGCCGTGGCCAGCGGTGAGATTCTGCGGGGCGCGTCCGTCGGCGAAGAGTTGCCACGTGTCGAAGCGGTCGTAGGCGAGGAAGGAGGCGCTGTCCTTCGTCCAGCCGGCAGTGCCGTAGGCGGATGGAGGTTCGGGCCGGTCGTCCTGCTCGTTCCAGAACGCGGGTTTCAGTTTCGCCGTGAGGTTGCGCGTTGCGCCGGTCGCGGTGTCGAGGACGTGCCAGTGCTTCTCCGTATAGTAGGAGGCCCACTTGCCGTCGGGCGACCATAGCGGCGCGGCACCGCGGAATTGTTTCAACACGGCACGGCGCGCGCCCGTCGTGGCGTCGACCAGATAGGCGTCGGAGTAGCGGCCGTCGTAGTCACTGAGTTTTCGATACGCGCGATCGTCGCTGCCGATTGCGCGAGTGCCGTCGTCACTGAGCGAGACCTGCGCGAGCGTGGCGTCGGCGAGCTGCGTATAACGTTTGCTCGCGAGGTCGAGGACGCCGCGATAGCTGCGGTTGCGGTCCTGCGTGGCGCGAACTTTTTGGATCGGCTGCACGTAGTCGTCGTTCCAACGCCAGAGGTCGGCGGTCACTTTTTCCTCGTCGGCCAGAGCGTCGGCCGGGAGGCGGGGCGGCTTGGGCGGAGTGCCGGCCGCGACGTAGAGTTTTTTCCCGTCGCGCGAAAATGCCGGCGCGGCCTTGTCGCTCACCGCCAGATCGGCGGGGAAACCGGGCGTGGCGGACGAGACGGTTTCGACGGCCGCGTTGGCGCCGCGCGACCAGAGGTAGAGTTTGGCGCGCGGGGTTTTTGCGGCCGCGTCGTCCCGATCGCTGAGCAACGCGACTTGGGTCTGCTCACGATCCCACGTGAGCATCGTGTATTTGCCCTTGCCCGCGAGCAGAGCGATCGGCGTCGCGTCGTTACCGGGCACGATGGCGTAGGCGCCGTTTTCGGGCTCGGTTTTCGACGCGACGGTGTAGAGGAGATTTTTGCCGTCGCGGGCGAAAGAATACGTGAGGACGTTGGCCAGGGACCGTTCTGTGCCGGTGGTGAGTTCGCGCAGGAGCAGCTCGGTGCCATAAACCTTGGCGCCGGCTGTGGTGGGTGTCGCCGCGCCGCTGCGGGCGGTTCCGCCCCGGGCGCCGCCGCGCTGTTGGTCGGCGGAGTCGTCCTCGTTTCCATCGTCAATGTCGGGCACGGTGGCCGCGGCTGGTTTCTCGGCGGGCGCCGTGTCGGTGGGTTTTTTCTCTTCGGGTTTTGCGCCCTTCAAATAGGCGAGCCAAGCGCCGCCCCGCGTCGGCGCGGAAAAACTTTTCACATCGTCGATGTGCGTGACGGTGCCGGTGGCGAGTTGGATGATGGCGAGGCCGTCCTTCGGCATTTCCTCGGGTTTTTTCTTCGCCTTGCGGGCGGCGAGCACGTCGGCCTTCGACGGGTGGGTGTTCGCGATGAGGAAGCGGCTATCGCTCGTCAGGACGAGGCGGATGGAGCGCGGGGTGGGGGGCGCTTCGGGGTTGGGGTTTTCCTCGCCGGGCGTGGCGGTGGGCGGCGGGAGCGAGCCGACCGGCACGCGCAGCTCACGACCGGTGGCGAGCTCCTTGGCGATGATCTCGCCGTCCCCGTCCTGCGGCATGAACGCATAGGCGAGCCACTGGCCGTCGCGCGAGACTTGCGGCGCGCCGATGCTGCGCCAGGCGTCGAAATCCTGGTGGGTCAGTGGGCGGGGCGCAGCGGGTTGGGCGGCGAGAGCAGCGGTGAGGACAACAAATACCGCGCAGACAATTCGGCGGCGAAGGGAGAGGCTCAGGCACAGCATGGCGGGGATAGGGTGGAGAAGGCAGGTCCGCAAAATGCGGAATCGGTCGGGCGGGACGTTGCCGCGAATTTCGTGGCTACGGCAAGCGGATTGGCCGGGTCGCCGTGCGTCGCCGCGGCACCCGCGAGGAAAACACGGCAACGTGCGGCCCGCAGTATTTCCCGCGGGTTTCCGTGTACTTTCTCCGCCAGAAATCCGCCGCTAAACTTGTCACGTATTAAGTGACAAGTGCTGTCGCACGGCGTTTTATGCGCCGTGAAGTTCAGGAAAACTCGGGGAAAAGTTTGTCACGTATTAAGTGACAAGTGCTGTCGCACGGCGTTTTATGCGCTGTGAAGTCTAGGAAAACCCGGGGAAAAGGTTGTCACGTATTAAGTGACAAACTTCGTTTGAGGCCGCGGCGAGGTGAACGGCGGCGGGCGGGGAGGAAACCCGCCTCACGCCACGGGGTCGTGGCCGTTCTGCCGGAGGATCGCGCGGGCGGTCGCGGCGTCCTCGTCTTCGACTTGGAGGCGGACGGTGGTGGCGTTGGCAAAGATGTAGGGTTGGGTTTGCGCGCTGAATTCGTCCGGCACATGGGCGGTGATGCCGCAGCTTTCGAGCAGTGCGCGCAGCATGAAAATATGATCGAGGTTGGAGGACGCGGAGATCGTCGTCATAGAGGCAGCGTAACGCGATTGGGCTTTTTTGCGAGGGCGGCGCTGCGGGCGGACATCCGCCGCGGAACATGTGCCAGAGGAAATCTTGACCGCTGCCAAATAGCCGCGCTGTTTCAATCTTTCGCGTCTGCCACGTCTTCTTTTTAACACGCTCATGCTGCGCTTCGCTCAATTCGGTGCCGGTCGGATCGGCACCATCCACGCCGCCAATCTCGCATCCACCGGTGCGACCCAGCTGCGCTACGTCGTCGATGTAAACCCGGCTGCGGCCGCGGCCCTCGCCGCGAAACACCGCGCGCAGGTCGCGGATGTCGCCACCGCGCTCGGCGATCCGGAGATTGATGCCGTGATTATCGCTTCGTCCACGGACACACACGCCGAGTTGATCATCGCCGCCGCCCGGGCGGGCAAAGCCATTTTTTGCGAGAAACCCATCGACCTCTCGCTGAAGCGCGTGGACCAGTGCCTCGCGGCCGTGAAGAAGGCGAAGGTCCCGATGTTCGTCGCGTTCAACCGCCGCTTCGATCCCAGCTTCGCCGCGCTGCACGCCCGCATCGCGCGCGGGGACATCGGCAGTGTCGAACAGGTGATCGTGACGAGCCGCGATCCGGGGCTGCCGCCGATCAGCTACATCAAAGTTTCTGGCGGCCAATTCCGCGACATGACGATCCACGATTTCGATATGGCACGTTGGCTCCTCGGTGAAGAGCCGGTCGAAGTCTTTGCCTACGGCAGTTGCCTCGTCGATCCGGCGGTCGGCAAGGCGGGCGACACCGACACGGTGATGGTGCTCATGAAGACCGCGTCGGGCCGCCAAGCGCACATCAACAACAGCCGCCGCGCCGCCTACGGTTACGACCAGCGCCTCGAAGTCCACGGCGCGAAAGGCCGCCTGCTCGCCGGCAACCGCACGCCGACGACGGTGGAACTCGCCGATGGCACGAACGTGAGTGCGGACAAGCCAATGTATTTTTTCCTCGAGCGTTACGCCGAAGCCTATCGGGCAGAGTTGGCGGCGTTCGTGGACGCGGTGATTAACAAGAAGCCGATGCCGGTGGGCGCCGACGACGGCCGGATGGCGATCGTGCTCGCTGAGGCGGCGTTGAAATCGCTCAAGACCGGGCGGCCGGTGAAGGTGAAGTAGGCGCGGATCGAAGCTGGTTTAGAAAGGCGGCGATAAACTCGCGGGCCAGCGCGGTCTGAAAAGTAGGGCAGGGTCTCTGATCCGCTTTCGCACTCCCTCGACGCGAATGGGCGGGTCAGAGACCCGGCCCTACCTCGGACCGCCGCTACCGCACCTTTGCGCAGACGAGGCAGTCGCGCGGCTCAGGGCCGAGCGTGGGGGCGACGTGCCAGCGGCGGAGGAGGCCTTCGCGCACCATGCCAGCTTTTTCCATGACGCGGGCAGAGGTGGTATTTTCCACGTCGCAATACGCGTAGGCGCGGTAGAGTGACGGTTGCGCCAGCGCCCAATCGACGAGGTGGGTGAGGGCCTCCGCCGCCATGCCGCGGCCCCAGAATTTTTTCGCGAGCACGTAGCCGAACATCGCGCGGCCGTTGCCTTCGAGCGTGACGCCGATGGAACCGATTGGCGTATTGGTGCCTTTGTGACAGAGCAGCCACGCGAGCGGGAGTTGGGCGTCGCGTTTTTCCCAGTTGGCTGCGGCTTCGCGCAGAAACGCCGCGAGCGGCTCCACGCGATCATAGGCCCGCCACGCGAGGTAACGCGTGACTTCGGGGTCGTTCGCATAGGCGGCGAACACGGCGGGCGCGTCCTCTGCGCTGGGGATGCGGGCGACGAGGCGCGCCGTCGCGAACGTCGGAGGCGGGCGCGACATGGCGGGGCGGTTTAGTCCGGCGACACGCGCTTCCGCGGCGCGATGAGGTCGGGCGTCGGGTCGGCCATGGGCTCATACCACTCCCCACGCAGCCAATCGGTGACGAGACCGATTTCTGCGGCCGTGAGAATTTTGTCCGGCCCATAGGCGGGCATGCGGTCGTTGCGTTCGCCGTAGAAACGCGCGTGCGAGGGGTCCGAGATAAACGCGAGCATCCACTCGCGCGAACCGTAGCCGGTGAGGTCCGGGGCGCTGGGATCGTCGGTGCCTGCCGTGTGGAATTTGTGGCAATCGGTGCAGTTCATCGCGGTGCTCGAGACGAGCTTGAAGCCTTCCGTGATCACGGCGGCATCGCGGGTGTCGGCGGCAGACTGCGCCTTCAGGCCGGCTTCGGCGGAGAGGGCGACGATGACTTTTTGCAGCTGGGCTTTTTGCGCGGCGTCGAATTCGGCGATATCTTCCTTTACGAACTTCACCATTTTTCCGGTTTTCTGCTTAGAGCCACCGAAATAATGCGGGCTGTCGACGCGGGCCGGATCGAGCAGGCCGGCGATCCATGCGCGGCTCGCAAAACCCTTCAGGTCGGAAGCGGCGATCTTGTCCTTGGGCTGACCGCCGAGACCATCGTGGCCATCGAAACGGTGACAGCTCGCGCAGTTTTTGGCGAAGAGCTTGGGGCCCTGCGTGAGGGCGTCGTTGCGCAGGAGGGTGACGGCGCCGGCGGTCGGGATGCCGTCGGGCGATTGCGCGAGCACGATCACGCGTGCGGCGTCGCGCTCAGCGGAGTGGACCGCGAGGAGAAACTCGGGGCTACGGGCGTCTTCGGTGCGGGCGAGGTAGGTCAGGAGCCCGACGCCGGCGAGCATGGCCCAGAGGAAACCGATGTTGAAGCGGTGGCCGAGTTTCCATTTGCCGACGAAGGGCATGGCGACGAGCACGCCCATGAGCAGGGACGGGATGACGATCGCGCCCCAGATTTCCGTGCCGCCGGGAAAATATTTCAGCAGCTGGAAGAGGAAGAGGAAATACCACTCGGGCCGCGCGGCGGAGAATTGTTCGGAGGCATCGGCCGGTGCGCCGAGCTCGGCGCCGCGGTAGCGGATGATGAAGAAGACGACGACGAGGAGTACGGCGAGGCAGGCGACGGCGTCGCGCAGCACTTGGTCGGGCCAGAAGGCGGCGTCGGGCCGGCGGCGGGGCTCCTTGGGCGTGAGCCCGTGGCGACGGAACAGATAAATATGCGCGACGATGAAGGCGATGATTACACCGGGGATGATGCCCGCGTGCAGGGCGAAGAAGCGCGTGAGGGTGTGGTGGCCGTAGTCGCTGCCACCGACGACCAGTTTTTGGAG
>CAMBVX010000382.1 GCA_945871085.1 Opitutus sp. GAS368 | reverse complement strand
CGCTGCTCGCCAACTTCAAACGCTTCCGCGCACTCGTTGATCGCTGCGTCGATCTCTCCGTCAAGATCGCCGACCGCCAGACCGAATTGCTCCGCACTGCCGCGCCAGATCAACCCTGACCGCCACTCAAGAACTCGGCACTCTCAAGTAAGTGACATTCCCTCGGAAAATAGCCGGATTTTGCCCGGCAATTTATCAGAGAAAGATTAGGCGACAAAACGGCTTTGAGGCGATCAAGATTCCAGTGTCGTCCGAGGGGCGGCGTGCCCACGTAGGTTCGGATTGGGGGTGTGCCGCGCCGCCTCCGGTTACTGCCGGATCGTGACCTTCTTCATGACCGGCGGCGTCGCCGGCTTGCTGTTGCCGCCGTCCATCCCGCGCGTCGTGGGGACTTCGGCGAGCGCATCGACCACTTCGAGGCCCTTCGTGACGCGGCCGAAAATGGTGTAGTTCGCCGGGAGCGGGTAGTCTTTGTGCAGGATGAAAAACTGACTGCCGTTCGTATTCGGTCCCGCGTTGGCCATGGCGACGAAGCCGCGTTTATAGCCGAGTCCATTTTGGTAAAGCGGCGAGTCTTTCACGATCTCGTCGGCAAATTTCCCGCCCCACGCACTCTCGCCACCCCGCCCGTCACCTTGCGGATCGCCGCCCTGAATCATGAAGCCTTTGACGATGCGGTGAAAGGTCAGGCCGTTGTAGTAGCCGCGTTCGGCCAGCAGTCGGAAATTTTCCGTGGTCTTCGGTGCGTCGGCGACAAGGAGTTCAATCTCGACGATCCCTTTGTCCGTTTCGAGCACGGCAAACGCCGGCCCCGCCGGAGGCGCGGCGGGCGCGGGCGCGGTGACATTTTTCTCGGATTTCCCGCAGCCAGCGGCGAGGAAGAGGACTGTGGCGAGAACGATGCCGGTCGCAGAGCGACCAGGGCGAGGAACGAGCGTGAACGTGCGGGAAGAGGGCATGCACGACTTCTTCGGAGCAACGGCGGTGAGTCAAGGCGGCGAACATGCCCGCCAGGCGCCAGTCCAGCTCTCCGGGCGGTATCGTCAACGGCGGGTGTGTGCGGGGTGTGATGCGAAATCACGAGATCGCGACGCTAGCGCCAAGTCTTCTGCCACGCCGCAAACTCCGAGGGTCGCAGCCGGTAGCGGGCGAAGTTGCCCTCGTGCAAACTCGTGAGTTCGGCCTCGGCAATTTCGGCGAAATGTTTCCGGTCGCTTGGCTCCGGCAATTTCTCCGCCGCGCGGCGGATGAAGGTGGCGGCGGCTTTCTTGTCCCTGCCGGCGCGCACCACCGCTGCGACGACTTCCTTCAGGCGCTCACGGTGACGCAGCCGAAACGCATCCGGTTCGCCCAGCACCTGCCGCACCGCAGCGTAGCGCGCGCACGAGCGCTCGTAGGCCCACTCGAAGACATCGCTCAGGTAGTCTACCCGGTTTAACTCATAGACGCCGAGGATCGCGTGTGTGTAGTCGGACTGCGGCACATCGACGAACGACAACGGCCCGAGATTGTGCTGCACCAGCGGGATGTTGGCGGCCAGCCGCGACACGCGTTTGTTCACATCTTCGAACGGCTGGAGATAGGGGAGCTGCACCATCGCGAAAAAAGCCTGCTCAAACGGGTCTTTGATCGCCGCGGCCGTGGCGAGAATTTGATCGAAGCACTCCTCGATGGTCGAGGGCACCTCGAGCGGATGATAAACCGAGCCGCCGATTCCGACCGCCTGCGTGCGCAGCCGCCCGCCCGCCGCCGCTTCGGGCAGTAAGTTTTCCGAAAGGAGCGCGTGCAGATTGCAGACCGTGTAGCGGTTGAAACCGATTTCGCCCGCGTGCTCCGCGAGCAGCTCGATCGCCGCCTTGTGATTGAGGATCATCTGCGTCTCGTGCGCCGCTTTGCCCTCGGCCGCCTCGCCCGCTTCGAAGAGCCGCTGCGTCTCGAGCAACGAGTAGGTGTTACCTTCCAGCCGGCTCGAATTCCACGAGAGATCGATGAGCAGCCGGTCCATCACCTTGCGCAGGTGCGTGCCGGCGGGCAGGGCCTCGCGCGTGGTCCGCCCGAGCGCGGCGAGTTTTTTCCGCAACGCCGGCGAAAGATACGCGGACACGTTGGGCCGGTAGCCGTCGAGAAACGAAAACACATACCCCACTGGCTTGCGCTGCGTCATCGGCTGCCCGACGAGTTTTTTAGTTTGCTGGGCGGTCAGCGATAGGCGGATGGGATCGACCTCGGCGGGTGCTTCGACGAGGACCCACGACGTCGGCTCGTGCGACGGCGCTGGGGTGGCCGACAACGGTGCGGACACACCCGGCACCTGATAGCGCCGGCCAGCGCGCGCGCCGAGAGCGGTGAGCCGGCTTTCGGCCACGAGGTGGGCGAGCCGGCGCTGCAACGTCCGGCGCGCGAGCGAGCGCGGCAGCCGACCGGCAATTTCCTCCAGCGACGCCGACGGCGGCAAGGCCGTGACTGCCCGCAGGACGGCATTCAGTTCGGTGGTGGGGATTTCTTTGGGCATGGCGGAGGGATGTGGCGCAAGATGTGGCGCAAGAGGTGGCGCAAAACATTGCTATGCGCCATAAAAAACCGCGACCTGGCAAAATTAATGTGCGCTTCCCATATGTAATTTGGCTATTCTTCCATTGGCGCCACTCGCTCAGTCGAAGTGGCGCAAAGGCCGGCTTGCGCCACTTTCCTGCGCTTGCGCCAAATCCGCGCCGTAACCGGCGCGGCTACCACGGAGCGATCACCCCGTGTCTCACGCCACGGCGTGCGATCGCGCTGCGTTCCCGCGTTCCGTCAATTCGCCGACCAATCGCGCCGCAGCCCCTCCGCTGTCACGCCAGGCACGGCGAGCAACGCCGCCGCCTTTGCCTGCTCAGCCGACGTCGGCACTTTCGGCGGGAGGATTTGCGCGAAGCGTCCGCTGAACGTCGTCTCCGGCGGGGTGGTGAATTCCCCGAAGCCGAAAAATCCGCCCGCACCCGTCCGGATGATCGGCATGAGCTTCTGTCGACAGCCGGTCTGCGATTCACCGGTGAGCACGACCACTTCCCGCCGGTGGAGCGATTGCGACGGCGGCACCGTAAGATCGAGCGTGCCGTCAGGCGACGCCGTTTTCATCCACGCCTCGATGATCATCACCGCCGCTGTCGCCGCGTGCGCCAAGCAGATGAGCCGCGCGATCTGCGCAAATTGATCCTTCGCCCGCTCGTCCTTGAGCGACGAAGGGATGAAACAAATCGGCCCGCCCGCGCCCAACGCGAGCAATGTCGGCGCGACGCTTCCCCGCGCCCGCATGGAGAACAGCGCCAAATCCTCCGCACGGGCGAGGAGTGCTTCGAGAGAGGGAGCGGGCAGGGCGTCGGGCATCGGCAATTTCTCGTTACCGCGCCGTCTGGCGCAACCGTGCGTCCAGCCGCTCGTAGTCGCCGAGATGCGCGCGCATGAGACTTTTCCACAGTTCCCGCAGCTCGAATTCGCTCTGACGCCAGTGTGGATAGTCGGCAAACCGGCGGCTGACGTTTTTGCTCACGAGTTCGGGATGCGCGATTCCCGCTTCCGTGAGGCGCGCAAAGACAAACGAGGTGAGATCGTCGAGGCCCTGCTCTGCCTGCCATCGTTTTCTCTCCAGGTTCTTTTCGATGGCCCGCAGCAGATCGGCCAGCGCTCCCGCCGTCGTCGTCTGCCGGTCCTCGAAGCTTTCCCGCACGGCGGCGGCGCGGTCGGCCAGCGCGATGAGGAAGGGGTCGTCGCTGTTTTCCTCCGCCGCTTGCTGGATGCTCTTCACCAGATTGATCACGCGGACGGCACCGCCCTGCTTCTGCTCCTTGATGGCGGCGATCGCCGCCTGGTCGATCGTGACAAAGTCCGACGGGCTGCTCTCCATCACGGCACCGATGTGCCGCTGCACCAGCTCGTCCGTCTTCTTCTGAAACGCCCGGTCGACATAGACGCGCTTGGTGTAGGCGTTGCGCACCACCTCGTAGATGGCGGAGACCGTCGTGTAGCTTTCGATGAACGGCCGCAAAAATGCATCCGGCGAGATGATCTCGTAGAGCATTTCAATCTCCTTGAACTCGCGGAAGAATTCCTTGCTCCGCTCCTTGTCGCGGAAGTGCTCGATCAGATTGTCGACGTCCTTGTCGTTGAACCCGTGGCTGAGCAACGCGAGATACGCCGGTGCCTTCGACTCCATCTTCGCCCGGAAGAGCTGCTTCAGTAGGCCGATGTCTTTGACGATGGCGTTGATCTCGTCGCTGTCGAACGCGAGGGCCTTCTCCAATTTGTCGAAGATGCCCACGAAATCCAAAACGAAGCCGTGCGGCTTCACCATCTCCGCGGCCTCGTTTTCATAGGGCCGGTTCACCCGCGCGATGGCCTGGAGCAGCGTGTGGTCGCGCATCGGCTTGTCCAAATACATCGCGTAGAGGATCGCCCTCCAACTCTTCCAACGCCTCGACGATCTCCGCCAGCGGCCGGTATTCATCCGCGGCACCGGTATGAATGTAACGGCTCGGGGAAATGTTAAAATCGTTCTTCGCGATTTCATCGGTGCCGACGATGCGGCTGAATTTCTCGACTTCCTTCCACTCAAGAAACGTGTCCGCGATGCGCGTGACCGCTTCCTCCGGCAGATAATTCTTCGGGTCGCCTTTCACGAAGTCGCGGCTCGCGTTGAGGAGCAGCATTTTTCCGGCGCGGCTCTTCGGCTTGGCGCGGTTGAGCACGATGATAATGCCGGGCGCGGTGGTGTTGTAGGAAAGATTTTCCGGCAGGTAGATCACGCCCTCGATGAAGTCCTGCGCGACGAACCACTGGCGGACTTCCTTTTCCTTGTTCGTATTGGCGTTGCCGGAGCCGCGCGAGGCGGCGCCCGTGTCGAGCGCGACGGCGGCACGGCCCGTCGGCTTCAGGCTGGCGAGGATGTGCTGCATCCAGCCCCAGTCGGCCTTGTTGCCGGGGAAGCCGGCGCCTTTTGGGAAACGGTCGAAGGGATCGCCTCGTAGTCCTGCTCCTTGAACCAGTCCTGATTCCACATCGGGTTGGCCACGACGCGGTCGAAGGTCTGGAGGCGGTTGCCGGCGCGGAATTTGGGATTCTTGAACGTGTTCCCGATCTCGATGCGGCCTTCGAGGTCGTGGATGATCATGTTCATGTTGGCCATGGCCCCACTGGAGGGCTCGTATTCCTGGCCGTGGAGCTTCAGTGACGCGTAGCTTTTCTTCTTCGCCGCGGTCATGCGCTCGCGGAGGACGAGGTCGAGCTTGATGAGGAGGCCGGCGGAGCCGCAGGTGGGATCGTAGGCATCCATCCCGGGCGCGGGCTCCATGATGCGGGCCATCACGAAGCCGACTTCGGCGGGCGTGTATTGCTCGCCGCCGCTGCGGCCCGCGCCCTCGGCGAATTTGCGGATGAAGTATTCGTAGCTGCGGCCGATGATGTCGGGCTCGACGTCGCGCAGGCCGAGGCGTTTGGCGCTGATGGCCCCGATGAGGGCGGAGAGGCGGTCGTCGTCGAGGTCGCGCGAGCCGTGGGTGGTGGCGTTGAAATCGACGCGGTCGAGGATGCCCGTGAGCAGCGGGTTGGCGTCGGCGATGGCGCGAAGATGCGTAGTGAGCTCTTCCCCGATATTGGCCGAGAGCGTGCGGATGACGGACCACACCGGATCGTCGGGCGACTTCGGCTCCAGCGGCAGGTAAAAGCGGACGAGTTTCTTGTCGTGCCGCACGAGCTTGAAGGCCTTGGCGCGACCGCCGACCTCTTCCGCGATGCGGTTCAACTCATCGTCGAAGACATCGCAGAGGCGCTTCGTGAAAATGAGCGGGAGGATGTACTCCTTGTATTTGCCGGCGTCCTTGGCGCCGCGGATGGAGCACGCGGCATCCCAGATCTAGTTTTCGAGCGACTTGTCGGGAGCGGTGGCCATGAGAGGGTGGACGGCGGGGGGACTACGGTTTGAATTCAGGAATCGCGCGCACCATAAATTCATCGAACAGCGGCACGGTGAAAGCGATGTCGCCGTGGGCCGGGCTGTAGATCATTCCTTTTTTGATCAGCTTGGCGCGCACGGGCCCGAGGCTGCTGATCTTGACGCCCAAGGCATCGGCGATGTCGCCCGTGCGATGGGGACCGGGCCCCAGGTGGGCGATGGCGCGCAGGAAGTTTTTTTCGCTGGGCGTGAGGCGGTCAAACCGCACGCGGAAGAAATTCTGATCGAGGCGGGGCGTGACGTTGACGGTGGCGCGCTGCACGATCGGCAAGGTGATCGGGCTGGCCGGGGCGAGATTCCACGACTGGTAGCCCCACTCTTGGAGGAAGTAGGGGTAGCCCCTGGTCAGGCGAAAGACTTCGGCCAAGGCCGGCTCCTCGAAGACCACACCGGCGGCCTGCGCCGGATCGCGGAGCGCTTTGGCGGCATCCGGCTCCGAGAGCGCGCCTACGTCGGGGAAACCAAAGAGCCGTTCGGCATAGGATTTGGATTCGCCGGCCAAGCCGGGCAAAATGGGGAGGCCCGCGCCCAGCAGCACCAAGGGAAGCTGGCGTTGCTGCACCTTGTGCATGGCCATGATGAGCGCGCCGAGTTCCTGCTGGTTGAAGTATTGCACCTCATCGATGAGCACGGCGACCGCGCTGTTCCTTTCCTCGGCGGCTTCGCCGACGGCCACGAAAAGATTGGGCAAATCGATTTCCAGATCACCGCTGTCGGCGGCACCCTTCTCCGGGTCAATGTCCAAGCCGAGCGCGAATTCGCCCACTTCGAGCTTGAGGGCTCCGATAAAGCTCCGGAGGACGGCCAGTCCCCGCTTGACCTTGTCGCCCGCGCCGGCCGCCCGATCCAGATCGAACAGGACGGTGCGCAAATGGGGAGCAATCAGGGGTCCGAGGGCTTTGCCCTCGTGCGCCTCGATGGCGATGGT
>CAMBVX010000381.1 GCA_945871085.1 Opitutus sp. GAS368 | reverse complement strand
GTGCAGACCATTTCGATCAAGCAGCTCCACGCGCAGACCGGCCGCTGGGTCCGCGCCTCCCGGACCTCACCGGTCATCGTGACGGACCACGGCGAGGAGGTCGCCGTCCTGAATTCCCGGGAGAAATCCGACCTCCCCCGACCGGTCTTCACCCTCGCGGCACGCAAGCCGCGTCCGAAAGTTTCCGGCGATTCGACCGTCCTGATCTCCGCGGATCGCGACGCCCGGTGATCTATCTCGACACTTCCTACCTGGCGAAGTTCTACCTCGACGAGGCTGATGCGCCAGCCGTCGTGTCTTGGGCTGAAGGCAAGGGCGATTTTGTGTGCGCGGCCCACGGTCGGCTCGAATTGGTCGCGACGTTTAAGCGCAAGCAGCGAGAGGGCGCTATCACCCCAACGCAGCTCGGTGCTCTGATTCGCACGCACGAGCAGGACGAGGCCATCGGCTTGCTCCGCTGGTTGCCCCTCGACCTTGCGTTGATTCGCACGGCTTGCGCACGCATGGCCAAACTCCCTCCCGCCGCCTTCCTCCGCACCGCCGACGCCCTCCACCTGGCCTGCGCCGCCGACGCCGGCCTGAAGGAAATCTATAGCCACGACCGGCACCTCCTCGCCGCCGCACCGCATTTCGGCCTGCGCGGTATCGACCTCATCTCTCCCAAATCCAAATGAAAATCATCCGTCACCTCACCCCCACCGGCCCCGCCTACGCCTCGCTCCAGCCCGACGGCTCGGCTCACGAAATCACCGGCGATATCTACGGCGACTTCCGTGTCACCGACCGCGTCGTCACGCCCGGCAAGCTCCTCGCCCCCGTCGTGCCCGTCTTCCTCCCGTGCATCGGCCTCAACTACAAACGCCACGCCGCCGAGAGCAACCTGCCGCCTCCACCGTATCCCGTGCTCTTCATGAAGAATCCCGCGTGCACGCAAAACCCCGGCGACCCCATCGAAATCCCCGTGAAGCTCCCGAGCACCTCCGTGGACTACGAGTGCGAACTCGCCGTCGTCATCGGCAAGCGTTGCAAAAACGTCGCCCGCGCCGACGCCCTCACCTACGTCCTCGGCTACACCTGCGCCAACGATGTCTCCGCCCGCGACTGGCAGCGCAACGGCGGCGGCGGCCAATGGTGCCGCGGCAAGACCTTCGACACCTTTGCCCCGCTCGGCCCCGTGCTCGTCACCCGCGACGAAATTCCCAACCCGAATTCCCTCCGCATCCGCACGATCCTCAACGGCGACACTCTCCAGGATTGGAACACCGACGACATGATCTTCGACGTCCCTGCGATCATCGAGTTCCTGAGCGCCAGCACGACGCTCCTCCCTGGCACCGTGATTCTCACTGGCACGCCGCACGGCGTCGGCTTCGCCCGCACCCCGCCCGTCTTCCTGAAAGCCGGCGACACCGTGAGCATCGAAATCGAAAAAATCGGCACGCTCACGAACCCCGTCATCAACGAACCCATTTGATTTTCCCGCCAGCGATCCCGTAGCCGCGAGCGCCAGCGAGTGGTCCGCCCCTCACGAAGATTGCCAACCCCCGCGCCGGTAACCACAAAGTTACCGACGCCCCCACCTCCCCGTCTCTCGATCTCCCCACCTCCCCCTCTCTCC
Source organism: Opitutus sp. GAS368 (assembly GCA_945871085.1). Lineage (GTDB taxonomy): Bacteria > Verrucomicrobiota > Verrucomicrobiia > Opitutales > Opitutaceae > GAS368. Next base: position 5,299 of record CAMBVX010000381.1, on the reverse strand, counting down.
GTCTCCCCGTCTCCCCGTCTCTCCCAGACTCCCTCTCATGAAATCCCCCCAACTCCCCCGCCGCACTTTCCTCAAGACCCTCGGCACCGGTGCCGCCGCCGGTCTCGCGATGCCGTTCTTCGCCCGCAACGCCCACGCCGCCGCCCCCAGCAAAGTTCTCCGGCACGCGAGCTTCGGCGCCTCCGGCATGGCGTGGTCCGACATCCAGGCCATCATGAGTAACCCGTTCGCGAAGCTCGTCGCGGTCGCCGACGTCGATCTCAACAAAGTCGCCAACGTCAAAGCCGCCTTCCCCGACGTTCGTATTTATCAGGACTGGCGCCAACTCCTCGACAAGGAGGCCAAGAACATCGACTCCGTGAACGTCTCCGTGCCCGACCACATGCACGCGCCCATTGGCTACTCCGCGATGCAGCTCGGCAAACACGTCTATGGCCAAAAACCGCTCGCGCATAATATCTACGAGACGCGTAGGCTCACCACCCTCGCGCGCGAAAAAGGCCTGATCACGCAGATGGGCATCCAAATTCACTCGCAGAAAGTTTACCGCCAGGCCGTCGCCATCGTGCAGGGCGGCGCGATCGGCAAAGTGAAAGAAGTCCACACTTGGAGCAGCAAAAAGTGGGGCGACCTCGGCGCGCCGCCCGCCCGCACTGACCCCGTGCCCTCCAGCCTCGATTGGAATCTCTGGCTCGGCACCGCCGCCGAGCGCCCGTATGTCACCGGCCACTACCACCCCGGCAATTGGCGCAAACGCCTCGATTTCGGCACCGGCACCTTCGGCGATATGGGCTGCCACATTTTCGACCCCGTCTTCAAAGCCCTCGACCTCACCGCCCCGCTCTCCCTCCGCTCCACGGGCCCCGCCCCCGACCAGTGGAACTGGGCCGTCAACGCCAACATCCGCTACGTCTTCCCCGGCACCGCCTTCACCGCCGACAAAACCGTCGCGGTCACGTGGTATGACGGCGACGCCCGCCCGCCCGCCGCGATCCGCGCCCTCATCGCCTCCACCAAGCCGCTGGCCTCGACCACCGTCGACGACACTGGCCGCCCCGGAAAAAAGCAGCGCCAAGGGGAGCCCGACCAAGGCTCGATTATTATTGGCACCGAGGGAGTGTTGCTGATCCCGCACATCGCGACGCCGAAGCTTTTCCCCGAGGTGAAGTTCGCCGACTACAAAATCCCGGACCTCGCCGGCACGCACCATTGGAGCGACTGGGCCGAAGCGATCGTCGGTGGCCCCGGCAAGCCGTCAGCACATTTCGGTTACGCCGGCCCGCTCACGGAAGCGGTTCTGCTCGGCAGCATCGCCGTCCGCTTCCCGCAGACGACGCTCGACTGGGACGCCGCGAAGCTCCAATTCAAAAACGAGAAGGCCGCGAACGCCCACGTCCGCCGCCCCTACCGCAAAGGCTTCGAGGTGGCGGGACTGTAGACAGACCCAGCGCGCCCTTCCGCCCGTAGCCGCGAGCGTGAGCGAGTGGATCAACAGCGAGTGGACCCAACGTCCGCCTCATCAGCCCCCGTAGCGGCGAGCGCCAGCGAGCCGATCAACAGCGAGCGGACCAAATACCAACGTCCTTTGAACTCTGGACTTTTCGGTAGCCGCGAGCGCCAGCGAGTGGACGGATCACCCCTCGCTGGCGCTCGCGGCTACCCGGCAAATCAAAGTCTGACTCTTTTGGGCGATTGACCTAACGTCCGCCCTATCAGCCCCCCGTAGCAGCGAGCGCCAGCGAGCCGATCAACAGCCACTCGCTCGCGCCCGCGGCTACACTCCAAACAAAGGCACAAGACGACGGGGCCTCTCAGACTCGTCGGTCGCCACTGCGATCACGCGTCCGCTGGACCGGCGATACTCCTGTCAGCGTGCTGGGGTGGCATTTCCTACGTCGAGCCGTGGACGGCCACCGACACCGAACGGGCCCATACCGCGTGGCACGCCTACGTGGTTGCCAAGCGCCTCGGCCAAGCCGCCAAGAACCCCGTGGCCGCTATTTTCATCGGCGCGTTCGCCGCCAATCGCATGGGACTGCTCACGCGTAACCCGCACGATTTCATCCGGTGGTTTCCCAGGTTGAAGGTCCGCGAACCCTGAGCGCCGTCGCCCATCCCGCGCCGATTCGAGCTTGGAACTACGCCTGCGTCTGCGCGACGCTGTCGTATGCCCCACCCCGTGCGTCGCCCTCTCCATCCTCCCGCGCTCCTCGCCCTCGCCGCCCTCGCTCTCTCAACCTTCGCTGCCGCCGCCGAGCCCACCCGCCTCCCGCGCGAAAATCTCCTCGTCTATCGCGATGCCACTGGCGCCACCGGCCCCGTGCGCACCACCGCCGAGTGGCCACAGCGCCGCGCCGAAATCGTGCGCGGCATGGAAACTGTGATGGGCGCGTATCCCGGCGCGACGTCACCCAAACGCGTCCCGCTCGACGTGCGCATCGAAGAAGAGATCGACCGCGACACCTACGTCCTCCGCCGCATCACCTACCAATCTGAACCCGGCAGCCGCACGCCCGCCTTTCTCTGCATCCCGAAGGCCGCGCTCACCGCCAACGACCGCGCGTTTCCCGCCGTCCTCTGCCTTCACCCCACCGATCAAACCGCCGGTGCGGGTGTCGTCGTCGGCCTCGGCGGCAAACCCAATCGCCAGTACGCCAGCGAACTCGCCACGCGCGGCTACGTCACCATCGCGCCCGCCTACCCGTACCTCGCCGGCTACGCGCCCGATCTCAAAGGCCTCGGCTACGCGAGCGGCACCATGAAAGCCATCTGGGACAACACCCGCGCCCTCGACCTCCTCGCCTCGCTCCCCTTCGTGAAAATCTCCGCCGGCTTCGGTGCCATCGGCCACTCCCTCGGCGGTCACAATGCCCTCTACACCGCCGTCTACGAACCGCGTATCGCCGTTGTCGCGACGAGTTGCGGCTTCGATTCCTACCTCGATTACTACGGCGGCAAACCCGCGGTCTGGGCTCCGGAAAAAGGCTGGTGCCAGGAGCGCTATATGCCGCGCCTGCTGAATTACGCCGGCCGCCTCGCCGACATCCCCTACGATTTCCATGAGATTCTCGGCGCCCTCGCCCCGCGCCCCGTCTTCGTGAGCGCCCCGCTCCGCGACGCCAACTTTCAATGGCAATCCGTCGACCGCTGCCTCGCCGCCGCCCGCGAAGTCTACACCCTCTTCAACGCCGCCGCGCGCCTGACCATCGCCCACCCCGATAGCGAACACGATTTCCCCGACCCCCAACGCGAGACCGCCTACCGGCTCTTCGACTCCGTGCTGAAATAACAGAGCGCACCGTTGCCGTCCCCACCGACAACGCCCAACCCCTCGCGCACCGCTCGGCGTTACCGATCAATCGGCAATAACGCTGCATCGACGGCATACATAATCCTTTAACTCTCTTACCATACGGGTATAGCTTCATCCGTAGATCGGCAATGCGATCGGCAATAATGCTCACGAAAACGGCCATCGAACCCGTCATTCCGGTCCAGAAGCTTCGGCCTCTGGAGGACTTGGCCTGCATGATCGTCGAGCGGTCTGCCCGCCTTTCTGCCGGGCTGCGCGGGCCGTTCCGCACCCAGGTCGCCGAACTTACCCGGTGGATGCATTGCTACTACTCGAATCTCATCGAGGGCCAGCAGACCCGCGTCCGGGACATCGAAGCGGCGCTGAAAAAAGACTTCGCCGCCGAGCCCAGGCAACGCGATCTGCAGCAGCTTTCCCTGGCGCATCTGGAAGTGCAGCGCTGGGCTGCGGCTCAAACCGCCTCGCCTTTTGCGTCCAATTTTTTGTGCGAACTGCACCGGCGATTCTACGCGCAGCTTCCCGCCGCCATGCGCGTGGCCACCACTGCGAAAGGCAAAAAGACGCCGCTCACGGGCGGCGATTTGCGGGACCGCGACGTCGAGGTCGGCACGCACATCGGCCCTCCCCACGAACTCGTCCCGGGGTTGCTGGGCCATTTTCAGTGGCGCTACGAGTCGGCCGATTTTTCGCGCATCCAGCGCATCATCGCCATCGGGGCGAGTCACCACCGCCTCACCTGGATTCACCCGTTCCGCGACGGCAACGGTCGCGTGGTGCGGCTTTTCTCAGACGCGGTGATCCGACAACTCGGGATCGACGGCGGCGGTCTCTGGTCGTTGTCGCGCGGCTTCGCGCGCAATCGGACCGAATACTACGAGCGCCTGTCCAACGCCGACCAAGAGCGCAGCCGTTCGAGCGCCGATGACGGCCGCGGCCATCTCAGCGAACGCGCGCTCTGGGATTTCTGCGAATTCACCCTGCGCGTGATCGCCGACCAGATCGCATTCATGGAGCAGTTGCTCGACCTCAACAGCCTCGAACGGCGCATCGAGCACTACGTCCGCGTCGTGGACGCGCCGGTCGCTCCCGAAGCCGACCGCGTTTTCCTGTTGCTGCGCGAAGCACTGCTCCGCGGCGAATTTCCCCGCGGCGAAGCCGCGCGCATCATCGGCGCCGGCGACCGCACCGGCCGTTCCGTGCTGGCCCTCGCCATCGCAGCCGGCCTGCTCGTGTCCGATACACCCAAAGCCCCGGTGCGCTTGGGCCTGCCGGCAAAAGTGCACGAGACCTATTTCCCGCAGCTTTTCCCGGTGAACCAAGTCACGGGCAGCGTCGGGTGATGGGAAACGGCAAATCGAATAGGCGAGGCGACATCGTTCATCGAATCTACGGAGTCCAGACGAGGCGTGCGGAGGACATGGGCCTCACCGTCGCCCACCCCGACAGCGAACATGATTTCCCCGACCCCCAGTGCGAAACCGCCGACCGACGGCTCGACTCCGTACTCAAATAGTTCTGACGCCCTCGTAGGGCCGGGCGGCGTCAAAGTCGGTCGCGCGCCCAGTAATCTTTCTCTTAATCGTTCTCTCCGGCCGACAAGCCTCTCCGAGCCGGAGGCCTGACGAATGAGAAAGATAAAGAGAAAGAGGGAAAGATTGGCGGAACGACTTTGACGGCCGTATTTTCCCGTCGCGAAAGGGCACGTCGGCGAGCGACGTCCCTCGACTCACAGGTTACGGTTTGGCACCGAGCGCCGCGATCTGCTTTTGCGCCACGGTCGCGAGCTGACCGGGCGGCAGCGCCTTTACCACGGAGTCCAACAACTCACGCGCGCCGGTGACATTCCGGTCCTTCGCCAAGTGCGCAGCGGCCACGAGCGCGGCGTGCGCCGCCGGGACACGCAGGTCGGCCGGTCCGCCGGTGAGCACGTGTTGCAGCGTTTTGGCCGCATCGCGATTGGCGATCATCCCGAGAGAAGCAATCGCC
>CAMBVX010000380.1 GCA_945871085.1 Opitutus sp. GAS368 | reverse complement strand
TTTGTGGAGGAGTAGGTTTCGTCCGATAGGTAGAGTGTAATGGAGAATATTCCTATGATTCGAGCCCGCGCAACTGGGGCAAAGCCGCTGATCCGAACCTTTATCGTGGATGATCATCCGATCTTTGCGGAGGTTTTGGCGGAGATGCTGAACCGGTCCGGTGATTTTACGGTGGTCGGTTCAGCGAACGACGGCGAGACGGCGCTGAAACGGTTGGCGGGTTTGGCGGTGGATATTGTGATCCTGGACTTGATGCTGCCGGGCATGGGGGGGCTGGAGTTGTTGGAGGCTTTGCGGGCGAAACGATCCGAGGCGAAGCTGGTCATGTGCAGCGGACTGGGGACTGACAAAGTGATCTTGGAAGCGTATGCGCAGGGCGTGACTGCGTTTGTGGAGAAGTCCATGGCGCTGGAGGAGCTTTTTTCCACGCTGCGCTCGGTGGCGGCGGGAAATTTCCCGATGAATTCACGGATGAGCGGGCTCCTGCGGGATTTCGTGCGGCAGCGCAAGGTATTCAAGCCGATCGCGGCCGGGGATATGTTGATCTTGCGGCGGCTGGCGACGGGCCAGGCGCTGAAGGAAATTGCGACTGAATTGGGGATATCGGTGTCAGGGGTTTACAAAGCCCGAGCGCGGATCAAGGCGCGGATGAATATCAAGGGGCCGGCGGGTTTTTTCCATGCCGCGATGAGTCTCGGATTGGTTGGCCAGTCCACGGAAGCGGTGGACCGGGGTGGGGCGGGTCCGGAACTTCACGCGGTCGGCGCGATTTTGTCATGACTCCGGTCAGCTCTGATCATCGTAGCGTCTCGTGCGAGCCGGCGGCCGGAGACGAGTCTGTGGTGTGGGCGGCACTGAGCCGGTTTGAGGCGGCGGAGCCGAAACTGGTGTTCGTGTTCGACCGGGCATCCCATCGGTTTCTCAAACTGGACGGCCCCTGCGAGGATTTCTTCAATTTGACGCGCGAGGAGCTGTTGGCGAATCCGTATGGGTGGGCCCGTTCGTTGGAGGCCTTTGATCGGGCGTCGGTGAACACGCTGCAGGAGGATTTGACGCGTTGCGGGAAAATTGTGCGCCAAGTGCGGGTAATCGGACGCGATGGGGGCAAACGGACGCTGCGTGGCGTGCTGGTTTTGCACCACGAGCAGGGGCGGGTGGTGGTGGTGGGTTCGGTGACGGATATTTCAGTGGAGTCGGCTGGCGGTGAGCCGTCGAGCGTGCTCCGCTCAGCTATGGAGGAGGCGCACGAGGGGATCTCGGTGACGGATGCCGAGGGAAACTTCCTCTATCTCAATCGCGAGCATCTTGCCCTGTTTGGCTACGAGACAATGGAGGACCTCATCGGGAAATCGTGGCGGGTTTTTTATCCCGCTGAGGTGGTGCGCCAGATCGAACAGGAGGTGTTTCCGGAGTTGGTGGCCAAGGGGCGGTGGCGGGGCCTGTTGCAGGCGAAGCGCAAGGACGGATCGCTCTTTCTGGAGGCGCTTTCGCTCTCGCTGCAGGGGAGCGGTGGGATCGTCTGCAATTGTCAGGATGTGTCCGCGCAGGCGCGGCTGAGTGAGCGATTGGAGAAGAGCGAAGCGATGTTTCGGCTTTTTCTGAACACGTTGCCCACAGGGGTCATTATTCGCAGTCTGACTGGACACGTTGAGTTCGTGAATGATGCGACTGCGTCGTTTTTCGGACGGGAGGTCGACCCGCTTGGCCAGTCCAAGAGCATGGAAGTACGCCTCTCCGACCACAAAAAATTTGGCTACTGGGCTGTCGTGGCTCGACGCGTCGCAACAACCGGCGCGGCAGAACGTTTCGATTTTCCGATAGTGTGGGGTGGACGCGAGTGGGTGCTCGACGTCGAAAAACGGCCCTTACGGATTGGTTCCGGTGACGTCACGCACATCTGCACGTTGGTCAACGACGTGACCACGGCGCGTCGGATGGAGGCGCAGTTGGCAGACACGGCGCGCCGGCGGGACGAATACTTGGTGATGCAGCGGGAGTTTATCTCCATGGTGTCGCATGAATTTCGCACGCCGCTGACCGCCATCCAAGGGGTGCACTATTTGATGAGCCAGAGTTTCGCGGGCGCAGCCGGGCCCAGCGTGGGGAATTTCGAGCGGTGGCTGGACCTGCAGGGGCAGGCCTTGGGCACACTGAGAGAGTTGGTGGATCAGGTGCTGCTGCTGAATCGGATCGAGCACTTGTCGTCGTCCCTGCCGGAGCAGGTGGAACTGGGGCCGCTGCTGAAGAAACTGGTGAAGGGAACCGCCATAGCGCCGGTAAATCAGCGCCTCAAAATTGTGCTCAACACGCCTCCGGGATTTACCGCGCTGGTGCATGAATGCCATCTGCGCGCGCTGGTGGAGAATCTGGTTTCCAACAGTCTGAAGTATTCGACGGGAATCGTGTCGGTGCACGTGGGGGCCGACGAAAATGAGTGGTGGCTGACAGTCACAGACGGTGGGAGGGGCATTCCGCAGAAAGACCAAGCGAAACTCTTCACCCCGTTTTTCCGGGCGGGCAATATTGGCACGGTGGCGGGCACGGGCCTTGGGCTGACGATTGTCCAGCGGTGCGCGTCGTTTCACGGCGGCAAGGTGGAGCTTGAGAGCCAAGAGGGAAAGGGCTCCACGTTTACGGCGAAGTTTCCCCGGAAATTTTCCGTGCAATTGCCCCTGTTGCCCTTCACCGACCGTGTGCCCTCGGCGAATCCATTTGGTGAAATTAATCCCCCCATTTTATGACGACCCCGCAATTGCCCAGCACAATTTTGGTGGTCGAAGACGATCCACTCATTCGGGAGATCACGGAAGACACCTTGCGCTCTGCAGGCTACCGGGTCGTATCGGCGCAGGATGGTCAAGAGGCGCTTGAGGCGCTGCCGCGGGTGAGGCCGGATCTCATCTTGAGCGATGTGCGCATGCCGCGGTGTGATGGCTTCGAGTTGCTCCGGCGTGTCCGGCGCGATCACGACCATCGCACCACGCCGTTTATCATCATGTCTGCCAAAGCCGAATCCAGCGACCAACGCATGGGGATGTCGCTCGGGGCGGATGACTACGTGCTGAAGCCGTATCTGCCGGTGGATTTGCTGAAGACCATTGAGGTGCGGATGGCGCGTGTGGCGCTGGTCAATGATCGCCTGAGCCACCAGCAACGGTTTTTGACGCGAGTGCTGCCTCACGAGCTGCGCACGCCGCTGTCGGGAATCATCGGCTACGCCGATTTGATGGTGCTGCTGGGCGAATCGGGCGATACGCTGACGGCGAAGGAATTGGTGGACTATGGCCAGAATATTGGCCGCTCGGGGCAGCGGTTGCTGGGCGTGGCAAAGAATTTTGCGCTCTGGGCATGGTTGGAGTCGGCCAAGAATGAGCCAACGCCGGATGGCGTCGCCAAATTGAGGAAAACCCAAATCACGACTGAGGTGTTGCGGCGCTGGTGCGAGGACAGCGTGGCGCAGTATGGCCGCGCGGATGATCTGGAGATCGCGTGCCAGGTGGCGACGGTCATGGTGCCGGAAGAGGGCCTGGAGAGGGTGATCGCCAATCTGGTGGAGAACGCCCTGAAGTTTTCGCTGCCGGGCGAACGGGTGCTGGTGAAGATCGTGGAATCCGCGCAGACGTGCGAAATTCAGGTGACTGACTACGGACGCGGGATGAGCGAAGAGGACTTGGCGAAATTTGGCGTGATGCGGCAGTTTAACCGGGAAAAATATGAGCAGCAGGGCCTGGGCATGGGCTTGGCACTGGCGCAGAATTTCGCCCGGCTGGGCGGCGGAGATTTCACGCTGGTGCGCAACGTGCCCGGTCCAGGAATGACGGCCGGCCTCAAGCTGGTGCGGGGCGCTGGGTGAAAATTATACGAGCAAGTGAGGAATGGACCGGATGCACGAATCGTTGGCGATGCGGTAGAGTGAGTCATGCCGCAAATTTATTTTCTGGTGGGCGCGAGTGTGCTCGCGCTCGTCGTTCTCTGCTTGGTTTTAGGTAGGGTCGAGGGTGACGAGGACGTGGCCGGGATCAGGGTGGGTCAGCCCCCCGAGGCCACGGATGGGCCGACCGACGCAACGGCGGCTGCCATGGGCCGCAACACGAATGCTCCCGCGGGATCAAGAGGAGGAAAATGAGCCGTACCCTACACCGAGACCGAGTGGTCCTGCCATCGAAGGAGAAGGGTGCGATCAAATTGGAGGCGTTTCTCAAGGAGGCCCGAACCGGCCACCGGGCCCGCCCACCAGAAACGGGGATCAATTCTGCGGGGAATGGAGTGATCGTGGTTGATCGTGGCGGTGGTCGCATTGGTCTTACTGGTGGGCGTGGTGCTTATTATCCAAGGGGGGCTGGAGACGATTTTGCCGGTGCACTTTCCGTCGGGAGCAAGGCATCCGGTGCCCTAACGCTGCGCTCGTCCGGACTGCCGGGAGGGTCTGGTGGCCTGCCCATTTCTGCGCCCGCGTCGTCGACTAAGAGTCCACGTCGACAGAATCCGGCCGGCGCAGAAAGGGCGGACGAGTGAGATGAGCGACCGGGCCTGACCTCAGCGGAAAATCGGGCGGGCGGAAGATAGTTGTCGTTCTCCGGTTGTGGCCGCCGCCGCGGTGGCCACCGTATTTTTCATGCAAAGATGTCCCATTCACCCTACTCCGGTGGCTGCTCCTGCAGACCCCGGGGAGATCTACGATTTTTTCCGATTGGCCGAAGCCGAAGGGGTCGTGACAGGGCCGCTCCCTGCGCGGGTGGCGGTGGCGACAGCGGACGGAGCAGCTGGCCGGGCGGTGGCGCTGTCCACTGCGGAGCTGGCGTTTGCGGCCCGGGTGGCGTGGCGCAATCAAGCGCGCTGTATCGGGCGCCTTTATTGGCGGAGCCTGCGGGTGCGTGATTGTCGGGCGGTGACGAACTCGGTGGGGATGTATACCGCGCTCTGCGAACATCTCGAGTTGGCCACGCGAGACGGAGACATTCGGCCGGTGATGACGGTTTTTGCTCCGGCGGAGCGAGGTCACGCCGGTCCCCTGATCCGCAATCGGCAACTGGTGAGTTACGCCGGCTACCGCGAACGCGGCGCGGTGTTGGGCGATCCGCTGAACTGCGCGCTGACCGCCGAGGCGCTGGCGCTGGGCTGGGAACCGCCCGAGGTGCGGACGGCGTTTGACCTGCTCCCGTGGATACTGCTCGGGCGAGACGAGCGCCCTGCACTTTATCCCGTGCCGCGGAGTCTCGTGAAAGAGGTGTCCCTGTCGCACCCCACGCTGCCGTGGTTCCGGGAGCTCGGCCTCAAGTGGTATGCGGTGCCGGTGGTCTGCGACATGGCGCTCCGCGTGGCGGGCACCGAGTATCCTGCGGCGCCCTTCAGCGGGTGGTATATGGGCACGGAAATCGGCAGCCGAAATCTGGCAGACGAAGGTCGTTATAATTTGCTGCCGGTCGTGGCCGAAAAAATGGGGCTCCGGACCGAGACGCCCACCTCGCTGTGGAAAGAACGGGCGTTGGTGGAACTGAATGCGGCGGTGTTGCACTCGTTCGCCGCAGCGGGCTGCCGGATCGTCGATCACCATACGGCGAGCGAGGAGTTCGGACGTTTCTGCGCGCAGGAGCAAGCGGCCGGGCGGGACGTGTCGGCCGCGTGGGATTGGATCGTGCCGCCCCTCGCTGGTAGCGCGACGCCGGTATTCCACCAACCGATGTGCGATTTTGGGCTGCGACCGGAGTTTGTGCGGGGCCCGCAGGCCCCGTAGGGGACGGCCGCGGTTGGGTTTGGCAGAAAAATCCGGGAACTTCCGGCGTAGATGGCTGGGGTATTGATCCCGGGGCGACCGTGAAAAATGGGAACCGGAGATGCTTGGGTCGGGCGGCCGGCGAGTATGCTGGGAAGGGTTGTGACAGCCTCCCGACCCTGCACCGTGCCAGACCCCGAACACCGCCGATCGCCAAAGGTCGTGGTGTTGATCCTGGCTGCGGCAATGCCGTGGTTGGCTGGGTGTGCCAACACCCACCGGGGCCTAGCCGTGCGGCCGGTCCCGGTGGGACTCTCGCCGGTGCCGACGATCGCACCGCCGGCCGAGGCGTGGAAGCACGCCAACGCGTATGCCGCGAGCCGGGAAGGTGCGGAGGTGGTCTTGGGCCTCGGAGACTCCATGGCGCCGCTCTATCGCGACCGAACTCTGCTGGTGATCGAGCGGCAACCCTTCGAAACACTGGCACCAGGGATGACCGTAGTCTTCATGGGAGACCGTGGATCCCACGTGGCCCACGCTCTGATCCGCCGGGTGCGTGGGGGGTGGGAGGCGAGGGGAATCGGGAACAACTCTCGTGAGAGTGAGCTGGTGACGCCGGCCAATCTTCTCGGGCGGGTCACGCAGGCGATCGAACTGACCTGGCCGCGCGCCATTCCGACGATGGGGTGGGATGAACTCCGCGCACCGACCGAAACCCGGCCGACGGCCAACCTTTTCGCCGCCACGCCATGACGGGTCGCACGGTCTACTGCGGTGTGCGGTGGTTTTAATGTTACTGTCCGCCACGGTCACGACACCGGGGTTGGCTGCGACCGGTCCCGGCGAGGCCGAGCATTATGGGCTGGTGGCAGGAGGCGTTAGCTTGGTGGTGGCGTACGTATTTCGACGGATACATCGTTCGATAAAAAACGGATGATGAAAAGAGGAACGGTGCGAATGGGCGCTGGGCGGCCACGGTAGCCGTACCCGGCGTCGCCAAGGCTCAGGGTTTGGGCAACGGTACTTGCGCGGTCGTGCGGAGGTAGGCGAGGAGGTCGCGGACTTCGTCGTTCGAGAGCGATTTGAGGAGGCCTTCGGGCATCATCGAGACCGGAGATTTCTCGCGGGAGAGGATGTCCGCTTTGGCGATCACGGTATCCTGACCGATGAGACGGAGCGTGAGTTGCTGCGCGTCTTCGGCGGCGGCGTTGCCGGAGAGCGTGCGGCCGTCGCG
>CAMBVX010000379.1 GCA_945871085.1 Opitutus sp. GAS368 | reverse complement strand
GTGTAACCCTGGCGGGCGCGGGCGGGGTTGATGCCCTCGCGTTGGGCGCGGGCGTCGCAATGCGGGCAGAAACAGAACGGCATGGTGCCCCGCCAGAGAAGCTCGGAGAGCGGGCCGACGCGCTCGGCCCCCCATTGGTAGCCGTCGAGCGGATAGGTGCGGATCGTGTCATCGACGAGGGCATCCCAGAAGCCCTGCCACTCGGGATTATTGCGGCACGGCTGGGCGGACAGTTTACCGTCGAGGCCGACACTCATGGCACGCTCGAAGTTGACGACCCGACCGCGCAGTTCGCTAGTGCCCGGTTCCAGGATACGGGCATAGAGCTGGAGGCTGCGGGCGCGGCAGACTGGAGCGAGTTCCGCGAAGAGGTCGCGGTCGCCGTATTCCTCGTCGGCGGCGGGGCGCGGGAAGCGGAGCGACGTGGCGCGGAAGCGCTCGTCGTCGTGGCGGACCCAGAGACGCGTAATCTTGCGCTTGCGCTCGTCTTTCAGCGGGACGCCGTGATCGGCATACACGGAAGGCGGGCGGTTGTGCGCAGCGTAATGGCTGTGGCTGTAGAGAAAAAGCGCATTGGCCCGGGCCGTGGATTGCACGATGTCGAGGCAACGCTCGATCCCTTCGTCGAGCAGGCTGTGGCCGGCGATTTGGATACCGACGAGGGCCTTCGGTTTCGACGCGACCGGCGCGGCGTCAAGGAGCCGGGGAGCGGCGAGGGCGAGGCCGGCTTGCGCGGTGTGGCTGATAAATGCGCGTCGCTCCATAGGTGCGTTCAGGCGAGCAGTTCCTTAAGCGGGCCGGTGCTGTCGGCGAAACGCGGACGGCGCGCGCCACCCTGCTGGGCGAGGGTCAGCCAGAGGTCGGCGAGGGGACGGTCTCCGTCGTAACGGAGGTGGCCGCGACGGAGGCCGCCGCCGGCGAGGAGAACCTGAAGGTCGCCGTAGTTGTGCGAATCACCGTCGCTGATACCGCTGCCCATCGCGAGCACGGTGGAGTCGAGGAGCGTGCCGTCACCCTCGCGGATGCTTTTCAGGCGCGAGACGACATGCGCGTAAAACTCGATGTGGAAGCGGTCGATCTTCGTGATCGCGGCCTTGGCGTCCTCGCCCTTGGTGTGCGTCAGGACGTGGTGATTTTGTGGCTTGTCGAAGACGTCGTGAAACATCCGCGGTGAGTCCCAGCGCTCAGGATCGACGACGAGGGTGGCGACGCGCGTGAGGTCCTGTTGGAAGGCGAGGACGAACATTTCGGCTTGGAGGCGGAGGTAGTCGCCGCGTTTTTCAGGGATGCCCGCGGGCTCGGGAAACGGCGGGTGCTGGATGCGGGTGGCCGCACGCTCGGCGCGCTCGATGCGCTGCTCGGTGCTGCGCACACTCGTGAGATATTCGTCGAGCTTTTGGCGGTCGTCGCGCCCGAGGCGTCGTTGGAGGTCGCGCGCCTCGGCGAGGACGACGTCGAGGACGCTGCGGGTGGGGCCTGAAGCGGGGCGGCCAAAGAGACGGCGGAAAACCGCGCGTGGATCTTTTTCGGTATTGGCCGCGTAGCCCGGGCCGGCCCACGAAATGCATTCGAAGTATTTCGTCTCCTTGTTGTCGGCGAAATCGTTGCAGCTGAGTTCGAGTGACGGGAGCATGGTATCGCGGCCCTGTTCCTGCGCGATGACTTGGTCCAACGTGATGTTGGTAGGGAAGGCGCCGTCGAGGGTTTCGACGGGAGGAGAACTGGTGAGCCAGCAGGCGCCGCATTGGGCGTGGACCCCGGTGCCACCGACGTAGGTGCGGTCGAGGCCAGTTACGAGAGTGATGTCCGACTGGACGGGCGCGAGCGGCTGCAGAGCAGTCGGGAGGGACCAATTCATGCCGGTCTGCGTAGGGAGAAACGTGGATTGGTTGTAGCCGTTGGGGGTGTAGATGAACGCGAAACGCTTCGGCGGTGCGGCGGCCGATGAGGAGGTCGCACCGCGGAGGGACGAGGGCGTCATCGCGTTGAGCACGGGCAGCGCGAGGGTGACGCCAGCACCACGGAGAAACGTGCGACGTGAGAGGGGACGGGAAAGGGCGAGGTGCATGGGAGTAATTGACGCAAACGAACCGCGTCGTGGGGTGGCTGACAGTCTAGCCTAAGTGGGTGCCGGTCGATAGGTATCCATTCGTATAACTCCGGTTTGACGGGAAGGTCGAAGCGACGAAGGGCTCGTGTGTTGGCAAGGGGTGCGGTGCCGTCGTGAACACCGATGAACCGCTCGCTGTCATTCATGCCCGGCGCGGCCGGGTGCCCGAGAATCCTGAGCCTGCTGGCACCGGCGCAGATGGCGGACCTGCGGACACACTCCCGACGGTTGCATGACCCCACCAGGAATACCTTGCACCATGATGAACGCCCACCTGGTCGACGGGATGGCTGTTCTTTTGTGCCATCGACCTGACTGACCAGCCGGTGAATATGCGCTTTGGCGCCTGCCTAATCCCAGCCCCCCTGGGCGGGCCCGGGCCCGCCCAGGGGGGCTCCAACCTTCTAATTACGAATCTGGAGGTTTGGGGTTCGACTCCCTATGGCCGCACCAGATAAGGCCTCTGGGATACTCAGAGCCACCGACCGTCAACGTTTGGGAGGTTTAGCTCCTTTGCTCGCGGCAAATCCCGGGGGGGATTAATAACGGTATTTTTCACTTCACCCAGCGCTTCAGCCAGCTGTGGACTTCGCCATACCAGAAGACGGAGTTTTGGGGTTTGAGGATCCAGTGGTTTTCGTCCGGGAAGTAGACGAGACGGCTCGGGACACCCTGGCCTTGGAGGGCAGCGTAGAATTGAAGGCCTTGCGCGACCGGGACGCGGTAGTCGAGTTCGCCGTGGATCACGAGCGTGGGGGTCTTGAAATTCGCGGCGTGCGTCATCGGGTTCTGCGCGTCGTAGGCGGGCGTCTTTTTCCACGGGGTGCCGCCGGCGGATTGGTCGAGCCAGTAGATGGCGGAGTCGGCGGCGTATTGGGTGTCGAAGTCGGTGACGCCGGCGTGGCAGACGATGGCTTTGAAACGGTCCGTGTGGCCGGCGACCCACGAGGCGAGATAGCCGCCGTAGCTGGCACCGAGGGCGGCGGTGCGCGTGGCGTCGAGGAAGGGGTGTTTTTTGAGGAGGTGATCGGTGGCGAGCATCACATCGGTGAAGGGTTTTTCGCCCCACGCGGCGTCGATGGAGCCGACGTATTTTTCGCCGTAGCCGGTCGAGCCGTGGCGGTTCACCCAAGTCGCGACGTAGCCGGGGGCGGTGAACACGTGGGCATTCCAGCGGGGAGACCAGGCGTCGCCGATCATCGTGTGTGGGCCGCCGTGCATGAGCTGGAGAAGCGGGTATTTTTTCTTGGCGTCGAAGGCGGGTGGATAGATCAGCCATCCGGATACAGTGTCGCCGCCGGTGCCGGGGAATGAATAGGGCTCGACTCGGCCGAGATCGAGGCCGGTGAGGAGGGCCGTGTTGAGGTGGGTGCGTTGGGCGGTGGTGCCGGTGGCGAGGTCGACAGCGAAGACTTCGTCCGGCCGGGAGAAGGTCTGGTTGAGGACATAGAGCGCGGTGCGGCCGACGGTAAGCGATGAGCTGGTGCCGAGGCTAAAGACTTCGGTCGGCTTGGCGGCGGTGCCTTCGGTGGCGAGGCGGAAGACGCGCGTGAAGCCGCGGTCTTCGGCGAGGAAAAAAATCGTTTTACCGTCGGGGGAGAAATTCCAGTCTTGGGGAGCGAGGTCGGCGCCGCCGAGGGAGAGCGTTTCGTTGCGCGCGGCGGCGAGGTGGTGGCGCGTGAGGCGGGTGAAAGCGGAGAACGTGTTTTTGCCGGCGCGGCGGCCGAAGAGGATCGATTGGCCGTCGGGGGCGAAGAGAGGGCTGGAGTCGGAGCCCGCAGGGTTGTCGGTGGTGAGATTTTTCCAAGGGGCGGACGGGTTGTCGACGGCGATCAGGTGGAGGTCGGAATTTTCGTGCTCGGTGAAGGGTGGGGGCGTGGTGCCCGCGGAGAGGACGAGGTGTTTGCCGTCGGGGGAGAGGTCGAATTGGTTTTCGTTGTTAAACAGAAAACGGCGGTCTTGGCGCGGGGTGAGGTCGGTGACTTTTTTCGTGGCGAGGTCGACGACCATGAGGCGCGAGGCGTGGCCGTCGGTCTGCCAGGTGTCGAAGTATCGGTAGACGCGGTTCTCGGTGACTTTGGCGGAGACCTTGGAGTCTTTTTGTTTCTTCAGTTCTTTGCGGAGCGCGTCGAAGTCGGTGCCGAGGGCCGGGAGAGTGCGGGTCGCGAAGAGAATGCGTTTCCCGTCGGGGAACCAACGGGGCGAGGAGATGGGGAGCGGGAGTTCGAGGATTTTTTCGGGTTCGCCGCCGTCGGTGCGGAGGACGTAGAGGGCGGGGGATTCGTCGGCGCCGCGTTTGGCGGTGAAGGCGAGGCGGTTGCCGTCGGGGGACCACTGCGGGGTGGAGTCGGTGCTGTCGGCAGTCGTGAGTGGGCGGGCAGTGGCACCGGGAGCAGTGGGAAGGAGCCAGAGGTGGGTGACGGAAGTATTTTTATCGAGAGAGAAATCTTGGACGGTGAAGACGAGGCGGGAGCCGTCGGGGGAGAGGTCGAGGGCGCCGGCGCGGCGGACGGACCAGAGGTCTGCGGAAGAGATGGGGCGGGGTTTGCCGGCGGGCTCGGCGGCGGCGAGGAAGGCGGCGGAGGTGAAGAGAGCGAGGAGACGGAGCAAGGGGAGCCGGAGGGAAGAGGAGAGGTGGAGCGGTCGCATGGGGAGAAGTTGGGCGGGAGCGGGGAGGAGGGCGAGCGTGGAGAGGGATGAGACGAAGGAGTGAGGATTGGCCGTGAATGGCTTTCTCCTCTGGGGCGAAATCTTGGAATTCGGCGACGGCGGATCGCCTGCGCGGAGAGCGGTGGGCCTAACTGACCGCAGGCGGGAGAAACGGATAGCAGAGGTTAACCCGAATGGCACTTAAACGAGCCCCAAGGCTCGCTTGCCGATACGTTGACGGCGCGAAGCGTCGGGTATGGTCGCGAAGAGGACGGTGCGGCTGCAGCGTTGCATCGCATTGAGCGTCGCCTTCACGGTGCGCCAGTTGGCGATGGCGGCGGCGAGCCATGCGTATTGCTCGCGCGAGAGCGCGACGCTCACGGTTTTGTCCCGGACCTTGCGCGCCCACTGGTCGCGCGAGCCTCCGGCCCCGGGTCTGCGGTCCTGGGCGTGGCCTTCGCTGATCCAGTAATTACTGTTTCCCTAAAACGAGGAGCGATCAACTCTGCGGCTTAAGCTGTTCGAGCAACGCGAGAAAATTGGGATGGGCCTTCAGCGCCTCGAGATCAGGGTCCTGCTCCATCCAATCAAAGTCGCGGTAGCCGAGCGCGATCGCTTGACGGAGGGAGCGCAGGGCGTCGGCCTTGCGTTTCGTGAGCGCGAGGCTGCAAGCGAGATTGTAGTGGGCGGTGGCGTTGGCCGGTTGGAGCTTCACCAGCTTCCGGTCCATCTTCAGGCCGTCGGCGATCCGGCCGTGTTGGGTGTAAAGGCCGCCGAGGATTTCGACGACTTCGGTGTAGCCGGGGGCGCGGCTCAGCACCGACTCAAAAAAACTGATTTCAAACGCGTGATCGTGGTTTCGTTCCTTGGCCATATTTCGAAAAACTTTCCGGAGAGTCAGCTCAGGCGCGGCGAGGGCACGTGCCTGTTTGGCGGAAAACATCGCAGTGGGCGCTGACCTGGAGGCGTTGGGAGACGGGGGTCAGGCCAAGTTTCGAGGACACCGTGCTGCCATACCACTCCATGAACGGCGCGCTGATCTCGAAAATTTTGTCACAGTCGACGCAGACGACCTGCGCGACTTGCGTGGTGGCCCCATCGCGATTGGGGCGGTAAAATTTCTCGCCGGAGCCGATATCGACCTCCCGCAGCAGGGCGCTGCCAGTCATGATTGGCAGCGTGCGGTAGATGGTCGCGCGGGAGACGGAATCGTCCAGCTGGCGGGCGTGATCGAGCAGTTGCTCGGCCGTGAAGTGCTCCTCGAGCGTGAAGGCGGCATCGAAAATGGCCAGGCGTTGACTGGTCGCGCGGAGTCCTTTTCGCAGAAGAAACTTTCGGAATTTTTCGCGGGCCGCAGTGATGCTCACACGGCGACTGTTTCGTGTGGGCGCGGGGGGTGTCAATGTGTTCGTGTACGCGCGGCGAGGCTTCGGGTTTGCGTTGTCGCGAGCGCGTGGGCGTGATGCGAGCCGATGATCGTTGGGGTCCACCCACTCGCCGGTTTTGACAAGGTTCTCCACTACCGTGTGCCCGAAACATTGGGCGCGGCCGTGGGGGTGGGCTCGCTCGTGCGCGTGCCCATTGGGAGCACGCTGCGGCTCGGGATCGTCGGTGAGCTCGGTCCGCCGAGTGATTTTCCGGTGGAGCGGCTGAAGTCACTCGCGCAGGTGGTGTATCCGTTCCCGGCCTTGCCGCGCGACTTGCTGGCTTTGGCGCGCTGGATGGCCGGCTACTACGCGTGCGGCCTCGACAGCATCATCGAGACCATGATTCCGGCGCCGGTGCGCAATGGCGCGGGCTTGAAGCAGGAGAAACAGCTTTCGCTGGCACAGCGGCTGAGTGTCGAGGAATTGGCCGCCTTGGAGAAAAAGGCACCTCAACAGGCGCGGCTCTACCGGTTTATTGAGCAGCAGTTTCGGCCGCAGAAAAAAACGCTGGTACTCTCCCGACTTGATCTGACCGCGGGAGTGGCGGCGGCGCTGGTGAAACGGGGTGTGCTGCGGGAGGAAACGCAGCGGATTGAGCGCATCGCCTACGACGACGACCACTCGTCCGGGGAGCTCGTCGCCTCGCAGCCGCATGCGCTGAACCCGGAGCAACAGGCGGCGGTCGAGGCGATGACGACGAGTTTGGGTGAGGGAAAATTTGGGGTGACGCTGCTCCACGGGATTACGGGTTCGGGTAAAACGGAGGTCTA
>CAMBVX010000378.1 GCA_945871085.1 Opitutus sp. GAS368 | reverse complement strand
ACACTAAAACATGGACGAAAACGCTGGTGACAATCAGGCCGCGCAGCGTGCGACGAAAAGAAGAGACCGAATTCACACCCACCACCCAATGCAATCCACCCTCGCGAGCCAGCCTTTTGTCGGAATTCGCTGCCGAAATCGTCACGTCTCCACACCGATCGTGGCAAAGACGTCGTCACGCGCACCACACACGTAAGTGCATCGCCGGTTGAAAATGCGTCGTGATCATTCCCCTTGGACTCGTTCGCTCACATCGGCAGTGAAAGCCGACCCGAAAAAATGTTTTTGTCGACGACACTCAACGTGCTCAGCGACGTTGCTAAGTCCGCTGGGCACTCGCTTTCGCAGTGCCGACACCGACCCAGAGTCGCAACCGATGTCTCCGATTAATGGATTGCCCCACTATGGCGAGGATGCCTGATCTGAAGACGTCCAGTGCCCATAACCGCCGGTTCTTATAATTCTATGAGTAATCCCGCCCCTGATCTCGAATTCATTAAGCAAAACTTCCCGGAGCCCGATTCGACGCGCGCCGTCCTTCCGCTCCTCAAAGGCCAGAAAGCGCTCGTCACCGGCGCCAGTTCCGGAATCGGCAAAGCCGTCGCGATCGCCCTCGGCCGCGCCGGCGCCGATGTCGTCGTTAATTACGCGACTGCGCCCGATAATGCGGAAGCCGTCGCCGCCGAAATTCGAAAATCCGGCGTGAAAGCACTCACGATCAAGGCGGACGTCAGCAACGAGGGCGAAGTCCAGGCCATGTTCGGCAAAATGTTTTCCGAGTGGGGCACCATCGACGTGCTCGTCAACAATGCCGGACTCCAAAAGGACGCGGCCTTTCACGAGATGACACTCGCGCAGTGGCAACGCGTGATCGATGTGAATCTCACCGGCCAGTTCCTGTGTGCGCGCGAAGCCATCCGAGAATTCAAACGCCGCGGCATCGTGAAAAATGTTTCGTGCGCCGCGGGCAAGATCGTGTGCATTAGTTCAGTGCACGATATCATCCCGTGGGCGGGCCATGTGAATTACGCGGCGTCGAAGGGCGGCGTTGCCCTGATGATGAAGAGCATCGCCCAGGAAGTCGCGCCGCTGCGCATCCGCGCCAACAGTGTTTCCCCCGGCGCCATCCGCACGCCGATCAACACCGCCGCGTGGAGCACCCGCGAAGCTTACAATTCGCTGCTCACCCTCATCCCCTATCGCCGCATCGGTGAGGCTGAGGAAATCGGTCGCGCTGTGGTGTGGTTGGCGTCGGACGATTCGGACTACGTCACGGGCGCCACGCTCTACGTCGACGGCGGCATGACGCTCTATCCCGGCTTCGATACGGGCGGCTGAGTCCCGGCGAAAGCCATGTCTGCGCCCACGCTCGATCCCGAGTGGCTCGACACAGATGGTCCCGGGGGCTTTGCCTCCGGGATCGTCTCGCTGCCCCGCTCGCGTCGCGATCACGCGCTACTCGTGAGTGTGGGAGGATTTGCCGGGCGCACGTTTCACCGTAGTGCCCGGGCTCGACGCCGGCGTAGAGACCCACGGCGGCCGATGGGCCCTCTGCGCCCCACGGTATCGGGCGATCCATCGCGACAAAATTGGTAACTGGCCACCTCACCGAACGCGACTTGCCGTCAACCTCGACTACCGGGCCGCTGCGGCTCGTTGGTCCGCCTCATTCCCCGCTCCGCCAAAATCCCTCTCTTATGTCCAACGAATCCGCCCCTCCCAAATCCGCTCCGGCCAAGGCCGCCGTTCCCGCCCCGCCCGTTTCGGCGCCGACCGCCGAGCATCAACGGCTCGCCGAAGATCGCGGCCGCACCAAAAACTGGAAACGCTGGGGCCCCTACCTTTCCGATCGTCAGTGGGCCACCGTGCGCGAGGACTACTCCGAAGGCGGCAATTGCTGGGACTATTTTCCTCACGACCACGCGCGCAGCCGCTCTTACCGCTGGGGGGAGGACGGGCTGCTGGGCATCACCGATCGCGAATGTCGGCTGTGTTTTTCACTGGGATTGTGGAATGGCCAAGACGGCATCCTCAAGGAACGCCTCTTCGGCCTCACCGGACCCGAGGGCAACCACGGCGAAGACGTCAAAGAGCTGTATTACTACCTCGACTCGACCCCGACCCATTCGTGGATGCGCGGTCTCTACAAGTATCCGCAGGCGGCCTTTCCCTACGAAGATCTCGTCAATGAGAACCGTCGGCGCGGTCTCGCTGGCGCCGAGTATGAAGTGCTCGACACCGGCGTATTCGACCAAGGTCGTTATTTCGACGTGTTCGCTGACTACGCCAAGGCCGACTCCGATCACATCCTCATCCGTATCACGGTGGCGAACCGCGGGCCAGAAGCGGCCACGCTGCATCTCTTGCCCCAGCTCTGGTTTCGCAACCTGTGGACTTGGGGCAACACCGATGAGCACGTGAAAACGAAACCGCAGCTCGGCCTGAATACCGCTGGCTCGATCACGGCGACCCACGAGTCGCTCGGAAATTTTGAACTGCATTTCGCCCCGTCCTCCGGCGGCAACCGTCCCAATGCCTTGTTCACCGAGAACGAGACCAACAGCGAGCGGCTCTTCAATTCTCCCAACGCATCGCCCTACGTGAAAGACGCGTTTCATCGCTGCGTCGTCAACGGCGAGCGCGCGGCGGTCAACCCCGCCCACACCGGCACCAAGGCCGCGTTGCACTACGAGCTCACGATCCCGGCCGGCGGGCAGCAGACCGTCGACTTGCAACTCTTCGCGCCCAAGCACAGCCAGCCGCTCGCCTTCGGGGCCGCCTTCAACCGCGAGTTCGAGCGGGTCCGTCGCGAGGCCGATGAATTCTACGCGCGCGTGATTCCCGCCACGGCCAACCCCGACGAGCGCAACGTGATTCGCCAGGGCTACGCCGGCCTCCTGTGGTCGAAACAGTTTTTCTATTACGTCGTCGATAACTGGCTCAACGGCGATGCGGCTTCGCCCAAGCCGCCCGCGTCCCGCCAGACCGGGCGCAACCGCGAGTGGCGCCATCTCCACAGCCGCGACATCATTTCCATGCCCGACAAGTGGGAGTATCCGTGGTTCGCCGCCTGGGACCTCGCGTTCCACATGATTCCGATGGCGCGCATCGACCCCGATTTCGCGAAGCAGCAGCTCCTGCTCTTTTTGCGCGAGTGGTATATGCACCCCAACGGGCAGATCCCCGCCTACGAGTTTAATTTCGGCGACGTGAACCCGCCCGTGCACGCTTGGGCGGCTTGGCGCGTCTACAAGATCGCCGACGCCCGCGGCAAGCGTGACCGCGCGTTTCTGGAAAGTGTTTTTCAAAAACTGCTCCTCAACTTCACGTGGTGGGTCAATCGCAAGGACGCCGAGGGGAAAAATCTTTTCTCCGGCGGCTTCCTCGGCCTCGACAACATCGGCGTGTTCGACCGCGGCCAGCCCATCCCCGGTGGCGGCAACCTCCGGCAGGCCGACGGCACGGCGTGGATGGCCTTCTACGCGAACAGCATGCTCTCGATGGCGCTCGAGCTCGCGTGGCAGGACGGCAAGGTCAACGTCGCCTACGAGGACATGGCTTCGAAATTTTTCGAGCACTTCGTCCAGATCGTCGACGCGATCAACTACGCCGGCGGCACCGGCCTGTGGGACTCGCAGGATGGCTTCTACTACGACCAAATCGACTACGGCACTCACTCCGATCCACTGCGCATCCGCTCGCTCGTCGGCCTGCTGCCGATGATTGCCGTGGAGTTGTTGGACACCGAACAGATTGATCGGCTGCCGGGCTTCAAGAAACGGTTTCAATGGTTTCTCAAGCACCGCCCGGAGCTGGCCCGCAACATCCGCTCGGCCAGCGCCGACCCGACGCGTGGCCACGGTAAAACCATCCTCGCCATCCCTTCGCGCAAGCAGCTCACGCGGATCATGGAGGTCTTGATGGACGAATCGGAGTTTCTCTCCGACTACGGCATCCGTGGTGTATCCAAATTTCACGAGGCTCACCCCTTCGTCTTCAACGCCGAGAGCACGGAACTGCGCCTCGACTACACCCCGGCCGAGGGCAACAGTTACCTCTTCGGCGGAAATTCCAATTGGCGCGGCCCGATCTGGTTCCCTGTCAATTATCTCATCGTCGAAGCGCTGGAGCGCTACCACGAGTATTATCGCGACACCTTGTTGGTCGAGGTGCCCAAGGGCTCCGGCAACATGGTCACCCTCCACGATGCCGCGCTGGAGCTGCAACGCCGCTTAGGAGCGATCTTCCTCGCCGACAAAAATGGGCGTCGCGCCGTCCACGGCGATACCCAGCGCTACCAGGACGATCCTCACTTCCGCGACCTCGTGCTCTTCTACGAATATTTCCACGGCGACACCGGCCGCGGTGTCGGTGCCAATCACCAAACTGGTTGGACGGCACTTGCCGTCCGTTGCCTCGAGGAGGGCGCCCGCCGAACCGACGCCCAACACGGCTGACCCTCACGGCTCGTTCGTCATCGCGGCACCGTCAACACCGCGAACTCGGAGCTCGACGAGTTCGCAGTAAACGTGCGCGTATCCCAGAGTATCCCTTGATCGAGTCTCCAGTAAACTGCGGCGCTCTGGCCTTGGCGCGAATCTCTGCGCCCCGGGCCGTGAAGCGGAACGGACGCAGCTCAGTTTCCTACAGGTGTGGGGCGGGCTTTATGCCCGCCGTGCCCGTATCCGGCGCCCCTTACATTCCTCGGGCGAGGACGTTGGCGAGGTCGCGCTCGGTCAACGCCCGCAATTGCTCCCGCAACCTTTCTACGGCGATCAACGATAACCCGTGCTCTTGCGCATAGATCCGCGCCTCAGACGAACATCCTCCCAATCCGACGAACCAGCCGGTGCCCACTTCCTCGAGGGTACTCGTCCCAGACAACTCGCGCAGTCGCTTCGCCGAAACCGGTCCGGCCCTCACCACCGCACACATCACAATCACCGTCACGCGATCCTCACCCGACCGCACCAACGACAGATCGCCCTCGCTTCCACCGGCCCTCACGGCGACTTGGTAACCATCGGTCTGCGCCATCGCCCCGACGACCGCGCGCAACCGTCCATGCGACCATTCAGCCACATCCACAACCGACGGCCCGCCGCTCGCCGCATCCGCTACCCGCTCCGCCGTCGTGCTCACTCGCACCGCAGCGGTCGCCCGGGTCCGCCAAAAAAACCATAGCAACACCACCGCCAAAAACGACCCGCCGCCCAACCCCCACGTCAGCGCGAACCCCGCCGACGACAGCGACGCGACCGTCGCGCTGCCCACCGCGGCCGATGACGGCGCCGCCGGCACTCTGACCTTCGCACCCACCACCACCGCCGTCGCTTTGTTGTCGGCACCAAAGCCGAGCGCCCCCATTCCCCGTTCCAGGAGACGGGCTCAACCCGTTACGGGCCTCACGCACCGCCGCCACCACCGGCACCAGATAAGCCTCGCCCGCTCGCGATTTATTCAGATCCACGCGCGCCGCCAACGCTCCGACGGAATTCACTTTGAGGATAATTATGGCGGTAGAGGAGCGAGGCAGCGAGACGATTGCCCGGCGCGTTGCGCTCCCCCTCGTCAAACCATGCAGGCGGTTTTCCCGCACACGGCCGACCGGGTTCCGTTCATTCGGATTGGTTTCAACGGATTTCAGAGCCGTCCCACAGAAAATGGGAGCGTGAGATGAAGGCGAGGCTCGGCCGGGCGTGATTGGCCTGCCAAGAGGCAGGGGATGAAAAAACCAAAAACGAAATCCCGGCCGAGCCGGGCACACGCTACGGTGCTGCGCCAGCTCGTCGAACTGATTCCCGCTTACCTTGTGGCCAAGCTCGCGCGCGAGACGGGGGCCGACACCCGTGCGCGCACGTTCAGCCCGTGGAGCCACGTCGTGGCGATGCTCTATGCGCAGGTCAGCCACGCGCTCGGGCTCAATGACGTGTGCGACGCGCTGCGTCTGCGCGTCACCGCGCTGCTGGCGATGCGCGGGGCGAGTCCGCCCGCGCGCAACACGCTCAGTCATGCCAACAAGGAGCGCCCCAGCACCCTCCCGGAAAAACTCTTTTGGCGCATGCTCGCCCACCTGCAAACCCAGCACCCCGGCTTCGCGCGCGGCGGCCGAAAATCGCTCGCGTGGCGTTTCCGCCGCGCGATCCACGTCGTCGACGCCACCACGATCCAGCTCGTCGCCAACTGCATCGACTGGGCGCGCCACCGTCGGCGCAAGGCCGCCGCGAAGTGCCACCTGCGGCTCGATCTGCGCAGCTTCCTGCCGAGTTTCGCGATCGTGGAGACCGCGGGCGAGCACGACAACGTGCGTGCCCCCGCGCTCTGCGCCGCCCTGCGCGAGGGAGAAATCGTGCTCTTCGACAAAGCGTATATCCACTTTGCCCACCTCTGGGACCTCACTGCCCGCGGCGTATTTTGGGTGACGCGCGCCAAGGACAACCTCGTGGTGAAAGTGAAGAAACGCCTGCCCACGCACGCCGATCCGCGCATCCTCAAGGACGAACTCGTGGTCCTCACCGTGATCCAGACTGCCAAGTCCTACCCCACGGTGCTGCGCCGCGTCACCGCGTTGGTCGAGGTCGACGGCCGGCAACGCGTGATGGTTTTCCTGACGAACAACCTCGCGTGGAGCCCCGTCACCGTGTGCGACCTGTATCGCTGCCGCTGGGAGATCGAGGTGTTTTTCAAACAGTTGAAGCAAACCGTTCAACTCGTGGACTTCCTCGGCAACAGCGCCAACGCGGTGCAATGGCAGGTGTGGACCGCGCTCCTCGTGCATCTGCTGCTGCGTTTCCTCGCGTGGCGCAGCGTCTGGCCGTACAGCTTCACGCGCCTCTTCACCTATGTGCGGACGGCGTTGTGGCTGCCGCGCGACCTAGCCGAACTGCTCCGCCGCTGTGGGACAGCCGCGGGGGACTATCGCGCGCTCGACCGGCCGCTCCAGCCGTGCCTGCCCGGTCTGGCGCACCCGCTCATGGGACAGCCG